>CP119311.1:613020-919531 GCA_029202545.1 Candidatus Pseudobacter hemicellulosilyticus
AGACCAGCAAACCCGGCATTGGCGTCATCTGGGAGCGTTTTCCCAAATTCGTGATCGGCTTTATTGGCGCCTCCGTTCTTTTCTCCTTTATGGTGCCCGCTGGTTTACCCGGCCAGGTGTCCGCCAGCCTGAAAGGATTGCAGGGACTCTGGTTTGCGCTGGCCTTTACCAGCATTGGCCTGGAAACCAATTTCAGGGACCTGTTTGGACAAAGCGGCCGGAAGCCATTGCTGGCTTTCCTGGTGGCACAATTGTTCAATATTGTCATCACCCTGGTCATCGCTTACCTTTTATTCCGGTAAGCCGCCACTAACGGGTAACCCCAAATTGTTGAACAGAGCGGACAATACCAGCTGCGCTGCAGCGCAGCGCCCTGTTATGCCGCTTGCTGGCATGCTATTTTAACCGGCTTTCCAAAAGAAAAGCTATGGACAGCATTAATCTACAGCAGCCCGAAACCAATCGCAAAGACCTGCAGGGCAGCGAGGCCGCCGAGAAAATAAAAGAACTGATCAAAAAAGCGAAGAACTGCTTTTTCTGTACGCGTATCCGGACCGGTGAGGCCTTTTCACCCCGCCCCATGGCCATTCAGAAGGTGGATGATGATGGTACCTGCTGGTTCCTGAGCGCTGACGACAGCGATAAGAATGAGCATATACAACAGGATCCTGCTGTGCAGCTCCTGTTCCAGGGTGCTACCCATTCGGATTTTGCCACACTATACGGCCAGGCCAGTATCAGCAGGGATAAAGCAATAATAAAAGAATTGTGGGAGCCTATTGTGAAGACCTGGTTCACTGAAGGAGTGGACGATCCACGGATCACCGTGATCCGTTTTACGCCCGAAGAAGGATATTACTGGGATACCAAACACGGGCAACTCATAGCCTTTATGAAACAGCTGGCCGGCGCCCTCACCGGCAAAACGCTGGATGATTCCATTGAAGGCAAACTCAAGGTATAACAGGGAGCAAGAGACAATATCCTGTGGCCCGACGGGTGCTCCATCACAACAGCACCCGGTCGGGCTTTTAATTTTTCTTACGTTTGTCCTTGCCCAGCCCGATCTTATAATCTTCCGGGGTACCGGTAACTTTAATATTCATAAAGCGGACCCGCTTGTCCTTGTCCCGGAACTCAATTTCATCCACCTGGTCCATATCCACTTCCTCCTGCTTCCTGCCAAACAATGCGCGGAAGCCTACCTGGGTCACCATCTTTAGCGGGATGCGCATATAATATTCCATGGTCAGGTCCATGGATTGTTTGCCCGAGATCTCCATAAAACCAAGGGAAGAATTGATATTCATACTTGGGATATCCAGTGTCCCATTCCGGAAGGTCAGCACATTCCGAAGGGTATCAAAACGGACCATCCGCAGGTTCTTGTCCTTGAAATAGCCGGCCATGGCCTGCATGGGCGCAAAATCAACCAGGCTGCCATTCACGATCTCAATATCCAGCTCTGCTTTGGAATCATTGATCAATGGCACCAGATCAGGGTGTACCTGTACATGGCTTTTGATCTGACCGCTCACTATCCCCTTAATGTTCTTGTTGATCACCAGGTCCTGTCCAAAATGATCCAGTCGGATCATCACTTTTTCCAGGTCCACATCATTGACCCTGATGCGGCTGTTGAAAAAGATCTTCTGGGGATTGGTACCATTGAGATAACCCCGGATGCCCATGGTGCCATCGGCCACATTCATACCCATGGTATCTACATAGATCATATGGTCCTCCTGCGTGCGCAGGTGTGCTGTGATACCGGTCAATCCCAGTCGCTTGTATTTCAACCTGCCTATATCTGCCCGTACCTCAAAATCCGGGAAGGGGATCAGGAAGATATTGAAGGCTTTGGCATGATCACTGGTATCGGCGGGATTGCTGGCGGTGCTGGCAGTAACGGGCATACTGTTATGATCCGCTACCGCATTGGTGACCAGCATGGGCGCAGCTGCGGTTACCGGTGTCTGGTCTGGCGTTGGGGTTTGCGCTGGTGATGGCGCTGGCTTCTGTGCTGGTGTTGGCCGCACAGCTGCAAAGGATTCAAAATTGTAGCGCAGGAGCTGGTCGGCATCCAGGAATTCAGAGCGGAAATAAAGATAGTTGGTCTTCTTTTTGAGTTCCTTGTTGTCCCCGGCATAGAGCCGCAGGTTGAGATCAAAATCAGTCCGGCCGATCTTTCCTTTCAGGGTGTCCACTTTCACGATCTTATTACCATACAGCAGGCCGCCACTGATGCTGTCCAGTTTCAGCCGGTGCTTTTTCAGCGATCCGGAGATATTGGCTATACGCAGTTTGACAAATTTGAAACTGGTATCATACCGCAGGTCAGCACGGGCGCGCAGCCATAGATTATTGGCTTCCTCTTCCTGGTAGCTTTCCGAAACCCAGGTCTTGCTGATAGGTCCCAGCAGGTCCGCCATAGCCAGGCGATTGGATTTGAAATCGAAGGCCACCTGTGTTTTTCCTTTTTTGATGGGGTCGAACCAAAGTGCATAATTGATCACACGGCCACTGAAGCGCAGGTCTGACTGATCAATCATACCTGTCAGGTTACGCAGCAGCAGGGCGGTATCATTGATGGTAACAGTGGCGCCCAGGTCATGAAATGCATGCGGGTATTTTTTGAAAGCGGCCCTTAACTGTTTTAGTTCAAATACACCTTTGGGCAGGGGGGCCGGGTGGCGCAGCTGCTGTACCGAAGTAGCAAGGGCCAGGCCGATGTTAAAACCGCGGATCTCTTCTTCCATCTTTGCCGCTTTGGCGGTATCATGGGCAAACAGTTCTTTCAGCACCAGCTTATCACTGCTGATATTGAGCGCCAGGCTGACGGGTTTATCGTGTGCATGCAGCACGGCCAGCAGGTCACTCAGGGAGCCATTGACCCGGAGATCGGAATTGGCCACTTTAAGCCGGAGCGTGTCCAGCACAATACGGCCGTTCCGCATTACTGCGTGCAGGTTCATATCCCGCACCGGGTGCGGGTAATTGGGAATACGGAAAGAAAGGTCTTCCACTGTCAGTTCACTCTGCACCCCTTCTTTCAGTTTATGCAGGGCCTTTTCCGGGAATTGCAGATCGGTCAGCTCTTTGAAGTTCATGTCCAGCTTCACCTTGCCGGTAATATGTTTCAGGTCAGGGATACCGAGGAATTCTCCAATGAACTGTAGTTCCAGCTCAGACTTCAGCTGCATCAGCACATGCGGATCTGTAAAATCCCGGATCACGAAATTGCCGTCAAAGACACCCTTCCCCGGTTTAGCGCTGACGTTGGTCATCCGTAATTCTGAAGTGTGCAGGTTATGCTCACTACCATTGGTATAAAAACCGCTGAAGCCTAATTGATCCAGCTTCCGGTCGGCCCCGGTATTCAGGAACCAGGCATCCTGCAATCCGAAATTCAGTTCTATCAATGGCAGTTTCTCTTTGGACAGCGCCCCTTTAATGGTGCCGTCAAAAGAGAGATGCCCATCGTATTTAAAAGGTTTGAGAATGGCTTTCACATCACCGGGAATGAAGGCGGCAATCAGGTTCATATCCGGCTTATCTCCTTTCACCACAAAATCCACCTGGCTCTCTTTGGCCAGTGCAGCAGTACCGGTGATGGTCAGGGCTGCATCCTGCAGACTGATGCCACCACGGGTGAGGGCGAGAAAATGTTTTTGTTTGTCGAAGTCGGCCGCAATATCCAGCTGCAACTGTTTATGGCGGAAGAAACTGGTATCGGTGGGGCTGGTCATGTCCAGCTCCATATCGGCCTTCAGGGCAATTTGCAGCTGGCTGCTGTCTGTCTTAAAACTGGCGGACAGTTTATCGATATGGGTACTGAAGCGCCGCATACTGCTTTTATCCAGGTAGGAGATATCCATATCGCGCAGGACCATCCTGCGCAGGTTGATCTGTAGGGCGGCGGCGGAATCAGGAGCCTTACTGCTGGCAGTATCGGAGCCCAGGTTTTTGGCTTCTACCAGGTTGAGCTGGCCGTTCTTTTCCTGTACCAGGTCCAGTTTACCCCCTTTCAGCATCAGGCGGCGCACATTGTATTGTTGTTTGAAAATATCGGGCAGACTGAAACCCACATAGAGATGTTCCAGCTGGTAGATCGGCCTGCCGGTCCGGCTCTTATCCGGGAAGAATTGCACGCCATGCAGGGCTACTGAAACATTGGGAAAATTCTCAACAAGATTGATATTGCTGCGTTCCAGGGTGATGGCTCCTTTGAATTGCTTGTTCAGTTCATCGATAGCCATTCTGGTGATCCGCTCCTGTTGTGTGAACAGCAGCAGGACCGCCACACCTATCAGTACAAAAAAGATAGCCAGGAAGATCAATAACCCTCTGAATATTCTTTTCTTGATCGATCGTTTTTTCTTTCCGGGTACGGCCATAGGTTACGAAATGTTTAACCGGGGTAAACGCATTTATCCCCTTTTTATGCTGGATCAATAATTAGATTACCATTAAAATATAAAGGTAAGAAGGGTAAAGGTTACTCCAAGGGGAGTGGCAGTAGACCAAACTTTGTATTACTTTTGCCCGCTATGCAAAAAAACACCCTCTTACTTATACTATCATCCTGTGTTATTGGCCTGAGTGTCAGTGCCCAGGAAAAAGAAAGCGAACTAAACCCCGTCACTGTGACCGCTTCACTGGCCCAGCAAAGGGCTTCAGAAACGGGACGTAATATTACTGTTATCAAAGGCGAACGCTTCCGCGAGCTGCCGGTGCATTCACTGGACGAGCTGCTGCGCTATGTTCCCGGCGTAGAGATCCAGGCCCGCGGCCCTGTAGGATCACAAAGTGATATTGTGCTGCGGGGCGGTACTTTCCAGCAGGTGCTGGTGATCCTGGACGGCATGCGGCTCAATGATCCCAATACCGGGCACTTCAATAGCTATATTCCGATTGCTCCGGCCGAGATAGAACGTATTGAAGTACTGAAAGGGGCTTCTTCGGCCATTCATGGCGCCGATGCCGTTGGCGGTGTCATCAATATCATCACGAAATCTTTTGCAGCAAAACGCGGCGCCGAAAAATTGCAGTTCACCGGCGGCGCCAATTTCGGTGAATACGGGTTATGGGGGGCCGATGCCGGCCTCGTGTACAGCAAAGACAGGCTGCACCTGGCTGCCGGCCTGCTCACCAACCAAGCTGATGGCGTTCAGCAAAGAGGTACTACCGGTTTCTTTCAGAATACCACCGGCTCCGTCTCTGCCAAATATTTTATAGCGCCCAAATGGAGTGTGGCCTATCGCTTTGCGTATGACAGCCGCGATTTTGCCGCACAGAACTATTACACTACTTTCTTATCAGATACCGCCAGTGAGCAGGTTACTTCCCGCTGGCACCAGTTCCGCATCGCTTACCAGGACGATAAGCAAAGCCTCAGCCTGGATGCCGGCTTTAAATCGGTCACCGATCACTATAGCTATAACAGTATTTCCATAGCCAATAATAATACGTCAAAACTGTTCCAGGCATTACTGAGCTACCAGCGCAGGCTCTCGGCTTCCACCCAGCTGGTGGCCGGTGGCAACCTGCAGGAGAAAAGGATCAGCTCCAACGACCGGGGCGACCATTCCCTGCTGCTGGTATCCCCTTTTGTTTCGGTAACACAGACCATCTGGAAAGGTTTCACGGCGCGTCCTTCCCTCCAGTGGGTCTTCTTTGAGAATATTTCTGATGAGCTGGCGCCGCAGCTGGACCTCTCTCAGAAACTGGGCCAGTTCCAGCTGAGGGGCAGCGTGGGCAAAACCATCCGTGACGCCGATTTTACAGAGCGCTATAATAACTACAATAAAACGCTGGTGACCAGCGGCCGGATCGGCAATCCCAACCTGAATGCCGAAAGGTCCATCAGTTATGAGGTGGGGGCCGACTGGTTTGCCGGGGAGCGACTGAAACTCTCTGTCACTGGCTTCCAGCGCTTCCACAAACGACTGATAGATTACAGTACCACCCCCTATGCGGATATGCCCCGGAAAGACAACCTGGCTCCCGGCGGCACCTATGCGCTGGCAAAGAATATCTCGTCAGTAGAGACCAGCGGGCTGGAGACCGACCTGCAATACATTCAGCCGCTGGCCAATAAACAAAACCTGACGCTGACAGCAGGGCTGGTCTGGTTGTCCAGTGTAAGCAGTGATGCCACACCGAGCTTTTATATTTCTTCCCATGCCAAATTCCTGACCAATTTCTCAGCTATCTATGCCTGGCGCAATCTCAGCCTCAGCGTGAACGGACTGTATAAAAAAAGGGAACGCCAATCGCTCCCCGCTATCAATGCCACGGTATCCAGGGATTATTTCCTGCTGAATGGCCGGGTAAAATATGCCTTCTGGCAGCAACGCCTCGGTGTCTATGTGCAGGTGGATAATACCTTTGATACGCAGTACAGTGACCTGTTAGGGACGCCGATGCCCGGCCGCTGGGTAATGGGTGGCCTGCAGTTCAACTGGAGTAAATAAACACTGCTCCCAGGTAAACAGTGATCAGCAGCAAAGCTCATCTGTAGCCAATAAACTCCTGAAATAGGTATAGCCCGGTCGTTGCGACCGGGCTCTTTGTTTCCCTGTACGGGTCTATACGCTTTTGAATATCACGGTAGCATTATGTCCGCCAAAACCAAAGGCATTGCTCATAGCCACCTGCACTGGTTTTACGAGGGCCTGTCCGCTAATAATCTGGAAGTTGGCCGGCAGTTGCTCATCCGGCTCCTGCAAATTGATAGTAGGCGGAATAAGCTGGTGGCGGATTGCCTGAATACCTATAATGGCTTCAATGGCGCCGGCTGCTCCCAGCAGATGCCCTGTCATGGACTTTGTGGCGCTGATAGCGAGCTGATGGTTCGTCCCAAAAACTTTTTGCACTGCCTGTAATTCAGCAATATCACCTATAGGAGTGGAAGTGGCATGCGGGTTCAGGTAATCCACGTCTCCGGCTTGCAGGCCGGCATCCTCTAATGCCAGCTGCATAGCTTTGGCTGCGCCGATCCCTTCGGGATGCGGAGCCGTCATATGATAGGCATCGGCTGTCATGGCAGCGCCGGCCAGTTCCGCATAGATAGTAGCACCCCGTTGCAGCGCATGCTCATATTCTTCCAGCACCAGGGCGCCAGCCCCCTCTCCCATCACAAAGCCATCCCGCCGTTTATCGTATGGCCGGCTGGCCGCCATAGGCTCCTCATTACGGGTAGACATGGCCTTCATGGCGGAGAAGCCGCCTACCGAAGCCGGTGTAATGGGCGCTTCGGAACCTCCGCTCACCATCACCTTCGCCTTGCCCCAGCGGATATAGTTGAAAGCATCCATCAGGGCTGTATTGGAGGTAGCGCAGGCAGAGACGGTGGTATAGTTGATCCCCTGGAAACCGTATTTCATGGAGATCATGCCGGATGCCATATTAACGATCAGCCGGGGTACAAAGAAGGGACTGAAGCGAGGCGTATTGTCGCCTTTTACATATTGGGTCACCTCCTGTTCAAAGGTTTCCATGCCACCCTGGCCCACGCCCCAGATCACGCCGATATCGAAGGGGTCGATAACTGCACTGGCCAGACCGGCATCTTCAATAGCCTGCGCAGCACTGTACAACGCATACTGGGTGAACAGATCACTGCGCTTGATCTCATTGCGGTCTAAATACAGCTCCGGCGCAAAGCCTTTCACTTCACAGGCGATCCTGGTCCTGAAAGCACTGGCGTCGAAGCGGGTGATAGGACCGGCGCCAGGCTGGCCATTGATGAGGTTAGTCCAGAAAGCCGAGATATCCGCTCCCAGTGGATTGACGGTACCCATACCCGTTACAACTACTCTTTTCATTTGAACAATTCTTTGGTGACACCCACAGGCACCTCATATTTACTGAGCGCCAGGGCTTCAAATAATTCGTCGGCTACTTCGGCCGGGGCAATGCCGTTCTCCCCACCGATGGCTTTTGAGAATTCGGTATTCACCAGTGGCGGATATACTTCATATACTTCCAATGGCGAATGCTCAGCGTAAGCCAGTCGCAACGCCGTAGTATAACTATGAAGCGCCGCTTTGCTGGCCGCATAGGTGGGCAGCACTTTAGCCGGCTGAAGGGCTGCAATGGAGGTGATATTTACTATGGCCGCCTGCTCCTGCTGCAATAATTGTGGCAGCAGCAGTTCGGTAAAATGAATAGGGGCCAGGTAGTTGGTACTGATCTCCTGCAGGGCCTTGTCATGCGCGCCGGCATTTTCTCCCAGTGTATATACAAATGCAGCACCTGCATTGTTGACCAGGATATTCAGATCGGGATGGTTGGCGGCCAGTTCCTGTGCAATCCGGAGCCGGTCAGCTTCTACGGACAGGTCGCCCGCAATGGCCACGGCATTGTCCAGTTCCTGCAGGGCCTGTTCCAGCCTTTCTTTATTGCGGCCGTTGATAATAACCTTATTACCCTGGCTGCTGAATTTTTTAGCGATGGCCAGGCCGATGCCGGCAGAGCCGCCGGAGATAAAAACGGTATTGTGCGCTGTTTTCATGATTGTCTGTTTTTATGATATTTTATACCGATCGGTATATTTTTAGGTAAAAAAATATTATTGCTGTATTTCTTCTTTGACGGTTTTTTCTACATGATCCAGGGCCAGCAGCAGGTGTTTGGGAGAACGGGCGGTCTTGGAAAGCAATATGCCTCCTTCAATCAGCATAATGAAGAGGTAGGTATATTCGGTGGATTTAATATTGGCCCGGAAGGAACCATCCTTCTTCCCTGCTTCCATGATACCGGCAATGCGTTTTGCCAGCCGGTCGAACGACAGCTTCACTTCTTCCAGCATGGCGGGAAAGGTATCATCAGCTTCTGCTGCTGCGTTCAGCGATGGACATCCGCCGGAAATGAAAACCGTTTTCCATTGCTTCCGGTAGAACCCGGTAACGGCCAGCAACTTGTCCAGAGGCGTAGAGGCTTTGCTGATGGCCAGTTCCATGGCTTTGGCCAGCTGGTCGGCATTGTAGCGATAAGCGGCCTGCGCCACGGCGTCTTTATTTTCAAAATTGCCATAGATACTGCCCTTGGTCAGACCAGTAGCAGCGGTGAGGTCGTTCAGCGAGGTAGCGGCAAAACCCTTTTTGTTGAAGATGGGCGCCGTTTTCTCAATGATGAACTGCCTTGTTTTTTCTGCTTTGGACATCTGCCGAATTGTTTTATGACCCAAAGGTAGGTGAAATATACCGAACGGTATATTTTTTACGGATGGGTTTAGGAAATGCTTCACAAATGGCCCATTCAGGTATTACAATTTCTTACAATATTTTCCGTATTATTACGTTCAGGTAACCGGAACAAACCGTAATTGTCACAGAGAAAATCAAGGTCAGTGAGTATATCAATTCCCCTGTTCATTCAAATCCCTCATTTACATAGTGCTAAGTATGCAGTACTGTTAGTGTCCCTCCTGATGGTGGTTGTCCGCCCCTTGCAGGCGCAGCGGATAAGCCTGGACCAGCAGGTGCTGATAGAGATCATGGAAAACCGCAGTGAGGGCGGCGTCCGCTTTAACAAAGCCATCTCCAACAGCACCCAGACGGTGGCCATGCTGATCCCTGCCGGCGTGCTGGCAGCCGGTCTCATAGCCAACGACCCATCCACCCTCAAAAAAGGGCTTTACATTGTAGAGACGGTGGCCGGCGCTTCTTTCATCACGTTCGGGATGAAACAAAGTTTTCAGCGCCCGCGACCTTATAAAACCAATACCGATATTATCCCGGTGAGTACCAGCAGTAGTCCGTCCTTTCCTTCCGGACATACGTCTATGGCCTTTTCAGCAGCCACCTCCCTGACCATTGCCTATCCCAAATGGTATGTAGCCGTGCCGGCCTATGCCTGGGCAGCTTCTGTAGGGTATTCCCGTATGTACCTGGGCGTGCATTATCCATCGGATGTGCTGGCAGGCGCCGCCATTGGCGCCGGCAGCGCCTGGCTGATGTACAAGGCCAATAAATGGCTGTTTAAGAAAAAAGTGCCTGTGGCGGCTAACTTCTGAGGCCTCTCTTTCCCCATTAAACAGTACAGGCTTTAAGCCAGGACGTCCTGCATCCATGCTTAAAGCCTGAAGCTATTTTTTCTTATTGTTTGGTCCTGCCTTGCCGGGGCAGGAAATGTATTTGTCCATCCATGCTGTTTACGGCATTATCCGGGACCTTCTTACAGTGACGCAGCCTTATACACCGCTTCCGTAAGGTTTTCATTCCCGGTTTCCGTCACCAGGACATTGTCCTCGATCCTGACCCCGCCAATATTTTTCCAGTGCGCCAGTTCATTAAAGTCAATATTGTCTTTGAAAGGCGCTATCCGTGCAGGATCATCCAGCAATGCTTTGATAAAATACAATCCCGGCTCTACCGTAATGAGGTGACCTGGCTCCAGCTGGAGATCCACGCGAAGTCTTGCCCCAAAATAGGCTTTGGGCGACAGGTTCTCTTCATGTCCTGTATCCCTGACCCGCAGCCCTACCAGGTGACCCAGGCCATGGGGGAAGAACAGGGAGACCACTTCTTTCTCTACCAGCGAATCCATACTGCCTTTCAGGATACCCAGCTCCAGCAGACCCTGCGTGAACAGCGTGGCAGCCCTGCCATGAATATCGCGCCACCAGGCCCCGGCTTTTGTTAACGCCATGCATTGCAGCTGTACATCCAGCACCAGCTGGTACAGTGCTTTTTGCCGGCTATCGGGCGTACCCGACACATAGGTGCGCGTAATGTCCACGCAATAATCATATATATCAGCACCGGCATCCACCAGCACCAGTTCCTGCGGGCCTACTTTCTTTAACGTAGGCAGTGCATGCAGGATAGCGGAATTGGTACCGGCCCCAACAATGCTGTCGTAGGGAACTGTATGAGCGCCCTGGCGGTAGATCTCCGATTCATAGGCAACCTGGATCTCCCTTTCCGTGATACCGGGCGCCACTGTTTTTTCAATAACCGCATAACCCTTTGCCGCAATACCGGCCAGTTCCCGGATCAGCCGTACTTCGGCCGCATCCTTTACCCGGCGGGTCTGGTCCAGCAAGGTCCTTAGCTCAAAAGCCTTGCCTGTAACGGCCTGTTCGCTTTGCCCCAGCTGATACAACGTTTTGAATCCCTGCGCCTGCAGGTAGCCGGTCAGCTGCTCCAGGGTTTGCCCGGGCTCATTGACCAGCAGGTCTACTTTCTCTCCTTCCCATACAGCCTGCTCCGGTGGGGGTATCTTTTGAAATTCCTGCCAGCCGGTATTCCTGCTGTACAATACCACTTCTTCTTCCCGACGTCTTCCAGTAAGCCAGAAATAAGCGGGATGGGGCAGAAAGGTATAGGTCTGATCAAGCCCACCAGGTCTGCCAATGGGTTTGCCGGAATGCACCAGCACAGCTTCATCTGATAAGAGTACCTGATCCCATCTGGCAGCAAGCCTGTCCCTGCGCGCCTGAATATCGTTTGTTGTAAAATACATAACGGAATAATTTAGTGCTGTCGCTAAGGTATAGAAAGACAGGGAGAAAAGGAGCAGGGACTGCTGTCACCTACCCGCACAAAAGCAAAAGGCTGCCTCTGGTGAGACAGCCTTGTTATGCAGTAAGCCTTTGCAGCGCTATTGCTGTTAAAAATTATATCCCACCGTGAGGGTCAGCCTTGCCCCGTTGCCCTGTACATATTCCAGGTCCTGTACACGGTACTGGCTCCTGGGCGGATAGTAAGACTGGTTGAACAGGTTCTCCACCCCCAATGCCAGGTTGAAAGCTGTGTTGATGGTATAGCCCGCATTGAAGTTGGCATAGGTCACGGATTTTACCGGTCCTTCGCTGAGGCCATACTTGCCATTGCTGCGCAGCTCAAAACGGTCCCTGCTGCCGGTATGTACCACAGACAGTTGCAGGTTCAGCGCGGTCAGCGGGTTATAGCTGATAAAGCCTGTAGCCTTAGGCGGCATGATACGCTCACCATTCATATATACTTTGGCGCTATTGGCAGGCTCCGACTTACCCTCTACATAGGAATAACTACCCCCTGCCCGCAGGCCTTTGCAGATACGCACTTCGGCCACCAGTTCATAACCGGTTATCCTTTCCGGTTCGCGCTGTGTTACAAACATCCCGTTCTCTTCTACCAGGTTGGCCCCCAGTCTGGAGGTACTTACAAAATAAGAAGCAGTAAAGCTGACAGGTCCTACCTGGCTGCTGAAGCCCGCTTCGTAATTGTTGGTGATCACGGGATCGGTCTGTATCTGATCCAGGGTGTTCTCTGTAGCTGTCCGCAACACCCTGCCCAGTTCGTTCAGGCCAAAAGCCTGGGAGAAACTGACAAAGGGGCTGAAGAAATTAAGCCGGTTATACCGGAGGCCCACATTAAACATGGTAGCATCATAGTTGAGCTTACCGCCGCGGATGAAAATGCTGCCTTCGCCATTGGCGCCTTTGGCAATGGTATTGAAATCCTTCACTTTGATGCTGGCATTCTCATAACGGATACCGGCTTTCAGCACAAGATCATAAAAGTCAACCTTAGCCTGTGCAAAAGGCGCCATGTTCAGCATGTTCATATCGGGCACAAATACCCGGCCATCGGTCAGCACCTGGTTGGTGCGGTCCTTGAGCAGGTCGAACCCATAAGTAACATCACCGGACAGTACACTGGCTTTCCAGGGCGTATTGAGATTGGCGCGAATACCTTTTTTGTAGGATTGGATATAGGTCTGCCCCGGCCCATACCAGCTGTTGGATTTTTCTACATAGCGGTTGAGCGACTGGAACCGGTGGTCATAGGCCAGCAGTTCCAGGCTGCTGTTGCCAGGCAGTCTGGACACCCGGTAGCTCAGGTACATATTGTGGCTATGCGGGGTACCGGCAGGATCACCGGGATCGTCTCCACGGATACCGATAGCAGGTTTCACATCATAGACCCCGGCCTGGTTCACATATTGGCTATGCTGCCGGCTGCGGAAAAAGTTATAGGAGAAACTGATCTGCTGGTTTTCGGTGAGCTGATAACTCAGTTTGCCGAAGCCGTTGAAGAGCCTGGTTTCACTGAGCCCGTCCGCCTGCGCAATCACATTGCCATCCGCATCTTTCAATGCGCCGGTCCTGTTATACACGCCACTCACTACATAAGAGAACTTTTTGACAGTGCCATGCAGGGTCTGCGATACGCGGTAGCCAAGGGTATTATCCGTATGGGTCAGGTTGCCATCGGCGCTGATCCTGGTCTCACCGCTGATCACTTTAGCACCCGAAGGTTTTTTAGTGATGAGGTTGATGATCCCGCCACCGGAGCCATTACCGTAAATGGAGGTAGCGCCTTTGATCACCTCTACCCTTTCAATGATGGCCGGATCAATACTGCGCAGGTCGCGACTGCCATTCATCAGCGGCGTGGACTGGGGAATACCATCTATCAATACCAGCACCGAGCGGCCCCGCAGGGTTTGACCGGAGTTGGTAGCCTTATTGGTGAAAGTGCCGAGACCAGGGACAGTATTTCCGAGTATGGAGGTAATGGAAGGATTGATGGAAGCCTGCTCACGGATCTGTTTTGACTGGATGATGGTCACGGAAGAAGGCACATCGCGCAGGCTTTCTTCTTTCCGTCCTGCTGTGACTACCACTTCATTGAGGAAGCCTTCGGCGCTCAGCTCCACCGTCAGCGTTGCTGTTTTTCCGGCCTGGATGGTCACGGACAGCACGCAGGCTGCATAGCCGGCAGAGCTGACAGTAAGCTCCTGCCGGCCGGCGGGAACTTTTTCCAGCTGAAAGTTGCCGGCCTCATCAGTAACAACGCCGGCGCCATTCTTCAGCACTACAGAGGCATTGGGTAATGGTTCGTTTTTAGCTGTCTGTATGGTGCCTTTCAGCGATCCTACAGGATGGTCCTGTGCCTGTAGCTGAACAAAGGCTGTTAGCAATAAAAGAACAAGGGATAGGTATCGATTCATACAAGGGTGTTTATACAGTTGTTGATTGTCGGCCTCACTATCAGGCAATAGCAGCCGGTTGTTGGGCAGCTTGTGCTTTGCCTTTCCTGCCGGCAGCTGGCTTTTGCTGTTTCTTTTGTTTGCCCCACCAGATATAAAAACCGGTGATGGGCAGGGAGGCGGTGACCAGGGCAGCCAGGAAAACTGCCAGTCGCAGGGGAAAACCGCCGATCTGGCCGGTATGGATATCGTAGTTCATCCGGTTGATGCGCTCGCCGGAATTGGCATCGGCATATTTACCCCGGGCGTTGGAAAGGATCTCTTTGGCGGCGTAGCGATCAAAGTACAGGTAGTCTGCATTGAAATTGCGCATTTCTTCCGGGAAGCAGCGCACGGTGATCAGCGCAGTCTTTGCCGGTGGAAGGAGGTATTGTATACGACCCACCTGCGCATACCGGGCATTGATCTGCTGCTGTATCCTGTCCAGCGGATTGCCGGTAATGCTGTCTGCCGGCTTCGACTGCTCTCTGGGCGCTCCGGGAAATTTTTTCCCGCCGCTGAAAAGCCAGTACTCCGCATTGCGTACGGACTCAAAGCCCCATACCATTCCCGTAAGGACTACAAAAAGCATGATCCAGCTGGCATAAAAGCCCAGGACATTGTGGAGATCGTAATTCAGTCGTTTGGGAGAGGCAGCCAATTTCAGCCGGAAACTTTGCTTACGGGTAGCCTTGCTCCATTTCTTCGGCCACCAGAGTACGATGCCCGTGACAATAATGATCCCGAAAATGAGGGCGGCCCAGATCACGATGGTATTGCCCACGGGATCCGGCAGCCAGAGATGCATATGTCCGTTGAGCACCTGCCGGAAGAATTCCCGGTTCATATTCTTCACTTTTACCAGGTTGCCCGTATAGGGGTCCAGGTAAACGATATAGTAATAGTTTTCTTTCCGGCTATTGAACGATACCGCCACCGTATGATCCCGCCCGGCATAACTGATCCTGGAGACCTGTTTGCCCGGCAGTTCTTTTTCAGCTTTTGCTTTGATCTGGGAAAGGGGAAGATAGAGCTGGTCCCTGGGTTCAACATGCAGGTAAGAATAGCAAGCTTCCGATAGTTCCGGCTGAAACGCATAGAGGGCGCCTGTCAGCGCCACAATAACGATCACCAGCCCGGATCCTAATCCGAGCCATAAATGCACATAACCAGCCAGCTTTTTGAGGGTCAATTTCTTAGCACGCATATCCGGGTAAGTCCCCGGCCTTGCCGGGAAGCCGCAAATTGGCCCGGATATTCAATTTGGGGGATACGAACCGGAAAAAAGATTTACCATATCAGGAAAAAATGTTGAAACACCGTTACCCCTGGTTCGTCCCAAAATCCTGTTTTTACGGGATAGCCCCGGGGACAATATTGAGTCATTTTTACGGGGCCAATCAATTACCATTTATCTCAACCAACTTGTATGAAAAAGTATGCTGTACTGACCGCCCTGCTGTTTTGTTTTCTGCTGGCAGCCACGGCGCAATCCAAATCCAAACAAAAAGCAAAGGAGGCCGAAAAGCCGCCTACGCAGAAAGAAATGGAGGAGATGATGAAAGAAGTGCAGCAGATGATGGGAGAAATGGAAAAGGAGATGAGTCCGGAAGACAAAAAGATGATGGACAGCATGGGCATTAAAATGCCGGACATGAAGAATATGAAGATGCCGGCTATGACAGATAAGCAACTGGCCCAGGCCTGGGAGGATGAGAACCGCATTGTACCCAAAAAAGATGCTGCCCGTATTGCCGCCATTCCCCAGGGTGTTACTACCGCCCGCATGCCGGCTTATATCAGTGCGGTACACCAGAAAGTGCTGCCGATGCTGCAACCTAAAGTAGTGACGGCCGCTGATAAAGTGCAGGCCCTTGCCAGCAGTAAAGGCATTAGCGGCCAGAAGCTGGGTAATGTAGCCGCCCTGCTCTGGGCAGATGGCAGAACACAGATAGCCCTATACCTGATGGGCAAGGTTTGTGCTACGGCGCCGGGTGCAGATAATCTCAGCAATTATGCTTCTATGCTGTCCATGATGGGCGCAGAGCAGCTGGCCATTCCCCTACTTACTAACCTGAATACAAAATATCCGCGCAACAGCACCCTGCTCAATAACCTTGGCCAGGCCTGGTTTGGACTGGGCGAACTGGACAAAGCCGGGAAATACCTGGACAGCGCCACTGCCCTGTTCCCTTATCATCCGCAGGCCAACCTGACCAAAAGCCGGATCCAGGAGAGCAAGGGCGAAACGGCCAAAGCTGCTGAATCCGTGCGGAAGTCCATGAAATACTCCTATAGCCAGGAAAAAGAAGAACGGCTCCGGAAACTGGGCCATGAATTGTCGGCCAATGATTTTAAAATTCCCGGTCAGCGCAAACCCGATCCTATGAACCTGGGTGGCTTCCGGGCGCCAGCCTTCCCGATGTCCGTAGACCAGTGCGTGATCCTGGGAGAAGAATGGAAAGCTTTCTATGAGCAGATCGATGCTAAAATGGACCAGCTGCAAAAACTACGGGCGCAACTCTATGAAACAGCTATGCAGAACCAGGCGAAGCGTGCGCAGGCGGATATCAGCATGGTGAAAGCGGCCATGAGCAATCCCGGCGCTGCGCGGGAATTTGTATCGGTGCCGATGTATGCGGCGCGGGCCAGCATCAAATACAATGCGTATGCAAAGCTGTATTCAGGGAAGCTGGAATCCCTTGCTAAAAGAACGATCGCTTTCAGTACGGGCGAGTTGAAGCGGCAGCGTGATGCCTATGAAGCCATCATGGCAAAGCTGCGCGAGGAAGACCTGGAGCAAACGGGTGAAGGAAAGCCCAACAAAGACTTCTGTCCCCAATACAAGGAAGCCAGCGATAAATTTCTCAAAGCTGTTAATCCCACCATGGCCAGCTTATATATGGAATACCTGCAGCTGCACAAGGAACTGCTGAATGAATCGGCCTACTGGAATATGTATATCCAGTGGGCGGATATGTTTGAAGTGCTGAAGAAAGATTTTCAGGTTGAATGGCTGAAAGCGTTGAAAAATAGCGGGCTGTCGGGCGGTACCGGGCTTCCCTTTGTCTATATCCCCGAGTTCGTCTGTAAAAAACAGGAAGAGAAAAAAGGTAAATCGAAGCTGCAGGAATTTGATGATGTGGCCTGTAATTATAATAGCATGGTGGATTTTGTGATTGTCAGCATTGAGACCAACTGCAGTCATTCCACCACCAGGCTTAAAACAGACCTGGTAGAGTACACACATGTGGAGCTGGGCGATGAATACCTCCGCAGCACCCTGGTCCTGCGACCCAAAGCAGGCGTGGACGGCAATATTGGCCCTTTAAAAGTAGGCGCTTCCGTGGGTGCTGATATTACCGTGAACATGGACCGGGATGGCGTAAAGGACTGGGAAGGCACCGTCAAAGCCGGCACAGAGGTTGGCGTGGGCAGAAGCATAGGACCGGTAAAAGGCGAAGCTACCATTGGTACCGCTATTGAAGTAGAGATAGATGGTACGGGTGTGAAGGAAGTCAACCTGGTAAATACAGCCCAGGTGGAAGTGGGCATTGAAGCGCCCAATCCCAATAAAAGCAGCACTATTGATCGGATCAACGACGGGATCAAAGCCCTGGATACTTCTGTGAAGATCGGGATAGAAGACCGGGTGAGCCTGATCAGCGGGCATGGCTCCGTGAGCGGGACGGGTGCGTTGAAAGGGATCACTTTGTCTCAGTGGTAACCGGGCATCCGGAGCCAGCTGTTACAGGGATCCTGTCCTGTTAAAGAATCGTATTGCCCGTCCTGCTCCCTCGCCGGGGCGGGACATTTTTTTGGGGTAGAATAGGGAGAAAAATATTTTGCCTGAAGGAGGAAAACTCATTGGAATTACGGGGGAAATAACTATATATTGCAGCCGTTTCTACAAAAAAAAAGGGTCTTCTGTAGAAACAGATGACCTCTAACGATTGCTTGCCATATGAAAATTCTTCGAAAGTCTTTTTGTGTGGATTTGATTCCGCAGCTTTAAAGCTGCTTTCTTATTTGATCTCTGACGCACTTGCCAAATCTGATCTCTAACTTCTTGCCTGCCCTCACGATTGCTTGCCGTATGCTTTAGTTTCGCTTTACTTTCAAATCCGACATAAAGATAATACGCATAAAAACCACCCACAAGACAACTTATTGCCTGTTTTATCATGCCAAAAGGCTGACAAGGTCTATAAAATGCCTGCTGGCATTGACTTTGGGAGAAATTTTGATATGAGGTCCAAGGCGGGAAAATGACTTACTCTTTTTACTAAATTCAGGAGAAACTGGTTATAAAGGGGGCGGTATTACAAGTGCTATCTAAAATAGCTTCTTGAAAGTAGTGAGATTAATTGTTTCTACAGGAGAATCCAACCAGTTAAGTAAAGCACGTTCAACAGTGATTAGAAAAATGGTTAGAAATGCGTTAACATCAACAACAAAGCGTCTAACCTTTCTTTCTCCCATTTTTTCTGACTTCAGCAATTAATGCATCCAAACCTTCAGCAGTATAATCATGCGGGACAATATTTTGGTCAAGTTCATAGGCAAATGTTTTAATTTTCTGCTTGTTCAGTTCCATCCATAGCAATTTCTGCTCAGAGGCACTAAGCTTAGTGATACTATCAACCAAAAGAGCCAGAATGGATGGCCCACTTGCCGAATAACCCGAATACGATTTCGCAACACTCATGCTCGACATTTTGAGCTAATCTACGTATTTTAAAAGCCATCCTTTAAACAGCGATCAACCGCCTGTAATCAACGATTTAAGACAAAGTGCAAACCTGTACAGATAACCTACCCCCGGATCTTGCTTCTGACACAATATTTAATAAACTGATGGCCAAAAGATCAACGTCAGAGCAATTGCGTCCGCAGTGCGGACGCAATTAGAATATCCGCTATAACAACTTGGCAAGCCCATTATTTACTTTTAACAGTAAGCCACGGAAACTCCTATCAAACAAGGGTGTTCATTTGCTCCACTTCCGGAGATTTAATTATACTCCGGAGACGATTTACCCGTCCTGCTTTGGCTAATTGAACGGTATAAATAAAATCCTGCACATCCGCCCAGGACATTTGATTGATCTCAAAATGTATAGCACCTCCTCCATTTGAGGAAATCAGAATTACATGCCGGCGCGTAAACCACCAGACCATTAATAAAACTATTCCCACAACAAATCCGAAATTAAAGACATTGCCATTCGTTTGCTGATCCTGCATGTATATCGCTATACCTGCCAATAAACCGATCAGCCCCAGCACTAAAAAAATAATATTGCTCTTGTATCTGGTCTCAACGGAACTAATGTCTTCCAAAAACAAGGTTATTGAATAAGCGTTACCCCAATCTTTATCAGTTTGCTGAATACGTTGATCGGTTAAAATTATTTTATCGCCATTTGAAGTAAGAAGAGGGCTCTCATTAGGTAATAATTTCATAGTCTCGGTTTTATGGGTTATAATTCCTGTCAATATAACTTTTGCCCCTCTTGAATACAAACCCAATTCAAATAAATTGACCGAGATCAATAATTGATTCTTCTCTCCCAGATAGGTAAAATCCTCTTTTCCTTATTATTACCAATAGCTTTAACCTATTTACAATGCACCAGCCTAATTGCGAACGCGGTGCGTTCGCAATTGGTGACTTGCCTGAAAAACTGACTCCTTTTCAAGTTGCATAATAATCAAACGCCCAAATTTAAGCAGCAAAAACTGCAACAACCTTTTAATAAAAAGCCCCCAACAGCATTCCAGCTATTGAGGGCGTTCAGGGTATAGGAGGTATGCTACCTTCTCAGGCGCTTACATCGGGAACAGCTGTCCCAGTTTCTTTTCCAGTTCTTCGCCGCGCAAATTCCGCGCAATGATTTTTCCGCTGGGATCTATCAGGAAATTGCTGGGGATGGCGCTCACGCCATACATAACAGCTGCTTTACTTTTAAATCCTTCCAGGTCGGATACCTGGGTCCAGGGCAGACTGTCCTGCTTAACAGCATAGAGCCAGGCCTTCCTGCTCTTTTCATCGTCCAGGGAAACACCCAGGATGGTGAAATTTTTGGCTTTGTATTTTTTATAGGCCGCCAGCAGGTTGGGATTCTCGGCGCGACAAGGCTTGCACCAGGAAGCCCAGAAATCAACCAGCACATACTGGCCGCGATAATCAGACAGCTTCACCGGTTTCCCGGTGGTATCATGCTGGGTAAAATCCATAGCCATAACACCTGTCATGGTCTTTTTCCCCGTTTCAATAATATCCGCCATCTTCCTTCCGGCAGGTGTTTCCCGCAGACTGGCCGGCAGCTGCGCAAATTTCAGCGCTGCTGTATCCGGATTGAAATTATACGCCAGCTCTACCTGCTGAAAGGTCAGCAGCGTAATATATGAGTTTGGATGCGTAGCCATAAAAGCCCGGTTAACGCTATCGTACCCGGCTTGTGTGGCCGCCATGGTCTTCCTGGCCGCCGCCAGCCAGACTGAATCTTTCCGTTGTTCCGGTGTCCTTGCATTATATTCATCAGTCAGCGCTCTGGCATCTTTCCGGTAAGGCGCCTGCAGGGCATTCAGAGTCTTGTTATCCGCATCAGTAACAGAACCTTTCACCAGGGCATGCTCTACAGAGTCTTTGGCAGTGACGCTGATATCAGCATTCTCGATATAGAAATACAGGACATCTGCTCCTGCATTCCTGGACCTGGTAATAGTATCATGCTTCAGTTGTATAGTAGCCATTACGGGCGAAGCAAGCTTACCCTTGAAAGTAAAGCTGCCTTTTTTCAGTATTACAGAATCTGTGACCGATTTACCATCTGCTTCATAATGGAGGTAAGCCTGGGCAGGGGCATCCAGCGTACCTACTTTCCCACGGATAGTAAAGCCCTGCTGGGCCAGCAAACTTAAAGGAAGGCAACAGACAGCTGCCAGGATAATCTTTTTTGTCATCTTTATTTCGTTGTATTCTTGATGGAATGAATGCAGATCATTTACGGGATCAGGGATATGCCACTGATAAATATCGCCTCATAGGCGGAACTGTACAGCACAGAAGCCAGCGAGGTAAAGCGCAGGTACCTGGCAGTAGTCTCTCCTGTCTCAAGGGTTTGCATATTGTTGACAATATTGCCGGCATAGGTTCCTTTATCCTCCCAGTTGACGCCATCCATGCTGGTCTCAATCCTGATGGAAGTGGGATAGCCACCCAGCGTGGGATATCTTAATGCCGTGGGCATATAATAATTAAGGGCCAGGAAGTCCACATCCCTGTTAAAATTGATGGTCACCCACTGGGGCATGGTCTGCGCAATATTGCTGGCCCAGAAAGTGGTGAGGTTGTTATCGTCCAGGATATTGGTAGCCACAGAGGCGCCGTTCACGGAGGAGAACTCATGGATGGTCCATCCCGCCTTATTCACAAACAAAGGTTTGCCGGTCTTAAATACCAGGTATATCACCCTGGTAGTATGAGGACCATCAGGCTGGCCGTCTACCGATTGGATCACTACCGGCAAAACATAGGTGGAATATTCCGTCAGTTTTGTCTGCTGCCCGATATTGATCTTCGCTGAATCAGATACGGTATTGCCTGCGGACAAACTGGTGGTTGATCTATAGAACAGGTAGGAAGTAGCAGGCAGCACGAGCGCATTGCCATACTTAGCCCGGTAGCCCAGGATCTTGGTAGTATCTACGGCAAAGCTGATCCAATGATCGGCCCCCGATACCTCGCCGGACAAGGCTGCCTGTAAGCCAATTACCAGGGTGGTGTCTTTCAGTATTGACACCGGCATTTCAAGTGTATCCTTATCGGCGGGATACCGGAAAGAGATACTGCCATTGGGTAAAACAACGGCATCCTCATCTTTGGTACAGGCCGCCAGCAGTACCATGAATGAAAATAGTATACTTATATAATTGCGCATTGTCTTGAATTTGTGGTTATGGATTCTGTTGCATGTCCGGGTTGAAGCTGAGCACCTGGACCGGGACCTGGAGGGTGTAACGCTCGCTATGCGGCTCCAGGGTGGCAATAACGGCGCCCTGTGCGTTATACCGGTTCACAGCACCCATCCTGTTGTCCATGTCTAGGCGGCGCATATCAAACCAGCGCAGACCACAGAAAGGCAGTTCATGACTTCTTTCCTTTAATACTTCCTGGTACACGGTTTCCTGGTCGGCCGATTCAAAACGCACATAGCTGGCAGGGGGGAACCTGTTCTTACGCACCTCATCCAGCTGTTGCAGGGCAAGGGTCAGGTCATTGCTGCGGGCGGCGCATTCAGCAATGATCAGCTTCATTTCCTGCACAGAGGTACCGTTATTGGTATAATACAGGATGGTGTTGATCAGGGGCGGGCAATAGAGCGTAGCGCCCCTGGTGGTGAACCTGTAACCATCAGTGCTGTAATAAAGTTTCCGGATACGGAGGTCCGTACTGCTAAAGGATTGCATCAGGTCCAGGGCAGCCGAAAACTGGGCAATGGTCATCCGGCCATAGATAACATCCGGATGGGTTCCCAGCAGGTTGGTGGAAGGCATGGCGCCATTGAGATCCAACATCACTGCTTTTCCGTTGGACAAGGCCAGGGCAGCATTCTTTTGCGCTTCTGTATAGTTACCGGCATAAAAATATACCCGGGCCAGTACACTATAGGCGGCAGCTATGGAGCCGCGGAGCCGGTTGGCGCTGTTGTCCGCAGGAAGATCGGGGATAGCCGCATTCAGGTCTTCAATGATATGCTGGTAGATCTGGGCCACGGTGTTGCGGGCCGGCACAACCTGGGCAACGTCGTTGGAAGTTATAAAGGGAACGGCCAGGTCCTGCTGGGCACTGGTGGAATCATACGGTTTGCCATAATAGTTCACCAGGTAGAAATATTCCAGGGCCCTGCCCAGCAAAGCTTCTGCTTTCAGGCTTCTCCGCTGGCTGTTGGAGCCGCCGGTGGCGGCATCAATGCCTGTCAGCACGGTATTGAACAGGTTGATCCTGCCATAATGCTCACCCCAGAACAGGGGTGCTGCGGACAGGTCCGTAGAGAACTGAGGCGCCCAGGTATAGATCAGCTCCGCCACCTGTGCCGGAGGATTGGCAATGTTCACCACGTCCATATTATCCCCCAGGAAATTGGCGTAATTGTAGGGGCTGCCGCCCAGAGCCAGCGCTTCGTCATTCAACCACTGGTCGTAATCAGCCACGGTGGTCAGCAGCTTGGTCCCCTTGGGTTGAATGTCCAGGTATTTATCGCAGCCGGTAAAGACCAGGCAAATTACCAGCAGCAAGGAAGTATATATTGGGTATTTCACTTGTTAACAGTTTAGAAGTTGGTAAAAATGCCGATGGTGTAGGTAGGCGTTATATACGATTTCTCATAACTATTAGTGGCCATGCTGTAGTTATACTCGTTCAGACCAATGGTCCAGAGATTGGACGCCTGGCATTTGACCTCAAAATGACTGAACCCCGTCCTTTTAACGAAGGACAGATTGTCCAGGCTATAGGATACCGTTACATCCGACAAGGTGATATAGTCACCGTTAACTACATACTTGTCTGCGTAGTTATAAGGATTCACTGCATTGTAATTGGTATAACCGGTCAGCGCCATCACATCCGTATTCAACTCGTCCCCTTTCACACGCCAGAAATCTCCGGCGCCTTCCATTGGCCTTAATGAACCGGGATTAGGACGGGGAACGCGCACTTTAAATCCACCATAATAGTTGATCATACAGAAAAAGTAGAAGTTGCCGACATCAATCCGGTTGCTTAAGCCGGCGCTGATAGTAGGTATGGACGAACCCATGTACCTGGTAAGGCCCGAGCTATCGCTTTTCATGGCAGTGGCCGAAGGAGAGCTTGAGCTGGCTACATTGGTATGATATACCTGCCCCCTGTTATTGCCTACCAGCGGATGACCTGTGCTGTCAAGGCCCAGGTAGTTGAAAGCAAACATAGCGCCTACCGGATGCCCCATCACATAACCCAGCGCATTCAGGGTCTGGGGATTGAAATCTCCTTTCCGGTAAACTTCCAGGACTTTGCTGGTATTACGGGCAATGACCAGGCCGGTGTTCCAGTTCAGGTTCCTGGTGGACACCCAGTCCGCATGCAGGCCGATCTCAATTCCCGTATTATTGATAGTGGCCCTGTTGATCAGTGAAGGACTCACCCCAATGGTAGGATCAATCTGTGCATTGCCCAGCAGGTCGGTACTTCTTTTCTGGTAGTAGTCCAGCGTACCGGTGATATTTTTGAAGATATGGTAGTCGAGGCCCAGGTTGAAGTTCTTTGTCTGCTCCCAGCGCAGGCTGCTGTTGGCATAGGACAGTAACCGCAAAGAAGCGCTGGTAGGTGCAGTATAGGAATTGATCTGGGAAGTAGCTATTACCTGGGGTAATGACATCTTGGCCACGTTCCCATTGAAACCATAGGCCATACGCAGCTTCAGCATCTTTATCCAGTCTATATCCTGCATAAAGCTTTCCTTGTGGATATTCCAGGCCGCACCTACAGACCAGAGCGGTTTGTACTTGTACTTAGGATTGGTGCCAAACAGGTTAGACTGATCAATCCGCATGCTACCCGTCAGTGAGTAGGTGTTCTTAAACGAGTAGACGATGTTGGAATAACCGGACAGGAACCTGTCCTCTGTATACGCCTGGTTGAACAGGGTGGGGAAATAATAGGACCCTGCCAGCGGTGAGCCCAGGCCAAAATGACCTCTCAAAGAAGAGTTAATAATAGAAGCATAATCCACAGGCTGCTGCAGCAGGGTGCCATCATTATAGCCAAAATAGGAAGCCAGGTTGGCCTTGTTGATCAGATTCCTTATTTCTCCACCCAGGATGGCATTCACAGAATGCAGACCGCCGATCCTTTTATTGAAATTCAATTGCGCACGGGCAGTATAGCTGGAGGTCTGGGTATTCTCCTGGCTCAGGTAACCACCCCTGGGAATATTGTATTTGAAGGTGCCGTCTGTATTCTGCGTAACATAGGAGTTCACGTACTTCCTGGCTACAGAAGAGTTCTCACTGGCCAGGTAGCGGTTTTCAGCGCGGGAGGTTTCATAGATACCACCAAAGGAAAGATCAAAACCTCCACCGATCACATAGTTAAAATTAGCCGTGAACCGGTTATTGATGGTCCTGGCATCATCACTGATCTCCTTTACATCCACGAGGGGATAATAGAGCTGATCGTACAGGCCGTTGGCCACCAGTACACTGTTGTAATAGGGAGAGATGCCGCCGTTTACAATGGAAGCAGGTTTGCCATTCACATCCTGGAAATGCTCATAGGGAGCCACCGAACCGATGCCTGGTACAGGCGTTCCATGTATATTATTCTCCTGGTAATCGGTAGTCAGTTCCAGCGACAGCCTACTGGCCAGTTTCAGGGTGGTACGGGCAGAGAACAGGGTCCTGTTGTTATCGTTACCGATGATCGACAACCTGTTCCTGGTATGGTTAGCCGTAATATAGTACAGCGCGTTACCCGTTCCCCCGGATACGTTCAGGTTATAGGTCTGTGTTACGGCCGGGCGAAGGAACAACCGGCTGTAATCATCCACATTGTTGTAATTGTCCAGTGCGGCAAAGGACTCGGCTGCCTGCTCTGGCGTGATCATTTTAGCCGCCAGCTGAGCCGTAATATAATATACCTGGTTACGTTGAACAGTACCGGCGGCGGCTGTCGCCAGCTGCGACCAGGTGCCTTCATTGACACTGGCAGCGTTAATGGTTTTCTGGTAGTTGGTGACAATAGCCGAGGCATTATCGGCCCAGCGGTAGCGACTATAATTTTCCTGGGGCGTTATACCGGTGGTGGCCCGGAACGCAAACCGGGGCATTCCCAGTGAAGCCTGTTTTCTTTCAATAACGATCACCCCATTGGAAGCCCGCACACCATATACAGTGGCCGCAGCCGCATCTTTGAGAATAGTAACGGATTTAATTTCATTGGGATCAATCAGATCCAGGGTCAGTTCAGTTGGATAGCCATCCACTACGATCAGCGGATTCTGGTTGGCCGACATAGTGCTGATACCACGGATATTGAAAAGAGCCCTGGAAGTAGTGCCGCCGTTGGGGGCCGTACTTGTAAAGGACACGTTGTTATTGATCATGAGACCGGGCATCCTGTTCACCAAGCCGTCCAGGAAATTAGTGCTGACCCTTGATTCATATTCTTTGGTGCTGATCTGCGAAACCGCACCGGTACTTTGCTCAGGGCGGATGCGCTGGTAACCGGTAAAGATCGGTTTCACCACAAATTCATCCAGCTCAGAGGCTTTCACCTGCATCACTACATTCACTTCCGTCTGGTTATTGATGGTGATAGTGACTGGTTCATAACCAACAATGGAAAAGGTCAGCTTATCACCTTTGGCGGCAATGATCTCAAAAGCGCCCTTACTATCGGTAGTGGTAGCCGCATAGGTGCCCCTGCCCTTTGTTACTACGGAAATGGTAACGCCGGCAATGGGCTTACCCAGGGAATCAGTAACGCGGCCGGACACGGGCGGAGCCGGCGTGTACAGCTGCAGTTCAAGCGCCGGCTTGCGGGCCGGCACATTGGTCGTTACAACGGTAGAAATGTTGATGGTCTTACTTTCTATGGAATAGCGGAAGGGCTGCCGTTCAAACAGCTCTTCCAGGAAGGCCAGCAGCGGTTTGTTATTGGCCTGGATACTGACCGGCCTGGCCACAGACAAAGCATTTTCCGGGTAGAGGAACACATAGCCCGTTTGTTTTTCTACAATCTCCAGCACTCTTTCCAGGGGAACATTCCTGCCTGAAAAGCTCACATTCTGGGAAAGCCCATTGGCGCTTACTGATAAACAGGCCACTAAAGTGAAAAAGATCGTTAGTTTCATAACTAACAGCGTTTTGGTGATGCGACGGTTACCCCCACGGGCCGACCATCTGCAATAAGCAGTTTTTAGCATACTTTTGTGCAGTTTGGGTGATGAAAAAGCAGTCCGCGAAGACCTGTTTACATTATCCAGCTATACAGCCAGTGATGTTGCAAGCATTACTGGCTTTTTGCTGGGTATCATTTTCTATATAATAGGATTGTTCTATTTTCCCTGTATGGTAAGGGTGCGTCCTTCCAGTTGTACCCGGACGCCATAATCAGTTAAGAAGCGGATCACACCGGAAAGCTTTACCGCCCGGTCCATTTTACCTTTGAGCCTGATATCGGGGACAGCGCCTTCATACACTACATCCACATCATACCATCTCTCCACTTCTCTCATCAGCGTTTTGAAACTGGCGCCTGTAAGATCAAAAATGCCATTTTTCCAGGCCAGTACCTGTCCCAGGTCCACTTCATCCACAACCTGTATCCCGGTAGCAGCGCCTGTTTCCTGAACGGCCTGCTGACCAGGAGAAAGCACTACTGCTGCTGCACCACCAGCCTTGATCCTGCCACTTAGCAAGGTTGTTTTGATGGCGTCATGATCTTTATATGCATTCACATTGAAAGCGGTGCCTAATACTTCCACATTACTCTCTCCATTGATATCCACGAAGAAAGGTCTGGCTTTATCGGGCGCTATTTCGAAATAGGCTTCGCCGGTCATTTTAATGGTCCGCGTGTTACCCGTAAAAGAAGCAGGATAAGAAACGGAGCTGGCAGCGTTGAGCCAGACTTTTGTACCATCCGGTAACACCACCCGGTACTGACCGCCTTTAGGCGTACTCACCGTATTCATCATTACCGTGTTATTGGAAGTTGCTGTTCCTTCATAACGGATCTCTCCATCAGGCAGGTTGACAACGTTCATATTTCCTTGTTGCGCAATGGTCCCATCGGCAGCACTGTCCAGCGGGATCACGCTTCCGTCTGCCAGGGTGAGCGTGGCTTTAAAGCCAGCCGGGGTAATTTCTGCCGGCGGGGTTCTATCAGCCACCACCGGGGTTTTATCCGTTCTTCCTGCCACAGCCCAGAGCAGGACAGCACCTACAGCCAGGATCAGGAAGGCAGCAGCATAATGCAACCAGGGACGCCCCAGTAAAAAGCGGCGGCTTTGCATGGCTGGTTCACCGGAGGCTACTAATGGCGCCTCTACCAGCGCAGCCTGTGCGGCAGCCTCTTCAAATTCCCGGAGACGCGCAGGCAGCCTGTCCCGTTGCATCCATTCAGTATACAAACGGGCATTGTCTTCCGACGCAGCACACCATTCCTGCAGGGCAAGCGCTTCGGCCTGGGTTAATTCGCCGCTGAGCTGTTTAATGACCAGGTGGGCAATATATGTTTCAGAAAAAGGCATAGTTAAAGCTGTATATAGTATTATCGCCGGTTACCCTTTTCGTGCCAAAAAATCCAATATTTTTTTTAGCGGGGTCAGATCGGCGGTTAAAAAGGAGACAGGCAGCAGTAGCAGGAAGGATCTTTTCCGGATCCATTCGCGCAGCATTTCAATGGCCCGGCGCTTCTGGCTCCTGACGGTAGCCGGGTTCATGGCCATCAGGGCGGCGATTTCACGTGGATTTTTTCCTTCGTAGTATGAGAGTTCAAAGATGCGGCGGTAATCCGGGGCCAGCCGGGCAATGCCATCGGCCAGTAACTGACCCATTTCGGCCTCTATGATCCGGTGGCTGATGAGCTCATGGTCGGCCGAAGCCGTTTGGTCAAGGGGAGTAGACTGGGTGTAAGACTGGTGTTTATTCCTGGCTTCCAGTGCTTTGAGGGCCTGGTTCCTGACAGCAAAATAGAGGAAGTTCTTCAGGTGGTCATTGGACTGGAGCTGGCTGCGGCCATTCCAGAGATGCAGGAAAGCCTCGGCCACCACATCTTTCACCTCTTCCCATTCCAGCCGGAAACGTTTGGCATAGTAGAAGAGCCGCGCTTTGAACAAGTCGTGCGCCTGCCGGAAAGCTACTTCGTCACCATTGGCGATACGCTCATACAAATTCTCCGACAGTATAGTAGATGCTACATGTAATGACTGGTCATTCAATACCTTATTCCCGCTTTTTATGCAATTTAAACGAAAATACCTATATGTGGTGGCACATAAACCCTGGCGTTAAGAGCAAGGTTTCGGGAAGGGCTCACCACTCATTGGCTTGTCCCTTTTTTATCGGGAAGTATACCTGCATTTTACAGCCATGGCCTGGGCTGGAATTAAAACTGACCTCTCCGTCGAATAAAGAAACACGGCTGATTATATTATTCAGCCCCAGCCCCCTTTTGATCTTTCCGAAATCAAAGCCAATACCATTATCTTTTACCATCAGATGCAATCCGGATCTGTTTTCTGAGAAAACGACATCTACCTTCGTGGCATTCGCATGCTTTAGTATGTTATTAAGCTGTTCCTGGATTATCCGGTAAATGGCTGTTTTCATTTCAGGAACAATTGTGTATTCCAGGTGATTTTCGGGAACCAGGAGTGTGATGGTCAATCTACCTAAGCCATTCAACTGGGCAATCAACTCTTCTGTTGCCTGGAACAATCCTTTTTCTTCAAAAGCGGCCGGGGTAAGGCTATGCGACAAATTTCTTATTTCATCAATGCCTGTAATGAGCATGTTCTTACAGTCATTCAATAATGTATTATCAGTTGATTCCCTCATACATACATCTATATACAGTTTGCAGGTAGCCAGGATCTGGCATACATTATCGTGCAATTCATGGGAAATTTCCTTTCGCTCGTTTTCCTGGGCTTTGATGATAGCCTTCACCACTTCCTTTTTCCTGTTCTTTTCTTTGTCAGCTAATTTATTTTCCAGCTTTCTCTGGTCTGTTATATCCTGCATAGCGCCAATCATACGCACAGCTTTCATTTTATCGTCCCGGATAATATAGGCTTTGTCATAGATGATCCTATACCTGTTCCTGTTATTTTTTAACCGGTATTCGAATTGCCAGTACGCTTTCTTTCCCTTCAGTACTTTCTTAATGGATGCCAGGTAACGCTCCCTGTCCTCAGGATGTATCCGCGCTTCTTTTATTTCCAGAGAGAATTTCCTTTTGGCAAATTCATAATCCCTGGAAGAAGACTCTCCCTGGGCAATTACATTCTTTTCAATGTCCCAATCCCAGATAATATCAGAAGTTGCCTTTCGGGCAAACTCATAGCGCTCATACAATGCCCTGAGTTCCTTTTTAGTATTAATGATCGGCGTAATATCCATACCTACGCCGCCTACAAGCCGGATACCATTACTATCCCGGCCCAATGGGAATTTAAACAAGTGCTGTATCCGTGCAATGCCATTTGCATCTACAGAGGTAGTCCTCGTTTCAAAAGGCTTGTTTGAATTGAAGACAATTTTATTGATATTGATATACTCATTGGCCAGATCAGCAGGAAAAATTGTTTCTATTGCCCGCCCCACCGCATCTGAAGGAATCCCAAATGATTCATGGGCGGTTTTGCTAACATACCTTATTACGTTAAACTCATCTGCGATCCAGGCAGAGGTGGGGGAATTATTCATAAAGGAAGTAAATTGCATTTCCTGCTTTATGAGTTCCTTTTCTGCTTTCCGTTGCTCATCAATAGGCCTGCCCTCAACAATTAAAAAATTACATTTACCCGACTGATCATATACAGGCTTGATGGAAAAGTCAACCAACGCTGACGTTGTCTGACTCCTGATCTCCGCTTCCTGCCGCATAGTAATACCACCGGAAGCCATCTTCACTGCTTCTTTGAATTTCGTCCGGCTGCTTCCGGGTATGTCCCACCAGTAAGTATCCCAGATCTTTTTTCCTTTTACGGCATCCGGGCTATTTCCTGAGAACTGAAGAAAACTATCATTTACTTCCTCGATCTCTCCCGCAGGGTTGAGGATAGCCATAAACTGAAAGGCAGAGTTAAATATTTCCTTGAACCTTGTTTGGGTTATCCTTAAAGCCTCGGCATTTAATCTTTTCCGGGTTATGTCTTTAATAAGATTATATACCCCTATTATATTTTTATTTTCGTCCCAGACAGGTCTGAACATCACTTCAAACCATTTGTCCCGGCCCAGTACCGGTATCTGTGTTTCATGTATTTCCTCTGCACCGCTTCCTGCATTTTTCAGTATCTGATGGATGTTCAGATCAGATAAAGCCAACGCTATCTCAGGATAATATACAGCCTTCAGCTCCCTGCGTCCTGTAATAGCGCTATAGTACTCTAAAGCCAAATTATTATACCTGGTCACCCTGTGATCCAGATCCAGCAAAATAAATGAACTGGAGGAGGAGGAAAGCACAAGCGACAGCAAACGTTCTGCATTGATTATTTCCTGCACAGACTTCTTCTGCTCTGTAATATCTACAAATGAACTGATGACATACGCAGGCTTATCTGCCCCGTCAATGAATATGGGTTGAGAGTTGATGCTGATCCAGGTCAATACCGAGTCCGGATTATAGATACCCATCACAACATTCTTGCAGGCGATACCAGTACGCAGGGTAACTGCTGCCGGATCAGCCTGCAGGTCAAAGATGGACCCGTCCTCATGAATGAATTTCCACCCGGCTTCCGGGCTGATCTTTCCCCTGATCTGCTCCTTCGGCAAACCGACAATAGACCCAGAGGCCTTGTTGGCATAAACAATATGGCCATTTTTATCATACAGCGCCAACCCTTCAAAAAGGGAATCCAGGGTATAGGCATTCTTTAAAAGATCCACTTCAAACTGTTCCTTGTCACTGATTGGCAAACTGTCTGCAATATCCGGGACCACGGAATCCGACTTTATTGCCGGATCAGCATTCACTCCTGTAAAAATGATGGAGATGATCTCACCCAGCTTATTGCTGACAGTCTTTACATCCCAGCAATAGAGCGTATTTCCATTATCGTTATGAAATATTGCCGTGAATGGCATCGAAGAAAACGCTGAATGCGCCTGCGTGAATTGGATGAATTCCTGCCTTTCTGAGAATGGCGCGGCTATTAAACTGGAAAGCGGTTGCCCTTCAAAAGACTGATGGGATCGATCAAAAAAAGAAATAGAGCTATTGTGGAGGCTTATAATGCTTAAATCCTTGTCGAAAGCACAAAAGATCTCGACACGTTGTTTTGATACATGAAGCGGATTCATTACCTATTCCTTGGTTGGTTAGTGTTTAAGATAGTAGATCTGAATATGGAATACGGAAAATGGTAATGTACATGCAAGATATATAAAATATTGACAATAAGTCTATCGCATGTAAATAATATAAATTATAACTAACCGTTACGCTAATCGTTACTTTTTTTCTAATCCGGCTCTAATAATAATTGTTGATAAATTGGAGAATGTCCCCAGCACGATCATCGATAGACGCACTATGAAATATGGAAGGCCAACCGTCATTATGCGAGAAAGGCCGGCGCTAAATTGCTCGCCTAAACGCCTGCAATAAAAATACTGTAGCGTTACACCATGCAATATTTTAAAAAGCAAACAGCTTGTTACCCTGAAAGGTTATTTCGGTTGACGATTACTTCCTGGGAAAACTGGGTTTCGACGAACGGTTTCTAATTTTTTAAGTCGCCTTGTTCAATTCCATAAAGTATTGAAAATCTATAAGAATAAAATGAGTACTATAATGCACTTTTCAGCATACTTAGGCAAGAAATTTAGATATATAAGTTAAAAAGTATCCTATACTGCACTTTTTGATACATTTCAATGTAAAATATGTAAATTTACTAAGAAAAGGGTAATATAATGCACTATAGAGAAATCATAAATAGGGTGAAAGCCAGGCGGGAATCTCTAAATGTGACGCAAGAAAACCTAGCTCTACTTTCCGGCGTAGCGTTGAGAACCATAAAACAATTTGAAAGCGGTAAGGGTAATCCCACCTTGCAAACACTTCAAAAGCTCGGTGACGCCCTAGGCCTTGAAGTGACGGTCATCATTAAAAACAGGGGGATTAATTCATGAGAGCGGCCAAGATACTTTTTAAAGGGCAAGAAGCCGGTGTCTTAACACAGCAAGATGACGGAACGTTTACATTCCAGTATAATTCATCATGGGTAGATGACAGCAGCAAGCCAGCGATCAGTCTTACATTGCCGAAGATCGTCGCGCCGTACCATTCTCGTTACCTGTTCCCATTCTTCTACAATATGCTGCCAGAAGGGTCCAATAAACAGGTCGTCTGTCAACTTAACAGATTAGATAAGACCGATTATTTCGGATTACTGCTGACGATTGCTAAAACAGATACCATCGGCGCGGTCACCGTGTCTAAAATCGATTAAACATGAGTTTACCAGATATCCAACACTGTCCCGGTACGCTGGCCCCCGGCTATCATACTTATAGTCGAACGGCCCTCGTTAGAGTCTTCAAGGGTCGAAAGGTCAGTCATCTCCTTCCTTATGATTCACCTGCCTCTAATGCTGCGATGGATGAACTCTTTGATGAAAATAGAAAACGTATATCCATCTCGGGTGTACAGGAAAAATTCTCCGTTCTACTCGAGAAGAACAAACTTCGATTGATCAACGAAGGTGAACGGGGAAGTTATATTTTGAAACCAACCCCGGCAGCTGGCCGGCGACCGGACCAGATGCCCGCAAATGAACACCTTACAATGCAGATTGCGCGACAGGTGTATCGAATTGAAACGGCAGAGAACGCTCTAATATTCTTCCAGAATGGAGCCCCCGCGTACATCACCAAACGATTTGATGTCGATGAAAATGGCAGAAAACTCGCGCAAGACGATTTCGCATCACTAGATGGGCGTACGCCTCAAACACATGGAGAACATTACAAATATCTCGGCAACTGTCTGCAGCTGTTTCAGCTCATGCAAAAATACGTCCCGGCTTATCCTGTAGAAGCGCCCAAATTATTGAAACAGCTCGTGTTCAACTATCTCTTCTCAAATGGAGATGCACATTTCAAGAATTTTTCTCTACTGGAAACGCCAATGGGGGATTACCGCCTAAGTCCGGCTTATGACTTGCTTAACAGCAAAATCCACATCAAGGACAAGGATTTCGCTTTAGATGATGGCTTATTGCCAAAAAATCTAGCACATGGAAAAATCATGCACCAGTTTTCGGTATTGGCCGATCAGGCAGGCATTTCTCGGGCCGCCTTTGAAGCAATTAAGCAACGCATGCTTTCCGAATCAGATAAGGTGCAGGAATTAATGTCCGCCTCCTATCTTGATCAAACCACAAAACGCAATTATTGGCAATCATATCTAGGACGATTGCGGCAACTAGAAAAAACGTGAGAGGTATATTTACAGCTTATTACCGTAAGGCGGAGGGAGTCTTTGTGTTATATGTAAAACCTCAAAATGCCCCCATTTCCTTCAAATCTTGTAATATCTCGTTCGAGTTTTCAACCCTTGAGCCTACGCAATCTACCTACACACCAAAGAAGTTTAATTTCCATACTTTGCTGATAAATCAAACTCCCGGCGGCCAATAGGCGAAAGGCAAAATTGTTTTAGGGATGTGAAATGATCGGCTTTCCAATTTTATTAATTCATACGGCACATCACGATGTGTTAATAATCTTTAATCTGGATATAATTCCAGAAGAAGGACTATTATTATGACTTTTTGATAAAAAGATGAGCATCTATTCTGATTAGTAATATCCTTAGTGCGAAAGCCAAAGATTGCCGCAACTGGGACTAATAAGAAAGAATTAGTAACTAGTACCTTCATTCCCTATCAACCGGAAACCTAAGGAAAATTAAGGCAGGAAAGCGACCGCAGGCAAACATTATAGACCACCAAATAGACCAAAAAAGAAAAGTCGCTGCGATACAGCGACTTACTTAAAAAACTTGCGGACTGGACGGGACTCGAACCCGCGACCTCCGCCGTGACAGGGCGGCATTCTAACCAACTGAACTACCAATCCGTTTCCCTTTCGGGCGGCGAATATAGACACAAAAACAGCTTCATTCCAAAAAATTTCCTGAAAAAAGTTAAACAAATCGGCAAAACCCACGCCAGGCCATTGTCCTGCTTACTCCAAAACAATTACAAAAAAGCAGGAAATAGCATTATCGTCCCCACCAACAGCTCACCGCAGAACCTCCCGACCTTCTGTCCTTTCACCCTGTCCCGTTTCCCCAAAATGATGCAACTTACAGCCCGGACCTAATCAGCCGGCAATCCGAAAAATGACCCAGGATCATTCTATTTATAAAACCCGCATCGCCCCTACCCCCAGTGGCTACCTGCACCTGGGCAATATCCTGTCCTTTGCCATTACCACCGGCATTGCGCAACAGGCCAATGCCCGCATACTACTTCGCATTGACGACCTGGACCAGGAGCGCGCAAGAAAAGAATATCTCCAGGACATCTTTGACACCCTTCATTTCCTGGGTATCCCCTGGCAGGAAGGGCCAGACAGTGTAGAAAATTTTGAAATTGACTGGTCACAGGTCCACCGGCTGCCATTGTACCAGCAGGCGCTGGAACAACTGGCCACACAAGGACTGGTCTTTGCCTGTACCTGCTCCCGCAGCAGCCTGCAGGACCAGCTTCCCGGTCAAGCCTGCCCGTGTATTGATAAAGTTATCCCACTGGATACGCCCCATGCCAGTTGGCGCATCAACAGCAGTAACAGCATACAAACGCCACTAACCGTCCACACATTGAACGGAACAACCCTGTCGGCTACCCTGCCGGCCGACATGCACTATTTTGTGGTAAGAAAAAAAGACAGCTACCCCGCGTACCAGCTTAGCTCCCTGGTGGATGATCTGCATTTCGGCATTACGCATATTGTTCGGGGACAGGACCTCTGGGCCTCAACCCTGGCCCAGTTATTCCTGGCGGAATTATTACAGCTGGACAAATTTACACAGATCCGTTTTCACCATCATGCCCTGATCACAGATGCCGGCGGCAATAAATTGTCCAAATCAGCCGGTGCTACTTCTATTCATTACCTACGACAGCAGGGCGTAACGGTAACGGACATCTATGGTCAACTGGCAAGCCTATTGGATCAGCCTGGTGCAGCAAATGACTGGACAACACTGGCTGCTATTGTAAATAAATAGTCTTGGTTCGTCCCAAAAAACCTGGCGACACTCCAGTATGCAGCGCGCCCGCTATTACTGATCATTTTCCCATCTACACTATTGAAGCCTGGATTGAAGCCAATCACTACAATCATTCCCTGCCTGCTATTTCAATACCACACAACTTACCGCCCCTCCCTGTGCAGCTTCCTGAACGCCACCGGTGACATCCCCGCCAGCTTGCCAAAAAAACGACTGAAATATTTATGGTCCTCAAACCCCAACTGATCAGCCACTTCCTTCACCGACCGATCCGTATAATACAATAACCGCTGCGCTTCTGCCAGCAATTCCTGCTGGATAAAATGTGTCACCGGCAATCCTGTAACTGCCTTGATGGTATCGTTGAGATGACTGGAAGAGATATTCATCAGCGCCGCATACTCCGAAGGTTTCCTGACCGACAAAAAGTTTTTATTCAGCAACTGCCGGAACTTCCTCGTTATGGACACACTGCGGGAAGAGAACTGCCGGATCTGCTCATCCTCCTGGTGCCGGATCAATCCAGCTACCCGGAAGGCAAAAGCATCCACCAGGGCTTTTGTAAGCGGGTACAGATAGTTACCTGTCCTGTTCTCTTCCAGGGCAGCAGCTATCAGTCCAAACAGCTGCACAAACCAATCATGGGTGGCCTTGTCAATAGCCACCATCGGCGCCGGCCCCATCCGCTCTTCTATCGCTTCTCTCGCCTGTGCATGCATCCATTTGGGTTCGAAAAAAAATATCCAGCCTTCCGCCCCAGCCGCTCCCAGGAACTGGTGTACCTGCCCCGGACAGGAAACACCCAGCACCGTTGTGTCTATCCGCATAGGCTGGAAGTCGAGTGCAAAATCAACGGTCCCGCGCTCTATCAGGAAGCAGGTATAATGATCATGCCGGTGCGGCGTGATGACTGCCTCCGAAATCCTGTCGCTATCCAGCTCACCGGACATACGGGCAATACTGATGCCCGCATGATCCTGGTCCATACTGACCATCCTGATCTTTTTCTTTTTGGCCATCTGTTTGCTTTTATTGCCAGAATCCCTGCACATAGATCTTCGCCGCCAGCCCCTCCATTGCTTTGAACCGCTTCCTCAGGGCCGTAACCTGGGGGATATTTCCTGCAATATAAATAGCGGAATAGTTGTCGGGCGATTTTTCATCCAGCCAATTGTCCAGCGCCGCCTGCCCTTCCAGCCAATGCAGTTCCGGATGCATCGAACTATAAGAAACCGCCGGAACACTCTTCCCTGACAAAAGAATAGCCACATCCAGCGCACCCGGGCCGTGTTGCTGCAGCTGCCTGAGGCTGAGGAAATGCCCGATAGCCGTAGCATCCCCAATGCCCAGGACCCTGCCAGCCGCCGGAAGGGGAGCCGCATAGGCTGCAGCAAACAGCAAGGGATCGCCGGAACGGATGGTCCGGGCCCAACGGCTGCCGGCCCCTTCATGCGCCACACTGATAAACAAGGTGCAGGTCCTGCTGCTGGCGTCCCAGCTGGCCGGTGTATAATCCCGGAAAGCAAAATCCGCCACCTTGCATTTGAGGCGCCGGATATTTTTCCATTCCTGCATATCCACAGAAGGCAGGTGGACATCCAGGGCCACCACTTCCGCCGTCAGCCACCAGGTAGCCAGCACCGTACCTTCCGACATCGTTTTCTCTATCAGCCCAAAGGCCGCCCGTTTCAGCACATTTGCCATATTGATTGGTTTATCCCGCAAAGCTACTGCTGCTGCACCCGGGATCTGTCCAACAATCAACGGGAAAAGGTGGACAATTCACGGTTTACGCCTGTCGCAAATCATATTGTCAATGCAGTAAAACAGCTACCTTCGTCCCAGCCCTTAGCCATGAAAAAGCAAATGAAAGAACAACTCACCTACGCCCGTTTCCACACCCGTGAAGATGCCCGGCTTCTCCTGGATGTGCTCAGCAAATTAGCCATTCCCTATACTGTTGAAGAAGCAGCCCCCATCCTGGACAAGATCTATGTGGGCGAACAGCTGGACCCCATGATTGCCGTTAAGATCCCCGCCGATCAGTTTGAACGGGTCAACAAGGCCATGATAGAAGCCGCCAGGCCCCTGCTGGATGAGCTGAACCCCGACTATTACCTGTTCAGCTTTTCCGAACAGGAATTGAAAGATGTATTGTCGCACCCCGATGAATGGAATTACCTGGACCAGGCACTGGCGGAAAAACTGCTGAGGGAGCAACAAATAACTTTTGAACCGGCCGAAATACGGCCCATCGCTGTTAAAGCAATAGCACCGATGCGACTGGCCCTTCCCTGGATCGTGGTGGGTTACCTCCTGAGTATTTATTATTTCCCGGTCGGCGTATTCCTGTACCTGGGCACGAGGTTTGCCAAACGAACCCTGGCTGACGGCGCCAGGATCCCTATGTTTGATGAATACACCCGCAGGCACGCCTTCTATATGCTGGTGGTAAATCTATTGGTGATCAGCTATTTTGTAGCCAGGATCGTCTGGCTCCGGAACAATTAAAGAAAAGACGTAGACTGTTCCTACCCTTTCTCCAGTTCAATGGCAGCTACTATTCAACAGGAGAAAACAATACGCCTGTACAACATAGTTTTTACCAGGTTAATGCATCATGAGAAAATTATTACTGATCATTGGCGTGTTACTGCTCTTCCTCCTGCTGACCATACTCACGCAGGTGGGTGGCATCGCTTACCTGCTGTCATTGCTGGCAGCCAGGTATATCAATAAATTGTCTATCCCGGGCCTGTACAAAAAAGGATTAGCCTTTGCAGGCTTCCTGCTGCTGTATGCTGTGATCAGCTTTGGCATTGTACCGCTTATAGCCCGGTCCCTGGGCAGGGTGCCGCTGCCCGTCCGGTTGACCCGGAACGTCCAGCCAGGCCACGCTTATACCTGGTTGCTCAACCGGCACTATGGTACGCCGGCACTGAAAGAAACCCTATTCCAGGTGGCAGAGGAAATGAACCAGGCCTTCCCGGGCACTACGCTGGTTTACCTGGATGGCAATTTCCCGTTCTTTGATGGTTTCCCCCTGGTCCCCCACCTGAGCCATAATGATGGTAAAAAACTGGACCTCTCTTTTTATTATCTGGATAAACAGACAGGCAAACCCGGCAATATCTCGCCCGCACCACTGGGTTACGGCTTCTGTGAAGAGCCACGAAAGGGAGAGATCAATACCGCTGCCGCCTGTGCAGCCAAAGGAGCCTGGCAATACAGTTTTATGCAGAAAATTGTCCCGGACTACTATCATAAACAATGGACCTTTGACAGCATCCGGACAAAAGCTTTAGTGCAGCAGTTTGCCAACAACAGGGCTGTTGAAAAGATCTTCCTGGAGCCTCACCTCAAAGCACGCCTTCACCTGACGGAGAATAAGATCAGGTTCCACGGCTGCCAGGCCGTCCGCCATGATGATCATGTGCATATCCAGGTCAGGTAAATGAAGCTACCAGCAGGCCTCCCTATACAACGCCTATGGCCTGATCCAGCCCATCGCAAAAGCAGTGCCAGCGCCCTGCAGCATGCCCACGCCCACATCAGTTGGATAATGCACGCCCAGGTACATCCGGGAATACCCTACAGAGGCAGCCCATAACATGGACGGCGCTATCACATACCATTTGGGATAGGCGTGGGACAGGGAAGTGGCTGTACTGAAAGCCGAAGAGGTATGTCCGGAAGGAAAAGAATAAGAAGAAGGATGCGCCATGGGTTGCAACCGCAGATTGGTCACAAATGGACGGGGCCGTTTTACCAGTTTTTTCACCAGCATATTGAACAGCTCCGTGGTCACTGCACTGCTGGCTACATAGAGGGCGTTCTGCTGCATGTCTTTGTCGCCCCTGATCAGACCCGTCACAAACAACCCCGCAGGGATACCTACATTCACATAATTGTTGGCATCGGAGATAGTTTTGAAGAAAGCCGACTGGGCCGGCGTACGGGTTTCCTGGAGCTGCTCCAGCATCCGGTCGTCAAAGCGCTGGATACCGCCCTGGCGGGCAAAACCGGTAACACTGATGGCGCTCAGCAACAGGCCAAAGATCATTTTCCGCATAGGAACGGTAACAATAGAACAGGTGAACAGGTTCATGGTGCAGCTATTTTTGACGGATCCGCTGTTTATTTACAATATTTATTATTCAGGATCGTCCATCATTAAGTAAGCGGGCTTGAGCCCTCAGCCATTGAATGTAACCCATTCTGTGGAATTATTCACTAAATTTAACCAGGTCTGCCCCGACAATCCCATGCGTAGAAAACTATTCAGGATATTTAAAAAGATCATGATCAGTATCGGCATTCTCCTGCTATTGTCAGGCATCACCTTATTTTTTTATATGCGACAGGAAAAGTTTGGTAAAAAGCCCGCCGGGGCCCGATTGGAAAAAATTCAGCAATCCCCTAATTATAAGAACGGTCAGTTCCAGAACCTCCATGAAACACCTTCCCTCAGCGAAGGCTACACTTTTATGGGCGTGATCTACGAACAACTCTTTAAAAGGGTAAAACGTACCGTACCGGAAGACAGCATCCCTTCCGTGAAGATCAACCTCCTTGAACTTTCACCCGATGAGGATATCCTGGTCTGGTTTGGCCATTCTGGATATTTTATCCAGCTGGATGGAAAAAGATTCCTGGTAGATCCCGTGTTCAGCGGCAGCGTATCGCCTATCCCCGGCACCGCCAAAGCGTTTAAAGGGGCCGACCGCTATACTGTTAGTGACCTGCCTCCTATCGACTACCTGCTCATCAGTCACGACCACTATGATCACCTGGATTATACCACTATCCTCCAGCTGAAAGACAAAGTGAAAAAAGTGGTCTGTGGCCTCGGCGTAGGCGAACATTTTGAATTTTGGGGGTACGAACCAAAAAAAGTCACTGAGCTAGACTGGAACCAGGACATTGACCTGGGCGATGGGTTCAGCTTATTCACCCATCCCGCCCGTCACTTCTCCGGCCGCAGTATCAAACGCAATAACACCCTCTGGCTTTCTTTCCTCCTGCAAACACCCAGCATGAAATTATATATCGGTGGCGACAGCGGCTACGATACGCATTTTGCGGAGATCGGTAAAAAACATGGCCCCATTGATCTTGCCATCCTGGAGAACGGCCAGTATGATATCAAATGGCGCTACATCCATATGCTGCCGCCTGAAACCCTGCAGGCCGCCAAAGACCTCGGCGCCAAACGCCTGATGCCCGTGCATAACAGTAAGTTCGCTATTGCCAATCATGCCTGGGATCATCCCATGACCACCCTCGCTGAACTCAATAAAGATGGACAAATCCCATTGGTCACACCACGTATTGGTGAGCCTGTTCAACTAAAGGACAGCACCCAGCCTTTCACCGCCTGGTGGCAGGGCATACAGTAACAGACAATTTTACTGTTCAAAGGTGCAGGTATGCTATACCTGCACCTTTGAATTTATACAGTGCGCAGGGAGTCATTGAGTCAAAGGGCGCCTTTATGATACCCCTGCACCATTGAATTTATACCAGCTGTAGTGCTACAGCAGCTTGAACAGCCTCCGCTCTGCTGCATGTTCAGGGCTACAGTTCCCGGGACAGCCCGCACCAGCTGGCTGTCAGTTATTACCTTCCCGGCAGTATAGCAATAGCCGTGGCCCGCCCGCGGCTGTTGCGCTTTCTACAGCCCAACACGCTTATTCCATCCACTTTACAGGCTGACTATCAAGCCCCTTATTTTTTTCTGCAAAAAAATTGCAGGAATGAAAATTTCTGGAATATATTTGTCTACCAATTTTGTAGACTAATGACTATGCTGTCAATTTCCTGTTGTCTCCTCTGCTGCAACAGCCACTACGCTGCCTGTTGATACCACGCCTATTCAACCACTTTTCTAACATCGAATACACTTAACTTATGAGAAAAAATTTGCTCTTCCTTGTCCCGATGCTATTATGGACGGTGATCAGTACCGCACAGACAATTGTCACCGGTGTTATAAGAGACAGCCTGGGGGCGCCTATCCCCGGCACCACCGTTGTTGTCAAAGGCGGTCATAGCTACGCTATCGCTGATAGTCGCGGTGAATTCAGCATCACCCCCCGAAAAGAATTTCCCATCGTACTTCGATTCACTTCTGTAGGTTTTAAAACCTATGAACTGTCGCTATCAGCCGCACCGGCCGCACCACTCAGCGTCCTGCTGGCGGTAGACGATCAGCTCACAGAAGTGGTCATCACTTCCCGTCGCCGCATTGAGACCGCCCAGGATGTGCCTATCCCTATCTCGGTGATCGGTGGCGCACAGGTGGAAGCTACCGGCGCTTTCAACGTCAACCGCCTCAAAGAACTGGTACCCACTGTTCAGCTGTACTCCTCCAATCCACGCAATACCACCCTTAATGTGCGTGGACTGGGTTCTACCTTCGGCCTCACCAATGACGGTATTGATCCCGGCGTAGGCTTTTACGTGGATGGCGTTTATTTTGCCCGGCCGGCCGCCACCACACTGGATTTTATTGATGTAGAACAGATAGAAGTACTGCGTGGTCCGCAGGGAACACTGTTTGGTAAGAACACCACCGCCGGCGCCTTCAATATCACTACGCGCAAACCCAGTTTTACGCCAGGCGCCCAGTTTGAAGTGAGCTATGGTAATTTCGGTTTCATACAGGCCAAAGCCTCTATCACCGGCCCGCTCATCAATAACAAGCTGGCAGCCCGGTTATCCTTCTCCGGTACCCAACGTGATGGCGTTATCTACAATGTGGCTACCCAGAAATATGTGAATGATATCAATAACCTCGGCCTCCGCGGCCAGTTGCTGTTTACACCCAACGACAAAGTAAGTATCACCCTTACCGGTGACGCCTCCCGTCAGCGGCCTGACGGCTATGCCCAGGTGGTGGCCGGCGTAGTGACCACAAAACGCGCCGCCTACCGGCAGTTCAACCAGATCATTGCCGATCTTAATTACAAGCTGCCCAGCCTGAACGCTTTTGACCGCCTCATAGACCACAATACAACCTGGCGCTCCGGTAACGACCTGGGCGGCGTTGCCCTCAATATTGACTGGAAGATCGGGCCGGGAACCCTGACCTCTACTACTTCCTGGCGTTACTGGGACTGGGACCCTTCCAATGACCGGGACTTCACCGGTCTGGCCGTACTCAGTCTCTCCCAGGCTACTTCCAAACATAAGAACTGGACACAGGAGGTCCGTTATGCCGGTAATTTCTCCAGCCGCCTCAGCGGCGTGATCGGCGTCTTCCTCATTGGCCAGGACCTCAAGACCGATCCCGTGCATATTGAAGAATCCGGCGCCCACCAATGGCGGTTCTCCCAAAGCTCCACCAGCGAGAACTGGAAAACACCGGGCCTCTTTGACGGCTTTGGCATTAAGACAAAATCGAGGTTGCAAAGTTTTGGCGCCGCCGTCTTTGCACAGGTAGACTGGGCTATCACAGACAAACTGCACCTGCTGCCCGGTCTCCGTTTTAACTATGATCAGAAGGAAGTCAACTACGACCGGAAAACCTATGGCGGCCTGCAAACAGACGATCCCGCCCTTATTGCACTGAAGAACGCCGTATACACAGATCAGGCCTTTGATGCAGATGTGGATGAGAACAATTTATCCGGACAGGTGACCCTGAACTATAAGGCCGCCCGCAACTTCAATACTTTTGCCACCTTCTCCACCAGCTACAAACCCATTGGCGTTAACCTTGGCGGCCTGCCCACGGCCAGCGGCAAAGTGATGCAGGAGCTGGCACAGGTTAAACCGGAATATGTAACCCATTTTGAAGTAGGCTTCAAATCAAAGCCCAGCCCCAATTCTACCGTTAACCTGGTATTCCATTATACAGATGTGGAAGATTACCAGACCCAGGTGCAGACTGCTGAAGTGGGCGTGAACCGCGGCTACCTGGCCAATGCAGAAGAAGTGCGGGTGATTGGTGTGGAGCTGGATGCCAATATCCGTATCGGCAAACACCTGTCGCTGTACGGGGCAGGCGCCTACACAGATGGTGAATATGTCTCCTTCCCCAATGCACCGGTGCCCCTGGAAGAAACAGGCGGCGCCAATGCCTTTAAAGATATTTCCGGCGGCCGGCTGCCCGGTATCTCCAAATGGGCCGGTTCGCTCGGTGGTGAAGTGGTGTCCAATACCAAAAGGATCCTGGGACAGGCAGGCACTTTGTTCCTGGCGCTGGATGGTTATTACCGCTCTGAGTTTTCTTCCAGCCCCTCTCCTTCCCAATACCTCAATGTAGATGGTTATTTCCTGCTGAACGGCAGGGCAGGTTTCCGCCTGCTGAATGGCGCTTCCCTCTTTGTATGGGGCCGTAACCTGCTGGATAAAGATTATTATGAGCAACTACTGGTAGCTGCAGGTAATGCAGGTCATTATGCTGGCGTACTGGGTGATCAACGCACGTATGGCGTTACGCTGCGCTACTCCCTCTAAAAATAACCGTATCCGGTAATTGCACTAAAAAAGAGAGGGTGTCTCTGTTACAGGAGACACCCTTGTCTTCAGCGTAGAAACGCCGCTGTTGTGAGCTTATGTTTGAAGAGGCTTTATGACTTAATAATCAGAATCAAAATGCAATACCCCTGTGATCTGGTACAGGTGCATCTGACCAATCTGTCTGATATACCGGATCTTTTGTTTGTTACCCAGGGGACCCCAGTAAGTAAGCGCCTGGATAGTCCAATCCTCACCCACCTTGCTCAGCTGCACATAGTTTTTCTTATCAGGGCTTGCCCAGCTCTCATTAGGTAATACGATTTGCTGGTTCAGCGCTGTTTCCTGCTTGCCCTCCACCAGGGTTTCAGGGCCGCCAAAACCGGGCAGTATAGCAGCCAGGTAACGGTTAGGCATCCAGAAAGCATTAAGCAGGATATTTTTATTAATGAGGTCTGCTTCGTTGAATACATTGATAGCGGCAAAGCCTTCATTATCCGCTAAAAAGATAGCACCGCTTTTACCCCCTTTCAGGTAGGGCTCCAGTGGCTCGTAAGCAGGTTTAAAATTGATGGTATTCGGGTGGTTCATGGCAACCTTATTCAGCGTAAAGGCCGGGTCCAGGTCAACCCATTCCAGGATACTGCTGACAGGATAATCCTTTTTGCGTACCAGGTAAGGACTGGCGCTTTTGAATGCTGGCCCACCATAGGTACTCCATTCAAATACCGCATTGGACGCACCGGCCGGGATAAGGACTTTCAGGGTATCCACCTTGTTGTTATACACAATTTCCACTTTTCTGCCATCCAGGTAGATGCTGTTATCCGCATTATCGGCAGAAAAATTATTGACAACCAGGGTTACTTCATCTCCTTCAAAAGCATAGACAGGAGAATAGCTAATGATCCTGGGAGTACCCTTCACGTTCAGCTCAGGACCATACCCTACTGCAAACTGGCGGCCACCGCTGATGGTGATCATGACCTTACCGGTGAAAGCATTGTCCGGTACCAGTGCAGTAATTTTATCAGCACTGATCGTTACGATCTTTGCAGGCCGGCCGCTGACAGACAGCTCCGTACTCCGGTCTTCCTGCTGCAAGGCCGTGCCTGTTATAACAATGGTATCACCTGCCTGTACTATTGACCGGTCTACTTTACTGATCACCGGCTGTTCAACGGACAATACCGCGGCTTCGTCATGCTGCTCTTTTTCACAGGCAGTCAGCGTAAGCAGCCCGACAGCCAAAAATAAAATGGTTGATTTCATAAGCGACTTTATTGATTGATGATGCCTGAAAGATTGGTTTGTTTATTTGGATCGCCGTCCACGGGATTGTTTTCACCACGCAGCATCAGCGTATAACATTTACCGGCTTCAAGTGCAAAAGATTTACGGGTCAGCACAGTTTGTACGCCTTCCTTTTCCATTACTACCCTGATCCCCGGCTTGGTATTGGGCGCTACTTTAACCCAGGAGCTGATCTGCCGGTACCGCTGATCTTCCGTTACATTGATCTTTTCAGTATCAATATACAGCGTCACAGGTCCATTGTCCGGGCTCAGGTGCAGGAAACGGATCAGTGCGCCGTCAGCCGCCCTGGCCACGTCATCTTCTGACACCACGGTATGATAATAACCGGCACTGTCTGTGAGGTAAACTGTCCGATGCCTGCCGGCTTCCAGGCTGAATACATCATTGGTGAGCCGTTTTGCGAGGGTGTCTGTGAAGCTGACCAGGTAATTGCCAGGATGCATTTTCCGGTAGCTGGCATAGTTGAAAGCACCCAGTGCATTCTGGTTGTAACTGTTGTAGGTGACCATCTGTGAATCCAGGTTATTCACCAGCACATAGCCTAACTTGTTATAGAATCCTACGCTTCCGTTGTAGAACATGGCATAGGCAACAGTTTCCGGGGTTTCCATTTCCGCCTCTTTCTCACAGCCCGCCATTGTCCAGCAGGCAGCAAGCAACAGGGTAATATATTTCAGGTTCATAAGAGAATGACTTTATTATTTATTCAATGGTGATCTTCCTGATACGCAGGACACTCATGTTACCCACATACAAGGTCCCAAACTGGTCAAACACAATACGGGTAACATTGCTCAGACAGGCTTCAGGTCCTGCAATGGGCCTGTCCTGGTCGGGATTGCAATACAGTCCATTATTTCCGGCCAGGAGCGCAATAGTCTCTGACTGCAGATCCATTTTGTAGATCTCCGGCTTGATCTTATAAATCGGGATAGCGGTAAAAATGAGATTACCATCATAATCCAGGTCAAAAGAGAGGATATCACCCAGTTCCACATCCCGGAAAGTTCCGGTATTCATATAGGTACGAACGCCCGTAGGCAATCCTATGATGGTAGACACTTCCCGGGTATCCAGGTTCACTTCCCGGATATTGGTCTGCCAATCACCTGTAAATTGTTCCATAATATACAGCTTACCATTACCGGCTATGGCCATTTTACTGGCGTTCTGGAACATGACCTCCTTTTCAAAACCATCCGTATGACCTGGAATATTCCAGTAAATGGTTTCCATCAATGGCTCACCTGTTTCACCGTCTGCCGTTTCGTATGAAAAGCTATCATATTGTCCAAGCAGTGTAGTGACCGTTCCATCCGGAGCTGCTTTGCGCAGTAAAGCCAGATCATCTATGAAATAGAGATTACCATTTTTATCGAAGGTCATAGTGGGTACATTGGTAAGAAGGGCCGAATCTTTACCATCCCTGTAGCCGGTAAGCATATTGCCATTGCGGATCTTAGCGCCGGCAAAAGGAGTGAGCTTGCCGGTCTGGGGATCCAGCTTTACGATCTGACAGCGATCCACCTCCATACTCCCCCCGGGATTGAGGGGCACAGACTCTATCAGGGAAATATATAGCTGCCCGTCAATGCCGGGAGCCATGCACAGGATCCTGGTGAACTTTTTATCAAGGCCATTGGTGGTTTCAATGTTTTTACCGCCACCGGCAATAGTGGTCACCTGGTTGTCCTGGAGCTTCCGGATCAGGTAGTACGCAGGAGACTGGTTGGGATTCAGCGTATCCTCATAATACCAGTCCACAAAATAAAAACTGCGTGTATTCTGGTCATAGGCCAGGTGGTCAACCGACGCGATGCCCGCCTGTCCAAGCGGACCATCAATAGGACGACGGGGAACAGTAGTACTGCCGTCCGGCAAAGTAGTGAGGATGCTTTTTGCAAAAGTAGAGATAGTCACCTTTCCCGGGAACAGGATATCAGGCTTCCTGACTTCCAGCGAAATGGGCGGACGCACCTTGCCATTGATGGTAAAGTAAACGTTATTGGGTCCGATCTTCACATTTTTAGGGATGATGAACCGGTATTCTACAACAGGTACATTCACCAGCTGGTCAGTAAATACATCTTCAACGGGATATTCGGACTCCTTGCTGGACAAAGGCGTTATTTCCACATCGCCCATATAAAAGTGAAGCACTTTCGGTTCTTCCCCGATCTTGGCCAGTACGGTGATCTCTTCATCTGTTTTGGCCTGGTTGATAGTTGCTCCCTTCTGCTGGATAAACAGGATGCCCGATTCTTTTTCCTTCTCCGCCAGCTTATCGTTGAACTTTTTGCAGGAGCTGATCACCAGCAACGGCAGGATCAGGTAGTAAAACGATTGATTTATCTTTTTCATGATCTTGCTGATAATTGTTTAGAGGGTGAAGTTGAAGCCAAGTGAATAATACGGATTGGCATAATAGCGGCGGGATATGACATCGCCCTCATATTTCCTAATGCCATCTTTCATAGTGGTGGATTCAGGAGTGTATTTATAATCCCGGTTGTAATCCTGGTACTGCGTGATGGCGGAGTTCAGGATATTCTGCACGCCGGCTTTGATTGATACGAGTTTGTTAACCCGTTGGCTCCAGCTAAGGTCCAGCAGGTGACGGCCTTTTTCCATGATGTCCGGAAAGCCGCTGCTGATATTGCCTGGCGTGTAGTCAGCAGTCCCCAGGGAATAGATCTGGTCGCCACTGGTATGATAGGTAACAGAGAGTTTGGTGCCCCAGCCCGGGTTCTCATAGTTCAGGCTGGCATTGACCAGGTAAGGAACCTGACCCTGCAGGGGCCTGTTGCGGGGTTTGGCATGACCGGCAAAAGGAAGACCAGGAGACCTTACTTCACTTTTGATCCAGGCGCCGTTCACAATCACGGTCAGATCCCGGAAGAACTTACCCGGAAAGAAGGCAAGGCTCTTGCGCAACTCCCCTTCAATACCGTAAATTTTTGCAGGACCGGTATTGATGAAATAGAAAGTATTGAATTTGGCTTCATGCCCTACCTGCTTGGCCCAGACATTCTCAATGGGATGGTCCATTTCCTTATAGAAGAAACCCAGGTTGAACATTTCATTCCGAAGCATACTCCTGGGATAAAATTCAAACCGGATATCATAGTTGTTGATATTAACGGTGGTCAGGGTAGGTGTTCCGTAGTAGGTCTCAAAGTTTAAATAATCGAAGAACTGGAAAGGGGCGGCTTCGCGGAACTCAGGCCTGTTGACTGTTTTACCAAAACCGGCACGAATGATCAGGGTGCTGTCCGGGCGATAGCTGACATTGACGGAAGGCAACCAGCTGCTGATAGGCTGGTTCACCACCAGCGGGTAATTGGCCTGGCCGGTAGCCCTTGAACCAAGAATACGGAAACGGTTATGCTCCACGCGCAGCCCGCCAAAAAAATTCAGCTTATCCTCCAGCAGCTTCAGATCAGCACTCAGATAGCCGGCAGTATTATCATTCTGTGCAAAATACTGATCATTGGGCGTGGTGACTTCCCGCCACCTTAATCCTGTACCATCAGTCCTGAAATTACCGGGATCAAGCATAGTGGGTAAAGCCCATTCTGCTGTGTTGGGAATGCCATCGCCACCCTCGGGGTTAGGAATGAAGAGATCCGGGTGATAGCTGTAGACGCCATTAGTGAGCCTGAAGCTCCTGGTGGTCAGATCCCGTTGGCGGGTTTCATAAAAAACGCCGGCTTTAAGATTCAGTATTTTATTGATGCGATGCTCTGCATCTGCATTGGCCTGGTAAGCCTGCTCCTGCACATCTACAAAATAGCGGGAAGCAGGATAGACGGTTTCCCAGCTGCCATGCATCCAGGGTGCAGCGGGATTGTTCCTGTTGAAAGCAATGTTTTCATCACGGGTACGGCTATAGCCAATTTCCCGGAGGTCAGGATCATTCCGGTGAATGGTATTGTAGCCAATATTGGCATAGATCCTTGTCCGATCGCCCTCGCCAAAGTTAAGGTAGCTGCTCAGCTGACCGGAATACAGGAAGCTGCTGCGGTAGTACAGGGCGGTGCGCTTCTGGTCCAGCCAGGCCCTGCTCTCGGGAACGTTACGGTAGTCAACAAAGGCTACGCGACTGCCCTGCTGGTTCAAAAACTGCTTCAGCTCCAGGCGCAGGTGATCATTGATGATCATATTATTGTTCTGCAACAGGGAGACCCTGGCGTTGTGCATGCCCTGCTCCAGCAATCCAAAGAACTCAGGGCTTGTTTTATAGCGGGATTGCGTCTCCGAAGAACGAAGCTCTTCTGTATTGGTATAGCTGACTGATGTCAGGTTATTCAGCAATTTGCTGCCGATCCGCCAGGCGTCGTAGTAGTTAATAACAACCCGTTTGTCCAGGTCCGCCCGTTCATTGCGGATCATATAATTGTTCTGGAACATTTTTGAATACTGCGCATTGATGGCCGGTGTGGCCAGGTTGAAATCAACGGAATTGGGAATGCCTTTGGGCAGGTCGCGGGAACCATCGTCATAACCCAGCACATCCGTTTTACTGCCGGCATAATCCGGCATAAAGCTGAAGCTGGAATGAGGGCGGTATTGGGCCGAAAGCTGGATATCCAGCTGTTTGGTGAGCTGGCTTTTCTTGGTGGTCACTTTTACCACGCCACCGGCAAATTCGCCCGGCAGATCAGGAGAAGGCGACTTATAGACCATGATCTTATCAATCACGTTACTGCTCAGCAGGTCGAAGGAAAAGGCGCGGCTGTCCAGCTCGGTAGCCGGCGCCAGGTTATCATTCAGAAAAGTGAGGTTGTATCTCTTATTGAGACCGCGCACCACAATGAAACGATCATCCGATATGTTCACCCCGGGGATCCTTTTCACAATTTCTGCGGCATCCCGGTCCATGGTCCGGGCGATCTGCTCATTGGAAATACCGGAGATCACGGTACGGGAATTATACAGCTCCGCAATCAACTGCTGATCGGTGGAGTTCACTACTTTCCGGCGGCGGAAAGCCTTTACAATGACAGCGTTCTCAGGGATATTCACCTGCAGCTTGATATCAAGGCCAAGCATTTTGCTGTCCTCCACTTTCACCAGCTGCACCCGCTCAGATCTATACCCTACATAGGTTATCAGCAGGGTGTAAGTGCCGCCGGGAACATTGTTGATGCTATAGTCCCCTTTTTCATCGGTCACCGCAGAATATACCTGTCCTTCCACACTGACGGTAGCCCCTACCAGGGGATCACCGTTCTCAAAATCAACCACCTTACCGGAAATACCGCCTTTGGCAGCAGTAAGGCTACCGGCATCGGCCTGGATCACTTTCACCGTCCTGGTCACTGTTTTGCGGAGAATGATCTTTTCCTTCAGGGGCTGGAAGCTGAACTCGGTGCCCTGCAGCAGCTTGCCGAGTACGGCGGCCAGGCTCTGCTGGGTAAAACTTACTTTGTATTTCTTGGTTACTTTTTTCACTTCGCCGGCATCAAACATAAAGGGGATACCATGCGCTGTCTGGATCTTCTGAAGGGCCGCAGCCAGGTCCTCATTGTTAAAGCTGATGGTTATCTTTTCCTGCAGCTTCTCCTCGGCCTGGCCAAAGAGGACAGCAGGCATAAAACAAACCAGCAAGAACAGTAGTGTCCGCCAGCGGTTACGCGCAACAAAAACAGTTGGGGTCATAATTAAGTGTTGTTTGCATTTTTTTGAACAGGCAAGTCCGTTCAGAGAACCGCAGCGAGCTGCAGTCCCTGTAATTCCGTGAGTCTTATGATCAGGTGCTTATCTTATGTCGATGGTTTTATGACCGATCTTTTTAACGTGGACGCCGGTAGACAGCTCCAGCGCCAGCAATATATCGTCCAGTGAATCCTTATTGGAAAATGTTCCGGTGAATAGTTTATCGGTTATCCCTTCCGTAGTAATGATCTGTACCTGGAAGCGGCGCTGTATATTACTGAACACTTCTTTCAGTGGTGTTTCATGGAAAGCGAACAGGTTATTGGTCCAGGCCGCAGCCAGCGCCAGATCTGCATTCCGAAGGGTAGCTATACCTGTTCCTTTATCCAGCAGCAATTGTTTGCCGGGTGTCAGTATGCCCAGCTGCTGGTGCGCCTTGTTTACCCTTACCTTCCCTGTCAGCACGCTTACCGATACGCCGGCTGATGCCGGTCCATCATTGACCAGGAAGGAGGTGCCCAGTACCTGTACGGCTACAGTGCTGGTCTGAACAATAAATGGCTTACCTGCCAGCGGGGCCACGGCAAAGAATGCTTCTCCCTGCAGGGTCAGCTGGCGTTTGTCATCCCGGAAATGGTCAGGATAGCTGATGCTGGCGCCGGCATTCAGGATCACAATAGTACTATCAGGGAGGATCAACTGCTTTGTTTCATACATACCGGCAGCCATGGTCTGCTGCTTTACCGGGTCAATGAAGTCAAGCAGCCGGGAGCGGAAATAATAACCGGTTACAGCCGTGGCCATCAGTCCCACTACCAGGGCAGCCACCCGTACCCAGTAACGGGAAATCCTGTGCAGTGCTTTTTTGCCGGTGCGGGCAGCAGCTGTCCCGGCAATGGCTGATAGTCGGGGCAGCAGTCTTGCCTCCACTGCGGCCCTATGGGCAGCCGGCAGGCGGTCAGTGCCGTGTTCCGTGATCCGGAACCATTCCTCAAACAGCCGCAGATCAGCATCTGTAGCTTGTCCGCTCAGGTATCTTTTTACTGCCTCCTGGAGGTCATGATGGGTCATTTAATGCAGGTCTTTACTACTATGTCTCCGGAAAGAAAATTTCAACCATGCCCGAAGGTTACGGAATTGTTACCAAAAAAGGCATGTATAGAAAGAGCCGACAATGACCTGTAGTAATTCAATCAGTATTTCTATTTTCTACCAGCAGATGGAATACTATAAAGGAAATACCAGCAGCATATAAGCCGCACGGAGGGATTTTCTTATCCTGGTACGCGCCAGGTTCAGCTGGTTGCGAACAGTTTGTTCGGACAGTTCCAGCCCGGTGGCGATCTCCGCCACAGAGCGGTTCTGCTCTACACTCAGCAGGTATATTTCGCGCATCTTTCCGGGGAGCTGTTCTACCTCCCGATTGATGATGGCAGCTGTTTCGCGGGCCAGCAGATTCCGGAAAGCCGCTTCAGTGCTGGGTAAGATGGCCTCGTTCACCTGGTCCAGCTTTTCGGGGGATTGGAGGATCCTGCGGAGCTGGTTGATGGTCTGGTACCGGACCGCAGTAAAAAGATAGGCTTCCACCGTGGCATTGATCTGCAGGGAATGCCGGCGTAACCAGATATTGGTGAATACTTCCTGCACCACATCTTCTGCATCTGCTGTAGCGCCCAGGCGTTTCAGGGCAAAAACATAGAGCGGCTCCCACATGAGGGTATATAATTGTTCAAAGGCAGTGGCGTCATCCTGACGGATACGTCCGATCAGGTCGGAGATTTCGGGTTGCTGTTGGGAGGTTCGCTGCGCCACTTGACTGGTATGGACCGCAAAAGTAGGGAGCCAATGTTACGTAAGTATTATGTCCCCTGCTGCCGGAAGCAATAGTGCTGTATATAAAAAAGAGGATGTTTCTGATGAAACACCCTCTTTCCGGTTGTTGCCTTTGAACCCAATAACTGGATCTTATAAGCGGGGGTTAAAGCTGACTTTTGTTACAGAAAACTATAGTTGTTAACAACAAGCAAATAACCACAATTCTGCATATGTCTTTGTACAGGGAGTATGACAATCTTGTAGAATTCGAGCCACAGGCCGGATTTGGCAACCCGAAATTGTCGATCTTGCAGCCCTATGACAACGCTACTGATTGCTGACGATCATTTTGCCGTAAGACTGGGCCTTGAGATGATGAGCAGGGAGATCCTGGGCACACAATGCAGCATTGAGCATGCCGCCAATGGCCAGCAGGTGCTGGCCAAATTACGTTCAACCATATACGATAGTATGATGCTGGACATGCAGATGCCGGAGCCCAGTGGCCTGCACCTGCTGGAAACGGCCCTTTCCCTGCAACCCAACCTGAATATACTGGTGGTCAGTGTCAACCCGGAATCCGTATTCGCAGAGAAATGCCTGCAACTGGGCGCCAAAGGCTTTGTGGCAAAAAGCGCCAGTGATACAGAATTGAAGACCGCTATTGAAAAAGTAATTGCCGGCCAGCGATACCTGCCACCAGGCATGCTGGGGTCCGGCGAGGAAATAATGGCGCCCAATCCCTTCCATTCGCTGTCTGTACGGGAACTGGATGTAACGTTGTTATTATTGAAAGGCCAGGGAATGCTGGAAGTAGGAAGATCATTGGGCATCAGCGCCTCTACAGCCAGCACGTTCAAAGGCAGGATCTTCCGGAAACTGAAAATACAATCCATACTGGAACTGGAACAGCTGGCGCGGTTCCATGGTGTCAGCAACGATGCAGCAAGATCCTGACCACCGTTCCCTGTCCATTACCAGTTTGCAGCTGCAACTCCGCCCCGATCTTTTCTGCCAGGTTCTGCACTATCATACTTCCGTTGCCACTTGTACCTGCTTGTGCGCCGCCGGCAGTGAAACGATCCATGGCTGCAGCATCCAGCCCGGGACCGGTATCTGACACTGACACTATCCAATGACTGACCGTTTCGCGGGCAGTGACCCGGATCAGGCTATTACCTGTATGTTTGTTGGCGTTGTCAATCAGGTTACGGATAATGATAGCCAGTATCTGCCTGTCTGTCCTGACATCCAGGTCCACCGGTTCTATCAGCAGCTCGTTACCATTCACCAGGGCCATATCCATATATAATTCTTCCAGTTCATCCAGCAGGTCCTGCAACGCAAAATTTTCCATGGTCACTTTAAAGTCTTTGTGCTGACTGGCGGCCCAGGTAAAGAATTGCTCCGTAAAATCATTCAGTGCGCCTGTGCTGCTCCTGAGCTGGTACAGCTGCCGGTGCAATTGTTCACGGTTCATTTGCTCCTTTCCTTTTAACAGCTGGCTGCTCAATGTATGCAGGAAGCGGATGGGCGAACGCAGGTCATGCAGCACCATGGCCGTTACCCGGTCTTTTGTCTGGTTGCTTTCTTTCAATGCTTTCTCCGAAGCGATGAGCTGCTCCACGGTCTTGTTCAGGTCCTGCGTTTGTTCTGCAATGATCGCCTGCAGCCTGTGGTTCCGCGCCAGCAGGATCCTTGTCCTGGTCCTGATGACCCAATATACAACAGTCCCTATGGCCAGCAGCAGCAGGCAATAGAACCACCAGGTATTGTAGAACCAGGGTGCTACTGCAAAAGAAAGGGCCAGCCCGCCCGTTTCTTCCGGCTCACCCTGTTTCCGCACCCGTAGCGTATAATTGCCCGGCGCTACATGATTAAGGGAGATGCTGCCGTCTTCCGGCAGCTCCTGCCAGTGTTCATCCATTCCCTCTATGCGGTACAGCAGGCGCAGGTTGGCGGGCTGACCAAAATAGGGCGTATTGACCACTACCGTAAGCCGGCTATAGTCCGGAGCAAGCCGCAAAAGCATTCCGGGATCATCCACCGGGCGGTTATCCAGCAGCAGCCGGTCTATATAAACAGGATGGTCCGGCAATATAACCGGCAGCTGATGCGGCCGGAATTGTACAATCCCCGCTATGGTAGGCAGCGAGAGTATACTGTCTTTTAACCACTGATAAGCAGGGATACAGCCGCCATTGAACTCATTGGTGCGCAGCTGATCGGCAGTGGTATACTGGTAATAAACTATCTCCCTGGTATTGCCGGCTGCATGGTCCAGTAAAGCTTTTTTCGGGACGGAATAGAGACCGTTATTGGTGGGTAGCCAGAAATTACCGCGGCCGTCATCCACAAAAGCATGAATGGTCTTCAGGGCGTCAAAAGGATGAACAGGGAACTGGTGCAGCTGCCCGTTCTCCCACAGGTAGAAGCCTTTGCCCATGGTAGAGATCCAGGCCCTGTTGGGGGTTTCCTGGTAAACACTGCGGATATACAGGGAGTCCAGCACAGTGCGGTAAACGATCCCCTGGTGCAGGTCAAACCACTTTACGCCCTGCTGGGTAGCTATGACAAAGGAATCCTTTCCGGTCTGGAATATGCTCATGATAACCGGGTCACCAGGCACACGTTTCAGGAGCAGCAGGCTGTCGTTACGCAGCTTGCCCACGGAACGACTGGTGCCCAGGATCATCACATTGCTGTCTGCCTGGTCCCGGAACAGGGAAGCCGGCCTGCTGTCCAGGTCCCTCAGCCGGGTATTGGTATGTGTGCGCAGATCATACCTGTACAGTTCCGGTTCGTCCCCATAATACAATTGGCCGCGATCCTGGAACAGCGTGATACCCGCCTGCTGGTTCATCTGCAGTTTCTGGTAACTGCCATCCGGCCAATAGCGCGTACGCTGGCAGACAAGCGACCCATCATCTGTCTGCACCTGCGCAAAAAAACCTTCCGCCGGCGCATCAGGCGGCTGGGCCGGGTAATGAAACCGGTTTGGGGAAATTATATGCAGGCCCGATACCAGGGACCCGATAAAGTATTGCTGCTGTGCAGCATGACAGAACACAAAGCTTACTACCGGGACCTTGACCTGGCGGAGGGCTACCTCGCTCAGCAACCGGCCCTTGTCCAGGCGGATCCTGTACAGGATACTATCTGCCAGGATATACGACTGGCCATGCGTGAAGGAGCTGGTGAATGTACCCTGCCGGAATGCTTTGTTCTGTTGCAGCGGACCCTGGATATGGATACCAGGCTGGCGCCGCCCCTGCTTCCAGGCCTGCATGCCGCCGCCTTTTTCCCAGGTCAGCAGCCATTCATCTACTACCAGATGGATGACTTCCTTCCAGTTCCGGAAACTGCCTGCGGGTTGCAGGAGGCTGTCGGCCGTCCATAGCAACCTGTTATTGTCCACCACGTACAGTCCGCCAGGGCCCATATTAAGTTCCTGGTAACGGAGACTGCCATTGTCGGCAGCCTGATGCTCCTTTTCCAGCCGCTGTTTTAACGCAGGCGCCGTCACTAAGTAACCGCCGAGGCTGGGTATCCAGCCTTTCGTTACGGTTAATAAGCGAGGTACCGGCACAGCGCCGGGCCAGGGCTGCTCAATGACCAGCTGTTGTTTGGATTGATTCACAAAATGCAGCAGACCTGAAGTATCCAGGGCTGCCTGACGGATACGGCCCGACTGAAGGCCCGGGATATTATCCTCGTTGAATACCGTAAAATGACGGCCATCAAAACGGACCAGGCCATCTTCCGTGCCCAGCCAGCAATAACCCCAGCGATCAAACTGAATGGTAGTAATACTGTTCTGCGGCAGGCCCTGCTCCATACCATAATGCCGCAGGCCATCCTGCTGCTGACGGGCGCATAAGAGGAAAGGCAATAAAAGAAAAACGATCAGGCCGGACAGGGTCATTTGCATGAGCTACAGGTATCAGATGAAACAGGGATGGTCAAAAGTAGGGCAAAATCCCATTACCTGTCCCCTCCTGCTGATCCTCCTGCCGGCCTGGTTGTACACGCAGGATCATTCATACAGGAACCAGGCGGTGGCCTCACAATCCTGGTCAGCCACAACCCTTATCCAGTGGGCATTATAGCCCTCCGGGAAAACATGCTCCACTGTTTCGCCGGCTTTAATGCCAATCTTTTTATAAGGATGCCAGCCCTGGTAATCCACATCCACTTCCAGGGTGATGGTCACATCGCGACTGGCAGTCAGCTGTACTTTCTTTTTATCATAACCTGTCATCAGGTAAGGCAGTGAGGGTTCCTGCGCTTTGACCCGGGTGTTTTTCCAGGGCCCGCCGGTTCCCACCGGCTTGCCCAGCTGCCATAGATCGTCAATAGCACCAAACCACAACCCCTGGCTGGCTTCGCCAAATACATGGCCATCTGCTGCTGCGCCCTGGCGCACGCCACTGATCACCAGCAGCCCCCTCCAGGTACAATAATCCTGGATGGCTTTCCGGTGCGTAGTGATGGGCCGGATAGCCGCGTAACCGGATTCGCGACCCACTTCATACAATGTGCCATGTGCATTGAGCATGAACCTTTCGGATTCCAGCTCGCGTTTACCCCTGGGCCAGCCGGCTGCCAGCTGCTGATCATAGGCCGCAGCCGTTTTGGGCAGCCTGAAGATACCCGTAGCATCTTTGATGATCACGGAAGCTTCATCCGCTTCAAAATCTTTTGACAGGGCCAGGATACGTTCCATAGCAGCCGTGCTGTCTGCTACCGGCGTACTGAAAGACAGCTGCTCATTCACTTCCCGGTACTGCTTCTTTCCGCCATCCAGGAACAGGGCCTGCAGGTTTTTATTGTGCGCCGCCGGCCGGATCAGCGCTGCCATCGCCTTTCCCGCTTCTTCAATACCGGCCAGGCCATTGAAAAGCGCACTGTTTACAGCCCGGCTTTTGTTGGCCAGGTGAAAGAAGGCGCCGGCCACACAGGATGTATTCACTTTCACGCGCGCCCAGGTGGCCGGCAGTGCTGATGGCAAGAGCAAAAAGCCATAGCCTTCTTTATCAACGATAACCGTCTTGTATAGTTTCCATTGGTTGTTCCCTTTTTCATCCAGCTCTATGTTGAAGCTCACCGGTCCTTTTGCATCATGGCTCAGGTGCAATACCCGGTAATCAAAACCACTCACCAGGAACGGATCCGATACGGTCCCTGCTTTTACGGCATCGCCGGCCCAGGGGCCGCCCCAGCCGCGGGGTACACCCCATTGCTGCAAATCGCTCAGCTGGCCAAACCAGAGATTGGATTGTGAACGCCCTGCAAAAGGATTCTGCAAAATGGAAGTCTCATCGGTGGCTATCACCAGCCGGCCATTCCATTCCGTATAATCAGGGATATAACGCAGGTGTGTATTGATGGGGCTAATGCCGGCACTGCGGGCCCTGCTGAATCCCTTCGGGAAATTATACAGCAGGCCATGCATATCCATCAGCAGTACGCCATTGCCCACTTCCCGGATACGGGGCCATTCTGTATACCAGCCACCATAACTATCATAGGTATGCGTAGATTTTGGCAACCGGTAAGTGTACCATTTGCCGCCATCCAGCAGCTTCAGCAATACGGATCGCCTGTCCCAGCCCATGCTCCAGGCCGGGGCTTTATCGTCCGGCGCTCCATAGATGCCACCGGGACCGGTAACATCTGTAAAAGGCCGGCGTTCTATAATAGACCAGCGCCGGCCGTCCCAGGAAGCCAGCACCCCCACTTCTTCTTTTTCCCTGGGCTCAGCACCTGCCTGGAGATCGGCCGGATTGATATCCGGCTGCGTATGCTCGCCGTTGTTGGTGATGATAAATCTTTTTTGTGCGGTATACCCGCCCTTGCCATGCCAGCCGGGCACAGGCTTATTGAATAGTTTGGTGACCGCCAGGGTATGCACATCCGCTTCGTACACCATGCCCTCCATATCATAGAAATACACTTTATTGGCCGGGGCTTCCAGGTGGCGGGCAGCAGCCGTTATACGACCGGGCATCAGGGTTGGCGGTATCACCCGCACTTTACCGGCAGCATCAATGAAATAGGGGCCAATGATCAGCTGGTTGGATTCCCGGTGGATCATCCTGCCGGCCGGGGTGCCGCCCACACTTTCCGGGTGGATAGTCAGTTGCAACTGGTTGTCCACACTGAACAATTTATCCGAAGAGCCGCCGGGGCAATGCGGCGAATAGGTGATCATCCATAGTTTACCGGCCCAGGGTACTACGGCGCCAATACCGGTCTCGCTGCCATCTCCCTTGCAGGGTATACCATCGCCTTCATTGAATACCGTGAGATGCGGATACACGCCACTGATCTGTAAAGGCTGTTGCGGGTTTTGCGCCTGTACGGCAGCCAGGGACAGCAGTCCGGCGGCTGCACAAAATAAGGATCTGATCATTTTCATAACGTTGATGGATATTTCTTATCAGTTACGGGATCAATAATTGGGATTCTGGGACAGGTTGGTATTTACCCTTCTTTCCTGTGCCGGTATAGGCCAGAGGTATTGGCGGCTCTTGTCAAAGCTGCGCTGGGCCACTACTTTCACATCACTGCCAAACACGGTATAATCGGCAATGCCATCTTCATCCAGCGGCGTCACGCCGGGGAAGGGCCATTTGCTGCGGTTCTGCACAGCAGGATCCGGCAGGCCTACCACAGGGCGGGTGAGCGCTTTCTCTGCCAGCCGCCAGCGGATCAGGTCCATATACCGGAGGCCTTCTTTGGCAAATTCCACGCGCCGCTCCCGGCGGACGATCTTACGCAGGGCGGTCTGGTCCATGGTAGTCACGGCCGGGTAATTGTCCGTATCGGCAGGATCTACCCCATATCCCCTGGCGCGTACCCGGTTGATGGCGGCCAGTACTGTGGCATCCACCTGGTCCAGTTCCACACTGGCTTCCACATAGGTCAGCAGCATTTCCGCAAAGCGAATGATATAGGCGTCATTGTCCTCTACAAACTTATCGGCCCAGCTCTGTTCTATTCCCTTCTTCCATAAGAAACCGGTATAGGAGGCAAAGGCTGCCACGGAACGGCTGTCGCGGTTCTGCACTCTTTTATTTTCTTTGGAAGAGAACACCGTCAGCGTATCCGGGTGCGGCTGGTAGGCATAACCCAGGAACTGCGTATTGAATTCCACGATGGTGGCTTTCAGCCGGGGATCCCGGTTGGTAAAGGGATCCTTTGGATCATACCTGGACGATTCATCAATGGGCAGTCCGTCTGTACACTCATACGCGTCCATCATTTCACGGGTAGGTATCTGCGCACCAAAGCCACCGGTATTGCGGGGCAGCAGGTCCTGGACAAAACCACCGGAGGTGGAGACCTTCTGCGTTTCATCGCGCGGGATGGAGATGATCAGTTCAGGGCTGGACTCCCCCAACTTCTGGAACAGTTCGGCATAAGAAGGATGCAGGCTGTAAACGCCGGCGCCGGTCAGGTTCATCACTGCCAGCGCAGCATCCCGGGCAATCTCCCATTTGCCGGTATACAGGGCGGTACGGGCTTTTACCCCCAGTGCAGCTCCTTTGGTCAGCCGTTTGAGGCCGGAGCCATAGGTCTGTGGCAGGTTTTCTATAGCGAAGTCAAGTTCCGAAAAAATGAAGTTGAGTATTTCTGCCTGGCTGGTCCGGCCAATGGTATAGGCTTCTTGCAGCGGTATGGGATCTTTGAGCAGGGGCACATCGCCAAAATGGGTGATCAGCCGGCCGTATTCATAGGCGCGGATCAGGCGCATCTCGGCTTCCAGCCTGGTCATCACGGCCGCGGAAGTAACGCTGGCCGCGCGGTCCTTATTAGCCAGGAAAGAATTGACGCGCGCAATGGCCTTATAACTGTTCACCCAGTAATCGCGGGCGGTACCATCTTCTGAGTTCATGGTCCCAAAGGTCACGGCATTGCCCAGCTGGCCGCGGTGCCAGTAGTTATCTGTGAATTGTTCATTATCGTTGCCCCAGAAATCCAGCCGGTAGAGGTCATTGACGGCCAGTTCCAGTTCGGTCTGGTTGGAATAGAAAGTGCCGGTAGAAGGCTGTGCAGGCGGCGTGAGGTCCAGCTTGGTGCAGCCGGTCAGCGCGCTGATGCAGGTTATGCAAAGTAATTTTTTCATACTACTTGGTTTGATCGTTAGAAACGGATGCTGGCCCCGGCCATGAAAGTGCGTACAATGGGATAGGAAGCATTGGCCAGTTCCGGGTCCCAGTATTTGGGAAAATGGTGAATGGCAAACAGGTCATTACCGGACAGGTATACCCGGAGAGAATATACCCCCAGTTTCTTTAACAGGTCCTGTTTGAGCATATACCCCAACGTGATATTCTTTACCCGGAAATAACTGCCATTGATGAGCCAGAAGTCGGACAGCTCATAGTTATTATTGAGTGACCGCGTGGACAGCCGCGGATAGTGGGCAGCCAGGTTCTGCGTTGCCGGATTGTTCTTACTCCAGAAATTACCCACCATTTCTACCGGGATATTGCCAAAGGCTTCGCCAAAAGGCCGGGCTATCTCATCCGGCAGGCGGCTCAGCTTTTTGCCTACGCCCTGGAATACCAGTCCAAGATCGAACCCGGCGTAATCCAGCCTGATATTCCCACCGTAGAGATAACGGGGAAGGGAACCACCCAGCAGTACTTTATCGTCCGGCGTTATTTTGCCATCTTTATTGACATCCAGATACCGTACATCGCCGGCGCTCACGTTGGCATTGAGTTTGGGCGAACCAACAGTGTCCCCGTCTGATTGATACAGTCCTGCGGCTCGATAGCCGAACCATTCATTGTATTCACTGCCTACAAAACCGGACTGCGGCCCATTGGCATTGAGTACTGTGCCTTTGAGGTCACGGATGGTGGAGCGGGCGTCCGAAATATTGAAAGCTACGGAATAGCCCAGCTTGCCTGCCCTATCGCGCCAGCCAACTTCCAGTTCCCAACCCTTAACATTCAGCACGCCGGCGTTCTGGTTGGGTTTATCATAACCCAGGTAGAGCGGGATATCCAGCTTGAGCAGGATATCATAGGTGCGCTTTTCATAATAATCAGCAGCCACCGTCAGCCTGTTGTTCAGGAAGGCGGCATCCAGCCCGATATCGCTGGTGCGGGTGGTTTCCCAGGAGATATTCTCCACGGCATATTCCTGCTGGGCTGCACCGGTCTGCGGCGTCAGCACATTGTTCTGGTAAAATAAGGCGTTGGTGAAACTGAGGGTAGCCTGGTAGGGATAATCGCCGATCCTTTCATTCCCCACTTCACCGTAGGAACCACGGATCTTCAGGTAAGAGAGCCAGTCTATATTGCGCAGGAAGCCTTCTTCCGAAACAGTCCAGCCTGCTGACACGGAAGGGAAAAGCGCGCCCCTGTAGGAAGCGCCAAAACGGGAGGATTTGTCGTAGCGCATATTCACCTGTACATAGTACTTGTTCTTATAATCATATTTCAACCGGCCGAAGAAGGAACGCAGACCGGACTCGGTGGCATTGCCACTGTTGTCCCGCAGTTCAGTGGAACCGGAATTGAGGTAGGGAAAAGCTGTCAGCGGGAAACCGCTGCGGGAGGCCATCAGGGAATCGTTGGCATTGAACAGTTCCTCATAGCCCAGCAGCAGGCCTGCATTATGGCCGCCCTTGAAATCGCGGGTATAGTCGGCCAGGAACTGACCGGTCAGGAACAGGTTGCTGATCCTGTTCTCCGTGAGCGTGGTGCGGGCCTGGTTGCTGAAACCACTGGGGCTGCCATCCGGATTGTTGAAGAGGAGGCGTTTGGAAAATTGCTTCGTGCGGTCAAAATCAAAGGTAGGGGACACCAGTGCTGTAAGCACCAGCCCTTCCACCGGTTTGAAGGTAAAAGCCAGCCGGCCCATTACCTGGTTGTACAGGTTGTTGACCGTACCGCCTTCTTTGAGCTGGGCAATCGGGTTCCTGCCATCCTTGCCCAATGCATATTGGCCATTGGCGTAGTAGTCGTCATAGATGGCAGGCATCAGCCTGGACTCACTGATGGGATTGGTCACCGGATTCAGGACATCGGTATGTTTATAGCTGACATCCAGGTTAACACCCAGCTTCCGGTTGATCTGCAGATCATTGTTGACCCGGAACAAATACCGCTCATAGGTATTGTTGACATAGAAGGCGTCCGACTTTGTATACCCCAGTGAAGCCTTGGTTTTGATCTTACCGGTGCCGGCGGTGAAGACCAGGTCGTGCCGCTGACGGGGCGCTGATTTGCGGGAGAGGATCAGGTCCTGCCAGTCTGTATTGGCAAAGGGAAATACATCCGGATGCAGGCGGTTGCTGTCTGCAAAATGATCAATGAAATCCTGCTTATAGGGACCTGCCGCTGCGCCATCATTGGTAGCCTGTTCATTGAAGTAACGCATGTATTCCGGTGCGCTGACATATTTAGGCAGTGCGGTAGCGCGCTGGATGCCGTATTCATAATTGTACTCAAAGCTGCTCTGCCCGTCTTTGGCCCTCCTGGTGGTTACCAGCACCACCCCTGCTGCTGCGCGCGAGCCATAGATGGCGGCGGAAGCAGCATCCTTCAGCACCGTGATGTTCTCAATATCATTGGGATTGACATTATCAATATTGCTCACCTGCACGCCATCAACAATGTACAGGGGTGCATTATTACCAATGGTGGTGATACCGCGGATGAGGATACTGGAACCCGCACCGGGTGCGCCATTGGAGCGGGTGACTGAAACTCCGGCGATGCCTCCCTGCAGGGCTTCCGATACCTGCACGGTTTGCCGGCCACCGATATCTTTGGGCCCGATGGTGGATACAGAACCGGTGACATCCCTTTTCTTCTGGGTGCCATACCCTATGACCAGTACCTGGTCCATGGAAACAGCTGATTCTTTCAGTTCCACCACCAGGGCCAGGGTGGCGTCTTCTTTCACGGTATAACCGGAAAGTACCTGTGGTTCGTACCCAACAATGGTAAAGGAAAAAGAATAGGGGCCGCCGGAAGGTAGGCGGGAGAAGCTGAACACACCGGCGGAGTCCGTGGTGGCGCCCGCCGTGAAATTGGTTTTCTTGTTTCGTACCTCAACGGATACATTGGCCAGCGGTTCACTTTTGTTGCTGGTCACAATCCCACGCACCAGCGTGGTCTTTGTTTGCGCATGCAGGCGGATGCCCGGCAGGAGAAAGAGGAGAAGGGCCATAAGGAGGAGGCCGATCCAGGGTTTTGCTGAACAGTTCATATGGCAGTCAAGTTTAAGCAAGCCTCCGGCTGATCGATCAGGATGATCAACCGAAGCATAGGTTCCAAATGATAATTACAGGTGATTATTTACGGAGGCGATAGGTACTGTCAGCTTTTGCAAGCTGTAGTCCATGCACAACCGCAATTCGTTTTAATATTGTTTCCAGGGTAGCCGACCGGTCAAATTTTCCAATGAAATACAGGTTCCGCAATTCTTCGGGCCGGTACACGATGGCCGTATCATACATCTGCGCCAGCTGGTCCAGCACTGCTGCCAGTGGCTCATTGTTGAACATATACCAGTTACCCTCTTTGTCTTTGGGCATGGCCGGCGGCTCTCCTTCGGCGGGTGCTGCCGCCAGTTCCTGCCTGGAGCCGTCCTTGCGGAATTGCCGGACCATCATGGCCCCATTCTGTCGCCAGGTCAGTTCTTCACCGGGTTGCAGGTGACGGTCCTGCAGGCTGTCTTTCACCAGTACTTTTCCTTCATATAATCGTACGGTCACCTTGCTGGCGCCTGCATTGGCATTGACGGAAAAGGCCGTTCCCAGTGCAATGGTGCTGAGCTGACCGCTGACCACTTTGAACGGGTCCTGCTTATTGGCCTGCACGTTAAAGAATGCCTGTCCATGAAGAATGATCTCCCGCTGACCGGTAAAGGAAGCAGGGTACGAGGCCTCGCTCCCGGCAGCTAACCGGAGGGCAGAACCATCCGGCAGGGAGATCATGGTATCAGTTTGCGAATGATTACGGATAGTTAACCAGTTAACGACTGGCGGGGCAGCTGGCTGATCCTGCACAGCTACCACCGGCTCCGGTACTGCTGCCCGCTTCCACCAGAACTGGTAACCTGCCAGCAGCAGGAGAACAGCTGCGGCGGCGGCCACCCAGCGCAGGAAGCGGCTTCGCTGCGGAAGGGGTACTACAGGAGCATCGGGCTGCATCTGTTCTTCCAGCCATTGCCAGGAAGCCTGTTTCAGCGCTTCGGCATCCGTTATATCCGGCAGGTCGCCACCGGAGGCTTCCAGCCTGTCCAGGTACGCTTCCACCAATTGCTGCTCACGCTCAGAGGCCTGGCCTGCTGCATACCGGTCTAATAGTGCTATAAACTCCTGTTTATTCATGCCTGCTTTAATTAAGTACCCGGAAGGAGGGTACACCCTACGGAAAAATGGAAAAAAATTTTGACGGTGATCACTGGCCGGAAAGGAGCAGGAGCAGCCAGCTGGTGGCCAGCCCCAGATCATGCTGGAGTGTCAGCCGGATATGTTTGAGGCAGAGGGAGATCTTTTTCTCAACGGTCTTCTCGGAGATATTGAGCTGCCCGGCAATCTGCCGGTAGGTGAACTGCTCTTCCCTGCTGAGTTTAAAGATATGGAGGCAGTCTTCCGGCAGGTGCTGCAGGGCCTGGGCCAGCAGCTGTTCTCCTTCTTTATGCAGGAGTGGCTGCTCATAAACAATATCGGCTGTGATCTTTGCCAGCCGGTCATAGAAGCGGGCGCTGACGCGTTGCTGACGGATGGCTTTCAGCACCTGGAACCGGGTAGCTGTGCGCAGGTAGGGTCCCAATGCATCTATCTGTGTTTCCTGCCGCCGTTTCCAGAGGGAGAGGAACACTTCCTGCACGGCATCCTGCGCCAGGTTCTTATGTTGAAGGATATGATAAGCGGAGCTGAACAGTACATTCCAGTACCGGTGGTATATTTCCCGGAAGGCGCCTTCCTTTTCCTGGTAGAAGGCCCGGAGCAAATCGTTATCGTCCCACCTGGAGTAGTTGATTTTCAATGGCAGCCGGTTTTGAGTGGAATCCTGGAATAAATATAAGCATATTTATTCCTTACCGCACCAGGACTACCGTTCCTTTTTTGGTGATGGTCTTACCGGTATAATCCACCGCCTGTACCATATAGACAAAAGTGCCGGGCGACTGCTGCACGCCGCCCTGGGTGCCATCCCAGCCTTTGTTGATCTGCGTGGTGTTGAAGATCAGCTGCCCCCAACGGTTATACACGCGGAAATATTTCAGCTCACTGATGCCCACGCAAACAGGCCGGATCACATCATTTTTTCCATCGCCATTGGGAGAAAATGCATTGGGCATAAAAATATCGGCCGCTGTTTTGTACAGCAATACTTTGATATGGTCCAGTCCATAACAACCATTGACATCTTCCGCCTTCACCGTATACAGGATGGATCCATCCGCAGCCCTGAGGGTGGCTACCGGATTGGAGATATTGTTGAAGTTGAGGCCCGTGGCCGGCGTCCAGGTGAACCGGTTGGCCGAACTGACATTCACGGTGGCGTTCAGCTGCAACGGCTGGCCAATCACAGCCACCGTATCATTGCCGGCAGATACCGTGATAGGTGCAGCCACCTGTATCCGGAAGGTATCGTGCAGCAGGTTGGGACAACCTGCATTTTCTATCGTCAGCACATAATTGGTAGACAGGGTTGGTTTGGCCGTGACCTGGAGTGAAAAGGGCAAACTGGGGATACTGCCATCCCCTGGATTGGCAAGAGTGGAAACCGGCTTCCAGGTATAAGCGGTACCTGTAGTGATGGTTGAATAAAGCTGCAGGGAATCCCCATAACAGATATTGGCGGAGGGCGGGCTGAAGCTGGCTTCCGGGAAAGGCACATTGACATATTGAACGGTAGCCACCTCACTGGTATCCGGTTCGCAGACCCCGCTCTTTACAATAGCACGGTAATAAGTTGTTGAAGTAACACCCAGCACCGGGTAGCTGTTGCCGGTCTGGGCAGGTACAATATGGTTCCAGGTAAGGTTATTGGGAGAAGATTGCCAGTTGCTGACATTACCTACCGGTTGAAGACTGAGCAGGGAGCTTACTGTCTGCCCGCTGCAAAAGCTGCTGAAGTCGGGGCTCACCGGCCCGGCCAGACTTTTTGGATCAACCGTCACCAGCGCCACCGTGCTGGTATCCAGCGCACAGGTACTGCCATTCTGCACCACCACGGCATAGCGGGTGGTAGCGGTCAGGTCTTCCGCTGTATAACTGGCAGCTGTATTCGCTACCGGTAACCAGCTGACGCCATCAGTGGAAGAAAGCCAGCTGATCACATCGCCCCGCTGACCACTCAGGGTCATGGGGCTGCTGTTGTCCCCGGAGCAAACGGTATTGTTGCCGGCAAGGGTCCCGGGAACTGTAGGCTCTTTGCTGCTGACCGCAATGGTATCACGGAGGTCAGCACAGCCGTTGATCTCACGGGCAATGATATTACCAGCACCAGGGCCGGCTGTTACGGAGATACTGTTGCCATTGGTGCCGTTGTGTACGGTCCAGCCGGAAGGGACTTCCCAGGAATAGGTGGCGCCGGCCAGTTCAGGGATGGAATAGGTGAAAACGCCATTGGTACAGGCTACCAGCGGCCCACTGATCTCCAGGCCGGCACAGCTGTTGCGCAGGGCTACATAGGCATAGGCAAAATGCGCCCCGGGATCGCAGTTATTGGCCTGGAAAGTAAGGGTCACTGTCTGCCCCCTGTATGGGGACAGATCAAAGGTCACTTCCGTCCAGCCTTTGGTCCATACATCGTATAAATAAGTGCCGTTCTGGTTGCCCTGGCCGGAATGCGAGAGAAAAGGTACGGGGCTATTGGTAAAGCCCTGGGCTTTGGCCTTGGCCGAATCCAGTGTGGCGCCCCTGCTGCCGCCCCCGCCGGGACCGCCGCCGGTGGCATTGTCGAAGGTAGGCAGGTAATATTCCGGCGATGCACAGGTTATAACACCTGTACCAGGCGCCGTCAGGGTTGCTTTGAAAAGGGGCTGCTCATTGGAATTATGGGTACCGTTCTCCAGGACCATGGCATAAGCATAGGTCATGGTATACGGTTCTGACTCCAGGCCATTAGGTACTACAATATTGTAGGTCACAGACCGGATAAAACCACCCGGGTTACTCCCCGCCTGCAGGTCCCAGGAAGTGGCCGTAGAACCCAGCTTAATGGAATAATTATAGGCATAGCCATTGATAGTAGGGATGGTAGGAAAACTACCGTAGAGGTCGGATGTGGAAGTGCGGATCACCTCAACGCCGGTGGTGCCGATATTGTACTCGGGAATAATGCTGACGCTGCTGTTGGGCAGCGGATAGTCCCTGGTAGCCCCATTCACCAGACCAGTCCTGGCCGACCAGCTGGACAGGTCCCCGGCTGAAAAATTGATATTGACGGGACAGGCCTGGGATTGAGCCCTGACCGGCTGTACAGCCAGCAGGCTCAGGAAACACAGCAGTATTGACCAGGTTAGCGTATACTTCATAACTACATTTCATTAAACCGGTTATCCGGCGCCAGGAACTGCGGGCTGCAGGAGCCTCCCACCATTTGCCATAGTATATACAGCACATATACTCAAAACGTTGGCTGGGGATGAACTCCTTTCCAAAATTAATGGTTCCTTCATTCTCCACGGCCAGCAGGGACAGAAGGATTTTGCTTTCAGGCCCACTGCAGGGGCTGAAATCGACCAGCCGGCCATTTTGCCGGACAGAATCTATAAAAGCAGGCTATTTATTGGAGAAGGGCGCCAATATCCAGCAGCAGCAGGTCATCAAACGTTCCGGGAGGCAGGTCTTTCAACGCCTCCTGATCCTTTACATTGATCAGGAACAGCCCTACTGCTGCATCATACCTGCCGGTCAGTTCATCGACCAGCTGGCGGATCAGGGGATCAGGGGTCCAGCCCTTATACGTTGACGGCATCCCGAACTCATCCCGGTATACCTTTACCCCATATAGCGCTGTAAAAGCAGCTTCGGGAGGACGGACCACCAGTATTCTTCCATTGGACTTTGGATAATTATCCCGCAGAAAGGTGCTCAGTCGCTGGTATTCATTCGCCAGCGGTGAAATAAAGTTGTTGTTCGTATTGTACCAGGCAGTGACCAGGAAGAGAAATGCTGTGACCAGGGCCAGCCACTGCTGCCGGCCGGCATGGCGGACAAAGCTAAAAAGCATGTTCAGCAACAGGACAGAACCGGCAATATTGAGCGCAAACATGGTCCGGTAGGAGGCAAAGTTCTCCCTGGACACCAGTACCGGCAGGAAGATAAGCCCCATCAGCACCAGCACACCCAGGATATGTCCCAATCCTGCTTTCAGGGATGGCCGGGGCTTTCCGGCAAACACACTCACTGCCCATATAGTCAGCATACCATAATAGAAAAGCTGGGAAAACAACCCTTTTACGTTGTAGAGAAAATTAAAGCTAAGCGCCTGTGCCAGGGGCGTGGAGAAAAAGAACCCGATCTTCCTTAACGGCTCCCGGGTAAGCAGGGTCCTGTCGCTGGCTTCAATACCATACGCGCTGATCAATTTTTTAAAGATCACGAAATAGGCAATATGGATAAGGCCATACATCACTATCGCCCTCCAGGTGGCAGTCCTGTACTGACTGCTTTGCCGGCCTATAAAAAGGATAAAGAAAGGCAGGAGAAAAGCGCCAAAAGCGGATTGATAGGTCAGCAGGGAGATCAGCCCTGCCACAATAGCCCCGAGCGCCCAGTAGCCCCGAAATTTTACCGGTGTATCAGGATGGTATATATAGAACATGCAATACCCGCTCAATAGCCCGGTCAGGCAGGCAATGAACACTTCAGCACAGGCCGCCCATCCAATATAAATGGCCACGGAAGCACTGCCACCGATGAGCACTGATAAGGGCAGCAGCAGGATGCGGGGCAACTGTGCAATACGGATAAAATGCGCCAGCACCGCCACATAGACCGGGGCGGTGATCAGCCAGCCGCCCAGTGAAAAAAGGCGCAGCCACTTCAGGGAATCAATACGGTCTATACTGCCATATAGCTTTTCCAGGAGCAAGGCGGTAATGGGGCGGCCCTGTACAAAGAATCCATTGAAATTGGTACGATCATGGTTATGCCATAGCTGAAAGGCTTCATCGGTAAATGCGTATTCAGCGGTAAAGAGTTGGTGGAAGCTCAGTAATAAAGTTGCGGCGCAGAGCAGCGGAAAGCTCCATTTGCTGTTTAACAGGGATTGAGGGGTCACAGGACAAAATTTTCAAGGATAACAAAGGTTTCTGCCTTCCCGCTGGTCCATCCTGGCCGTCTTCCGGAAGGGCGATTAAATGTAAAACTTTTTCCGGTACTCCAATGGCGACAGCCGCACCTTTCTCCTGAACAGTTTATTGAAAGACTGGGGATATCCGAACCCAAATTTATAGGCGATCTCCGCCACAGACAGCTCTGAATTAGCCAGCAACAGTTTGGTCCTTTCAATCAGCGCATCCTGTATATGCTGCTGTGTACTTTTACCCGTGAGGCTTTTCAGTATGCTGCCAAGGTAATTGGGTGAGAGATGAAGTTTATCAGAGAAATAGTGCACGGTGGGCAACCCTGCCTGCGAGGGATTATCGTCCGCAAAATAAGCTTCCAGCAGTTTTTCAAAACCGGACAGGACATCTTTATTCAGGTTCCTCCGGGTTACAAACTGCCGGCTATAATACCTTTCCGCATAGTTCAACAGCAATTCAATATAGGCAATCAATACATCTTCGCTGAAAGTATCTATGGACGAACCAAGTTCAGCCTGCATCAATTTCATCAACCCGATAAGCGTCTCTTCCTCCTGCTCCGATAAATGCAGGGCCTCATTGACCTCATAGGTAAAAAAATGATACTTTTTGATCTTCTGGCCCAGCGGATGATTACGGATAAAATCCGGATGAAAGGCCAGGCACCAGCCCTCTGGCCGGTGTTCTTCACTTACATTGGATACCAGCTGACCCGGCGCCACAAAAGACATGATCCCCTCATCAAAATCATAATGGCTCTGGCCATACTTCACCTTTTCATGCACATCCCGCTTCAATGAAATACAATACAGGTTCATCAGTAGTACGCTATGCGCTTCCTCAGCACTGTATAACATATCTTCAAAATTGAACACACTCACCATCGGGTGTCTGGGCCTGGGCAGGGAAAGCAGGCGATGCTGTACTGCAATGGAATCAACCACATAAGGAGGGATCTTTTTCATAAGCTTCTTTTTTGACAGCCAGTATCAACACCGCCCGCTGCCGATGGTCAATTGTCCAGCATGGTCATGGATGCAGCATCGTACCGGTTACCGGTATTGGCGCCGGGAGGAACGATCTTTTCCAATTGGGCCAGTTCTGCTGCTGACAGCTGGATGGCTACGGCCGCAATATTCTGTTCCAGGTATTTCACCCGCTTGGTACCAGGGATAGGGGTATGTCCTTTGGCCAGCACCCACGCAATGGCCAGCTGGGCACTGGTACAGTTCTTTTCTGCCGCCATTTGCTGAATGGCTTTCACCAGTTCAATGTTCTGGTAGAACTGTTCGCCCTGGAAACGGGGTATGCTTCTCCTGAAATCATCCGCAGCAAGATCTTCCGGATGTTTCAGATCGCCGGTCAGAAAGCCTCTGCCCAGCGGCGAATAGGCCACCAGTCCAATACCCAGTTCCTTCAGGGTATCCACCACCCCATTCTCATCCACGGTCCGCTCAAACAGGGAATATTCGGATTGCACAGCCGTCAGCGGATGTACCTGCTGTGCCTTCCTGATAGTAGCGGCGGACACCTCGGATAAACCGATATAGCGCACTTTCCCTTCTTTCACCAGTTCCGCCATCGCCGCTACTGTTTCTTCAATGGGCGTATTGGGATCCAGCCGATGCAGGTAATACAGGTCTATATAATCCGTCCCCAGGTTCTTCAATGATCTTTCAGCCGCTCTTTTAACATAGTCCTTACTGCCGTTGATATTCCAGGTCAGCTGTCCGCTATCATCAAACTCAAAGCCAAACTTAGTGGCAATGATATACTGGCTCCTGTTGCCTTTGATAGCCCTGCCAACCAGCTGTTCATTGAGCAATGGACCGTACAGATCGGCCGTATCCAGGAAATTGCCGCCCAGTTCTAAAGACCGGTGAATGGTCCTGATGGACTCGCCTTCATCAGCCTTGCCGTAGATATCGGCGCCGGCCAGTGAGGTCATTCCCATACAGCCCAGCCCCAGTAGCGGAACAGTCAATCCCTGGCTGCCCAATTGTTTCTTTTTGATTGCTTGCATAAAATTATCTTTTATACTGCAAATTTCGCTGCCTGCTTCCGGACAGCAGTAGCCATATTACGGCAAACTGTATCCAGATCCGGGAACCTGCCCCAAAAAATACCGGGAATGCCGGCCAGCGATCACTGGCCAACATTCCCGGTTATAAAAGGAGCTATTCTATCTGGTCTGGATACGGATAAGGGAGCCGTTGGTGAAACAGTTGTGCGGCACAAAATAACCGTTGACAGGTTTGCTGTCAATGGTGATCCTGTCGAGAGCCCTGGTCTTCCCTGTTTTTTCAATCAGCAGGGTCTTGCCGTTGGGCTGCCGCCATTTCACCTTGTCAAACAAAGGAACAGTGACAATATATTCCGGATCGGTAGCCGAGAAAGTATAAAGCCCCAATGCATTCCAGACATACCAGGCGGACATTTCACCCGCATCATCCATACCACAGAGCGCCAGCCCTTCCTTCCCGATGCCATAGAGATTATTCATGATATGGTCCAGCTGCTGCTGCGACTTCTCCGGTTTGCCAACAAAATAATATCCATAGGGCGCTTCATGATCCGGTTGGTTGCCATGACAGTACTGGCCAACCATGCTCTCCACATTGCGTGCTATATGCTGCGGATCCCAGGGCAAAGTGAACAGGGAATCCAGCTTGGCCTCAAAAGGTTTCGGCCCGCCATACAGCTCCACCAGTCCCGGCATATCATGCGGCGCATAGAATGACACCTGCCAGGCATTGGCTTCCCGGTACATATATTCGTAATAGGGATACTGCGGATCAAATGGTGTGATCCACTCGCCATTGGCCAGCCTGCCCCGCATAAAGCGGCTGCCGGGATCAAATACATTCCGGTAGTTCTGCGAACGCTTCATCAGCTCCCGGTAACGGGCTGAATCACCCAGCTTTTTTGCCAGCTGCGCCAGCGAATAATCATCGTATGCGTATTCCAGTGTTTTGGAAACACCAGCCTTGGCCTTTGTTTCCACATGCGGATTTTTAACATCCAGCTCTGAAATATATCCTTTCTCAATATACTCTTTGATATGCGGGCGGGCGCCGCCATCCACATTGGCATTCCTCAGCAGCAATTGATATACTGCCTGCACATCAAAATCGGTAATGCCGCGCAGGTAAGCGCCGGCAATGGAAGAAGCGCCATGGTCGCCATGGAAAAAAGTGGGGATGAACCCGGTCTTCTCTCCCACATCCTTCATGGACTTGATCACATCCAGCGCTACGTCAGGGGAAAGAATGCTTAGCAATACATCTTTGTTGCGATAGGTATCCCAAAGGGAGGGTTCTGTATAGTAGAGCCAGTCGGCCTTTACCACCTGTTTCTTAGCATCCGTAAACTGGCCGTTCACATCACTGCGCAGGGCCGGCCAGAGCAGCGAGCGATAGAGGCAGGAATAGAACATTTCCAGTTGTTTGGCCGTACCGCCTTTGACCTGTATAGACGACAGCTTTTGCTGCCATACGGCTACGCCTTCCTTGCGGACTGCATCAAAGGACCTGACGCCAATCTCTTTTTCCAGGTTCTGCCTGGCATTGTCCATGCTCACAAAAGACATTCCTATCCTGACTTCTACGGGTTTTCCCTGCTTGCCATCCAGTACCAGGTAGGCCATCCCATCCCTTTTGGCTTCTTTCTCTTTCACCAGTTCTTTGATGGTAGTATTCAGCTCTGCATAGAAGTAGATGGTCTCGCCATGAATATCCTGGTACCCCTTCACGGCATTGTTCCCCACCTGTTCAATGCGCCAGTCCACTACCCTGTTATTGGCCCTCGCCAGGTCAAACAGGATCTTCTGGTCGGTGGACTTCCCGAAATCATAACGGTGATAACCACAGCGCAGCGTAGAGGTCAGCTGCACCTTAACGCCATAATCTTCCAGGAACACTTCATAATAGGCCGGGGAAGCGGCTTCCCGGCTATGGGAAAAACGGGATACGGGCTTGTGCTCGCTATCCGCCTTGCCTGTAAAGGGCAGCAGCGGGATATTACAGAGGTTCCAGTGTCCTTTATTGGTATGTGTAAATCCAAAGATCTGCGTGTCCTCATATTCATATCCTGCTCCCGATCCATATTCTGTAATGGGACTCAGCTGAACCATGGCATTGGGCAGAGAGGAGCCGGGAAACACCAGGCCGGCCCAGGAGCGCCAGCCGTCCGGCAGCCGGTAACCTAAGATAGCGGAATCTGTGAGCGGTGCTGTCCCGATAAAGGGATTCACATACTTTGTAAGGTTTTTCATATCCTGTGCCTGTACCAGGGGAACCGACAGGCAGGACAACAAAATACCTGCTACAATTTTTTTACGAAACATACGACGAGCTATTTTTTTCGTCCGAAAGGTATATTATTCTGCGGTTAACTCCCAGGAAGATCCAACTCCTGCGGGCTGATCCTGCTCAATGCCTGCGGCTCTTTTGCAGGGAACAGCCTTTTCGCAAATGTTAAAATTTCCCGGCAGTCCCGGCTATTACTTTTTTGCCTGCTTAGGATACACTTTATGGGCATCGGCCCAGGCCCTCCATTCACCGGCCAGTTTTTTTACTGTATCCGGATACTGTGCCGCCAGGTTGTTCAGCTCCGACTGGTCTTCGTAAATGCGGTACAGGCGCCAGTCGTTCTTATCTGATAAGGACACCAGCTTCCAGTCGTTCCTGCGGATATATTTTGCATTGTAATGTTCATTGTACAGCACCCGGTCGTGATTGCTGTTTACTTTTCCGGTAAAGGCAGGCAGCAGACTAAGTCCTGCATACGGCGTGATAGCATGCCCCTTATAGGTTTCAGGATAAACAGCACCGGCTACCTCCAGGAAAGTAGGCATAAAATCCATGATATGACCGGCATAATCCGTGAAGCCGCCTTTGGCTTTGATACCGGCAGGCCAGCAGGCGATCATCGGTGTACGGATGCCGCCCTCGTAAGATTGTGCTTTGGCATACTGGTAAGGGGTATTCACCACGTTGGCCCAGCGGGCGCCGATGGAGGCAAACGTAGTTTGCGGTCCGGGCAGTACGTCCTTGTTCACAGGGTAGGCCACTTTCTGGCCTGTCCTTGTTTCATTGGGCCGGTCAAAGCCAGGACCATAACGGGCTGCATCTTCCGGACTGGCCCCATTATCACTCAGGAATACGATCAGCGTATTGTCCAGCTCACCGGTTTCTTTCAGCGTGGCCAGTATCCTGCCGATGCCCTGGTCCATCCTGTCCACCATGGCCGCATGCACCGCCATAGCGCGTGCATCCCATTCGCGGTGCGGATTGTTCTCCCAGCTCAGGTTGTTATCCATGCGGGGTGAGAGTTTTGTGGTATTGCTATCCAGCAGTCCGGCAGCTACCATCCGCCTGTACCTTGCTTCGCGAATGGCATCCCAGCCTCCTTTATAGGTATCCTCATATTTTTTGATATCCTCCTGCAGGGCCTGTAATGGCCAGTGAGGGGCTGTATGAGCTACATACAGGAAGAAGGGTTTGCTGTCTCCGGCAAAGGACTTAATATAACTTACCGCCGTATCATTGATAGCATCGGTATGATAATAACCGGCCGGTACAGTGGCTACAGGCTCTGTGCCATTCACCAGGCTGAAGGGATCAAAGAAATCCACCACGCCGAATATATTGCCATAATATTTATCAAAGCCGCGACTGGTAGGATACTGTTCTACCGGCGAGAAATAAGGATGCACTACCTGGTGGTTAAGCCATTGCTGGTGCTCAGCAGCCGTGGGTTGTTCAATGGTAGTGGATACATGCCATTTGCCGGACATAGCTGTCTGGTAGCCGGCCTCTTTCAGCACTTCGGCCAGGGTCACTGTATTGGCTGTCAGGTAACCCCTGTAACCATCCAGGCGCCTGTCGGTGGTCATTTCCCCGATGCCTGCCTCATGGTTGTATAAACCTGTCAGCAGCGAAGCACGGGAAGGACAGCAGCGGGAAGTGTTGTAAAAATTCCTGAAGCGGACGCCATTGGCAGCCAGGTAATCCAGGTTGGGGGTCTGGATCTCCCCGCCATAACAACCCAGATCGGAATAACCCAGATCATCCGCCAGGATGACGATGATATTGGGCCGGAGTTTACTTGCTAACTTTTGCTTATTGGCTCTTTTGTCTGCACAGGCGCTTAGCGATAATAAAGAAAGGCAGACGAGCAATAAGTGATAGAATCTGTTCACCATGATCAATTCAGTTTTTTCAATGATACGGTACGGATTGCCCGTTTTATTCAGTTAGTATATATCTGCTATTGAATTTCTGCTATCCTACTCTGCGGCCTTTCCGGGATTGGCGGGCCGCTTGGGCAGCACCATATGTGTCCGGGCCCAGTTATTCCATTCAATGGTCAGTTCTTCCAGCAGTTCCGGCCGGCTGGCAGCCAGGTCCTGTTGTTCACTCCGGTCGCAGCTGAGGTCATAGAGTTCCCATTTGGGATTATCACGATCCTTGAGTGCTTTCCAGTTGCCTTTGCGGATAGCACGGTTGCCCTCATGCTCCCAGTACATATATGGACGTTCTTTCAGGGTCTGTCCTTTCATCAGCGGCAACAAACTTTGGCCTTCGGCGCTGAATATTTTATTTCCCTGGTAGGTGTCAGGATACTGAGCGCCTGATACTGCCAGGAAGGTGGGTAAGATATCAATGAGACAGGCAGTGGCTGGCAGGATGCGGTTCTGCTGGTCTTTCCGGATGCCTTTAGGCCAGTTCATGATCAGCGGGCTGGCAATGCCCCCTTCTTCCATTTCTCTTTTCCATTTCCTGAAGGGCGTATTGGATACATTGGCCCAGCCTACGCCATAGGATATAGCGCCCCACTGGGCGCCATCATTGATCTGATTGAAGGCGCCGCCACCCAGTTCTTTATAGGGTTCTGCACAGGCGCCGTTATCACTCAGGAAAATGATCAGGGTATTATCGCGTTTGCCGAGCTTTTCGAGTGTGGCTACCAGTTTGCCCACATTCCTGTCCACGGCCCGTAACTGCGCAGCATACACAGCCATCCGGTAGGCAACTTCCTGCTGTTCTGAAGCAGTCAGCGCGGACCATGGCCTTACGGCACTGTCGCGGGGCGACAGGCTGGTGCAGCCGGTAAACAAACCCATGCTGGTCTGTCGTTCATAACGCTGCTGCCGCACCAGGTCCCAACCTTTGGCATACTGGCCTTCAAAGGGCCTGATGTCTTCTGGCTTTGCCTGCAGCGGCCAGTGCGGGGCATTGAAAGCAAGGTAAAGGAAGAAGGGCTTCCTGTCTTCCTGTTGCCGCAGGAAAGCAATGGCGGAATCTGTGAACGCATCGGTGGTATAGTAATCGCCTGTTGGTGGCGGCAGGGGCGTATTGTTGTGGTAAAGCTGCCGGTCGCCAAAGGGCTGGAAATAACTGGCAGCGCCGGCCAGTATCCCGTAGTATTTTTCAAAGCCCCGTTGCAAAGGCCATTTCTCTTTTCCCAGGATGCCCAGGTGCCATTTACCGGTCATATAGGTATGATAGCCTGCGGTGGATAATACCTCGGCCATTGTCACACAGTTCCTGTTCAGGTAACCCTGGTAGCCGGGCGTTCCCCAGTTGGCTGCATCCTTATTGGCGGGCTCCTCGGTCATATGCCCGATACCCGTCTGGTGTGGGAACAGGCCCGTGAGCAGACTGGCCCTGGTAGGGCAGCAGCGCGCCGTATTGTAGAACTGGCTCAGGCGGATACCTGTACCTGCCAGCTTATCAATATTGGGAGTCGGGATCTCACTGCCATAGCAGCCCAGGTCGGAAAAGCCCATATCATCTACCATGACCAAAACAATGTTGGGACGATCCTGGGCCTGTAGGGCGACAGGACCAAAAAGCAGGAGCAGCAGGCCTGTCCAGGCAATATGGCAGGTTTGCCATAGCTGGGAAAAGATAGTTTTGCAGGTACCAGCAGTACGCAGAACGGATGATTTCAACATGGCTAAGACGTTTGTATTGCCAAAGAAAGGGAATGACGGGCAATCAACTCATCGCTTATGTCTCAAAATCCGACCAGTGCGTTTCAATTTGACAGCAGCAGCATACCCGGCAGCATTTGGGAGTGGTTTTTGCGAGGCGCGCCGTCCATCAATCCTACAGGCAGGTTCCTACCAGTTATTCATTTCCTGCAACAAAAAAGGCACCCCTTCCGGGATGCCCTTCTATTGTAAAGCAGTGTATACTATCCTACAGGAGGCTGGTTCTGCTCATCCTTGTCAGCGGCATTGTCTTCCGCAGGAGCAGTTGCTTCCTCCACCGGCGAAGTAGCAGGCTGGTACTGGTATTCCTCTTCTGCTTTCTTTCTACCAAAGAACTTCTTCAGAAAACCTCCCAGCGCCACAATACCCAGCAGGATGAACTTCCAGCTGGCTGCCAGGAACTTGCCGGCAACCGCCAGGATACCTACCTTGGCAAGCACCTTTCCGGCTACCAGGCCACCGATGGTCCAGGCAGCTACTTTGTCCACGCTGGGATCAAAATCCTTATAGGTATTGCCCTCTGTGAAAGAAGCCATTTTCAGCACAGCATCAATATCGCCTTTCACCAGGGGCAGGTCAGCAATAGCCGCCACCGCATTCAGGGACAGTACACCTTTGCGGCCCAGGATGCGCACATCATAATTCAGGGTATTGCCATCTTCGGCATCGCCAAATTTCAGCTCCTTGGCCCAGTGCAGCACCTTATGGCTCTTATCATAAAAAGGCTTCTGGGCCCAGCCAACAAAATGGAGGGAGCTGTAACCCAGCTTTACTCTTTCCTTATTTATCTCCGGCTCCTCTTTTTGTTCCTCCTTCAGCATATCATCATAGTTGATATCGTCTGCATCTTCATCCTTCACATATCCCATCTCATCATAGGTAACAATAAAGGCATAGTTGGAATCTTCTTTGAAGGGATCAGCATTCGCAGGCCAGATCATGCCCAGGATGTCTTCACGGGACGGGTTACCCCAAAGCTCCGTTAAGATAAATTTGCTTTGTTCTGCATTGAGGAATTTAAAACCGGCAGGAACGTTTAACTGGGCAATACCATTGGAGAGTTTTACAATGCCGGTTTCATACCGCATTGCTTTGGTGACGGAATCAACATACCGGGCAATCTTTGCTTCAGCTATTTCGAGTGAATCTTTTTCACCCGCCATCAGCCAGTAGGCTGGCAAAAGTGCCAGTACTGCCAGAAAGAACTTTTTCATTGTTAAGGTTGGTTGGGTTTGGGTTGTTTATAACAGTGTCTGTTCAGAGCGCAATGTTGCTAATTTTCCCGTTCAATAAAAATTTTTAGATTATCTTTTTTTGACATTTGCCTGTCGGCCCCTGCTACAGTCCATCCCGGCCAGTATTATTGTAATAACATCAATAACCGGCTTACCCGGCAACCACTGAAATTCCTGCGGAAGGAACTGGTGGCGCTTACAATCGCTGATCCCGCAATGACACTGGCATTTGCCTGTTTACCCCTGGGAAACTGAATATTTTTTGGCCATGATTAAAATGGCTGCTTACTTTGCTCTACCAAAGGAAATGGTGTCTTCCTACTGAACCGTCCACCCCCTGGTGCGACTGATGGCGCCTACAAACAGTAACGGCTATGCCGAACATAAACTATTTGTAGTATGCTCAACAAACTCAGCTCCCGTTTTGAACAATTAGTCATTGCACGCCAGCTCTTCAGATGGACTTTATTAGCTGTTCCTGTAGCCCTTATTGCTGGCTCCCTGGTAGCCCTGTTTTTATGGCTGCTGGATAAGGTCACGGTTATCCGCTGGCAAAACGCCTGGCTGCTCTACCTGCTGCCCCTGGCTGGTGTGCTCATTTATCTCCTTTACAAATACCTGGGCAAGAATGCCGAAGCGGGCAATAACCTGATCGTGGATGAAATTCATGAGCCTGGCGCCGGCGTACCTGCACGGATGATGCCACTGGTGCTGGTTACTACGCTCCTCACCCACCTGTTCGGCGGATCGGCGGGACGGGAAGGAACAGCCGTCCAGATGGGCGGCAGCATGGCCAGCCTGCTGGGCCGCTGGTTCCGGCTGGATAAACAGGATACCAGGATCCTGCTCATGACCGGTATTGCGGCTGGCTTTGGAGCCGTATTTGGAACACCAGTTACCGGGGCCATCTTCGCCCTGGAAGTGCTGGTGGTGGGCAGGATCTACCACAATGGACTACTTCCCTGCCTGGTAGCCAGCATCCTGGCAGATATTACCTGTACCGCTTATGGCATTCACCATACCAGCTACCATATCGCATTTACAAAACTTGTTCAAAGCAGCATCCCGTTCCTGCATATTGATTACTGGCTGCTGGCCAAGGTTATCCTGGCCGGCGTTTGCTTTGGCCTGGCCGGTTTGCTGTTTGCCGAGCTATCACACAGTATCAAAAACTATAGCAACAGGCTGATCAGGCCCGGTTGGTTAATACCCCTTGTTGGTGGAGGCCTCATTATCTTGCTGACCTTTCTGTCAGGAACAACCGATTATCTGGGTCTGGGTGTAACCAGCCCCAATCCTGGCGGTGTTTCCATTGTCTCGGCTTTCCAGGAAGGGGGAGCAGGGTATTTCAGCTGGTGCTGGAAACTACTATTCACGGCCGTTACCCTGGGTATGGGCTTTAAAGGCGGCGAGGTAACCCCCTTGTTCTTTATTGGGGCAACGCTGGGTAATACAATCGCTGTGGCGACAGGCGCTCCTGCCGACCTCATGGCAGGGCTCGGATTTATTGCCGTTTTTGCCGGCGCCACCAATACCCCTATTGCCTGTACTATTATGGGCGTTGAGCTGTTCGGTGGTGAATATATTTTATACTATGCCATAGCCTGTTTTACGGCCTATTATTGCAGCGGCCATTCCGGTATCTATCTCTCGCAACGACTGGGCATTTCCAAATACCCCGGTAATGAATCACAGGTTAACCAAACACTCAAGCAGATCAGGGATAAGCGAATGAAGGGTGAGATGCGGGATAAAGGGGAAAAATAACGTTCGGCGCTGGTAAGAATAATCCATCAAACTACCCTGAATACATAGAAAAACATTATATTTAGAAACAATGCCGCTCTTGGCTTAACTGCACACTTCCACGCAGGAACTCCATTACAAATTTTTGCCATCTCCGTTTACCCGTCTATATTCATGCTACCGATGGATAGCCTGCTGGGTGCGCTTAAAACTAAACCTTATGCTATTAAAGGGACCTCTTGCATTTCAGCGCATTTTACGAAATACCGAATTCCCCGAAAAATTACTACCGTCAGCTTACCCGGTTGACAACATCCCGGATGCAGATTTACTGGCAATCAGACGGCAACACCGGGAAAAACAACGAGAAGAAAAACTGCGACAGGGCAAGTCTGCGTTTTTGGAAATGGCCCAAAATGCTCCCGGGGACCTTTATGATCAGTTGCTGCGGAAAAAGTCACTTGTCGATTTCAGCACTATCGTACCCAGACCTTTGGACATCTATTCGCAATACGTCACTCATTTATTGTCAGGACCCGGGCCCATTTTCACACAAAAGGAGCCTGTTGGCGTAGGCGAAATGTGGTGGGGTGAGACCTCATTCGTTTTACCAAACCGTCTGGGCATGCATGGGATCTTTACTGACACAGGCCTGCTAATGCTGGGTGACCTATCCTGGGACGATGGAGATCTCTATCAGACGGCCTTTCATGTCTACAGCAGTTTTTACCTCGGTCCCGACCGCATGCCGTCGGCTAACCAGGTAAGATCTTCTCCCGGAGGCGTTTTACTGGGCAGGTTATTTGGTCTTACAGGAGGAGCAGCTTCATTTTTCCTGGGTGGTTTTGCCCAAGGCGATCAGTGGTCAAAATGCTTCCTCAAACTGCACCAGCGGGCTTATGCTATTAATCCCAACAATCCCGCAGATATTATTCCTGCAGCCCCTCCCGCCATTGCAGAATCCCGGCTCTTCGATATAAGCAGTTCACATGATTTTGCAGAAGGTATACTACCGGGAGGGCTGGCCTATCCACCAGTCAATATCCACCTGATCAAAGAAAGGATACTCCGGATAGACCTGGAAATAGAAATATTTATTATGCTTGAAGGTGAGGCTTATATCAGGTTTGGAGGCATTGGCAATGCAGATCCGGCTTTTCATCAGTGGTCACAATGGACCTTGCAACCATTTTGAGCTATTTTGAACAGCATAGCCCCAATAGCTGCTTCAAGTATTCCCAGAATTATAAAGCCTTCAGATCTAATGATCTGAAGGCTTTATAATGAAAAATATGGCCATTCTTAAAGACAAAAGCTTTTAACTTATAATTTAAAAAAATCTCAGAAATCTTGTTTAAATAGAAAAATATAGCCAAAATTATATTTATAATAGAAAATTATCTCCAAATTGCATGAATAAAGGGTTCTTCATGGAAAAAAATATCCCGTTCCATTTGCAGGAGATAATCTTTACCGATAAGGCGGTCTCTAAGCAAATCAGTCGGGCCGTAAAGGAAGGTAAGATCAAAAAGATCGCACCTACTATCTATACCGGAAAAATGGAAGAAGAACCGGAGGCGCTCATCCGGCGAAACCTCTTTACCATTATTGGACACCAGTATCCCGGAGCCGTCATCAGCCACCGGTCAGCTTTTGAATTGAAACCCACCCAAACAGGCGATTTCTTCGTGACTTATTCGTACACACGCAACATCAGCTTACCCGGCGTGACGCTGCACTTGCTGGAAGGACCAGGTGATATAGAAGGTGACAGGCAATTTATGGGGGAGCTGTACCTTGGACAACAAGCCCGGGCTTTCCTGGAAAACCTGCAGGTATCCAGAAAAGGCGGATCCGCATCCAAAAACCTACCGCGGGAAGCCATTGAAGAAAAACTACTGGCAATCATTAGCGTGAATGGTGAAGCGGCCCTCAACCAACTGCGCGACCAGGCAAGAAGAATCGCGCCCGCACTATTATTGGAAAAAGAGTTTGAACAGTTGAACAGCATGATCAGTGCATTGCTGGCTACCCATAGTTCTTCCATACTCACCTCTTCGGCAGCAAAAGCAAAGGCACAGGGTATTCCTTACGATACCGCACGTACCACACTTTTGGAACAGCTTTTCGTGGAACTGCAACAGCGCACCTTTAAAAACAGACCTGACCGAAATATATCCAACCAGTCCTTTGCCAACTTCGCTTTTTTCGAAAGCTATTTTTCCAACTATATCGAAGGGACCGTATTCAAGGTTGAAGAGGCCGAACAGATCATTGAAACGCAAAACCCACTGCCAGCCCGTAACGAAGACTCACATGATGTGCTGGGCACATATAATATTGTATCCAGCCGCCAGGAAATGAACATAGTTCCCAACTCCGCAGATCACCTGTTGCAGATCCTGCAATACAGGCATAAAGTGCTACTCTCAACCAGGTCTCAAAAGCAACCAGGGCAGTTCAAGGACAGGGACAATTTTGCCGGCCAGACGAGTTTTGTGCCCCACGAATTGGTAAGAGGCACACTCATCAAAAGTTTTGACTATTATAAAGTGATCAATTCCGCAATTGGAAAAGCATTGTTCATGATGTTCCTGATCAGCGAAGTACATCCCTTTCTCGATGGAAATGGGAGAATCGCCCGGGTCATGATGAATGCAGAACTGGTGGCGGCAGAAGAATCCAAGATCATGATACCAACTGTATACCGGGAAGACTATATCGGGGCGCTCAGGAGGCTGACCAGGAGATCGGATCCGGTGGTTTATATCCGTATGATGGAAAGAGCACACGAGTTCAGCGCAAATGTGTACGGAGATAACCGGAAGGAAATGGAAGCATACCTGCAAAGCTGTAATGCTTTTCTGGAAGACACGGAAGGAGAGTTACTGCGGATCGTTCCCCGAAATTCGTAGCAATGGATTGCATATCGGCCTCACGCCTGATCTGGCCCCGAAGCTTGCTACAATATGGCATTCCAGCGATACAGGCAAGAAAGAAAACTGCAAAAGCTCCTGTTTCCGGAAGGGATCGCCTATTATCGTAAAAGAGGGGGATTCCGAACCGGCCGTGTCAATGCCATTTTTGACCGGATTGCCAAGCTGGCGGGCAATCCAGACGGCAATAATAAAGGGACAAACCATAATTTGGATGATCCGTCCCTTGTAGCGGGCTGAGAGGTATCTCTATCGAACATCTGATACCGATTTTGACGTTTTTTGATAGTATTTAATTGTACAAATAAACTGATAATACTTCCCCTCGTAGAATCCGGAACGTTAGTCAACTGTTTAAATCAAACACTGTCAATCTGGATATTTTTTCGGGATAACCCTTTATCATAGCCGGTTTTTGTACTTTAGTAAAATAATAAGGCGCCTCATAGCTAATATCATTTTAAATGGATGTAAAAATACATATACCGCATCCGGCTTTGCAAGAATATGTATTGAACATACTAACAGTGGATGTTATGCTGATAGAGGGAATTAACGAGGTGGTGACACCTTATCCCCCTTCACCATTTCAATCATTGATATTCTATTGCAATGATCCGGTTTCCATGAGCCGCACCGAGTCAGGGCATTTTGAGAAACAACCGCTTATAGTGTTCACGGGCCCTCAGTTTTCACGTGTGAATGTCAAAGTGCATAAACAGCTTAGATCAATACGCGTAGACTTTCTCCCGGGTGCTATATACCGCATTTTAGGTATTCCCATGCACGAATTAACTGATGGCGGATTTGATGCAGTTGATTTTTTTGATGCCGAAATGCAAGACGTTCATGAACGATTGCAGCATCTCTCCAATATGGAGGCAGGTAAAAACATAGTGGAGGAATTCCTTTTAAACAGGATAAGTGGTTTCAGACAGATATTGCCTTTTGATGCTGCCATGCGTACGCTGTTAAAAACTAATGGCATGATGTCCATAGAGAAAACAGCAGCACTTTCCTGCCTCAGCCTGAAACAATTTGAAAGAAAGTGTAAAGAAAGAATAGGCATGAATCCAAAAATGTATGCCCGTATTTTAAAATTTTCTAAAGCATACAGGCTTCGCGAGGCTTTCCCACAACTCAGCTGGATACAAATTGCCCACGAAGCAGGATACTTCGATCAAATGCACATGATCCGTGATTTCAAAATCTTTGCTGGCGTAAACCCATCTGTAATAGAACGGCAACTGCTCTCTACCCCGTTGCGCATGCAAAAGGACATGCGCTATTAAAATGTCGATTTTATACTATGCACAGCGCCTATGCGCAACATAGATTTGTTAAAAAGATCATGACCACATCACTTAGTTTCCAGACTTATGCTAAGCAAGCTGAAAGTTCTTTCCTTGCACCGTTTTTTAAATACCGAAATCTCCTGAAACAGGGACATTTTTATTGGATACTCATCGCAGGCTTTTTTTTTATCTGCAATAATATAAATGCACAGTCTTACAAAGGTTTAAATGAACTAAAAGGGTATCAAACAAATACATATTTCAGCACGGGCAACGAAGCCAAAGCTAAGCGGATGGCACAACAACTCGATAGCGTTATGGCATTCTACACAGAACAGCTGCAATTCACTCCAACAGTAACGCTATTGATACTTTCTCCTGATGATTGGAATAAATTCACCAAATTTCCTTTTTATGGCATGCCTCACTATACCAGCAATAAAACACTTATTGTGGCATCCGAAAACAATGATTATTGGAAAAGCATGGTTCCTGCCTTAGATAAAATTCCAGCAACGTATGCCGGGTTGATCAAAGACACATATTCTGATAAAAATGGCGGGATAACCATGGAGCCCTTCTTCGACCTCCTGGCAATTCATGAGTTAGGCCATGCCTACCATAATCAGGGCGGTTTGGTTATGCAGCGCAGATGGATGGGTGAGTTATTTCCCAATATATTGCTTCACACGTATATTGCTGAAAAGGAACCTAAACTTTTAAAAGCCTTGACGACTTTCCCGAAAATGGTTGTCGCCACTACTGACACGGCAACATTAAAATATACCACGCTTCAAGACCTGGAAACCAACTATAATGAAATAGGACCAAATTATCCTCAAAACTATGGCTGGTACCAATGTCGCTGGCATATTGCTGCCGGAAAAATATATGATGCAAGCAACATTCAAGGCTTTAAAAAATTATGGTTCACATTAAAAACTCAGCAGGAAATTTTAAACGACAAAGAACTTGCTAAATTATTAAATGAAAAAGTGCATAAAAGTGTTGCCGATGTACTATTAAAATGGGATGAAACGGATGCTGGCAATAGATAACTAACAAGCAAAAGCATCAGTCCTTCGTTCGCCAATCTGATGTACTTGTATTCTTTCTGAAAAATTATTCTTTAAATTCTTTTTTATATTCTATCCGATAAGCCATAAAGGTGTCAGTACCAATATTCTTTATCGAATGCGGATGTTCCGGATCAACCATCTGTCCTTTGTTTAAAACTTCCTCAGGGAAACCATTAACCTCAAAACTGTCTTTTTTTACTAAATGATTGTTGGCATCAACTGCATAATTATAAAAGATAAAGTGGGCGCTTTGCGTAAACCATATGGTGCTTCTATATCGATGGGTATGTATGCGTTCTTCATCGCCTGGCGGGCAGATAACCTGCAAAATTCTTACGGCACTGTCTTCGTGAACAATTAGGTGACTTGCAGGTGCTGCAGCAACTGCATCAAGCGAATCGGGCCAGTTCCAGTTTTTAGATATTGCAGAGATCTTGTTTAGTGTATCGTTCCCGGATTCTTCGCTTTTAGCGGTTTCCTTATTTTCAACATTATTACACGCAACAAGGAATGTTGCAACTACTAAAATCAGAAATAATTTCATGTTCTCGATTTGTAATGGTGCTAATTAATGAATTAATATCAGGCATCAGCTTATGGTGGGGGTTATTCGAATATAGGTTTTAATTTCTATGTTGTCAATGTTTTTCCTATTGACATTAAGTTAGTATTTACTGTAATTGGCAGGACAGCAATTCCTACATTTAAATGACCACATTAGTTCAGCAGGCACGATCACATAATCAGGATGGATGAAGCGCTATGGAAATATGGAACTCAACCGTCTTTACAGAGATATTCAGCTGTTCAGCTATTTGCTTATGACTGAGCTGCTGTTCCCTGCTTAAAAGATAAACCAGCCGGGCTTTTTCCGGCAGTCCATCTATTCCTTCTGTGAGTCTTCTCTGAAGTTCTTTTTGGTACAGTAAGTTATCAGGAGTGGCAGTACACCAGACCTTTTTCTCCAGGTTTTCAAAAATTGATTCTGATACTTTCCCTCTTCTTATTTTAGTAAGTACCTGGTAGCGGAGGGCTGTGTATAAATAGAATTCAAATGAAGTTGTAATGATCAATCGCTCTTTTTTAACCCATAAACTAAGAAAGATATCGTGGACAAGATCCTCTGCGGCCGCTAAATCGCGCAAGATATTATATGCCCACACAACGAGCCCTTTATAATATTTACGGTAGAGTTCAGTAAATGCATCTTTGTATCCGGGTTCGAACCGGTTTTTGACTGATTTGGGGGCGATTAAGGATATTTTTGACCAATACTGAATGACAATCAACGGAAAAGTGCAGTATAGTTTACTATCAGCGTACTAAAACTTCCTGTTGAAATAAGTAGAAACAACTACCCGGATGAAGGCAATAGGGGTATTGCAATTTCTGATCAGGCATTGCGTGTAATTAAAGGAATTTTATTCAGGCATAGAAAATAGAGCGCTGTTTTATCTTACCTTCCATCCTGATCTAATTTAACCGTATCCTAAATAATTTCCATGCAACTTCGGTTTCTTATCCTTTCTGCTCTTACCTGCCTTTCTGTTATTCAGGGGCAAAGCCAGACCTGTATAAATGGTGGCACTACCAAGGATCCATTTTCAATATTTTTTCTGGATGATTTTACAATTTCCGGGAATCGTATTTTTAATGAGTCCAGCCTGAATCATTCAGGCAACTGTATTACCCTCATGAACTGCAATAACGTCCGGATTGAGAACTGTGTGATAGGACCATCCGCCGGGGAAGGTATCCGGCTTATCAATTGCACCAATGTGATCATCACCAATTGTTACTTCATGGACAACAGGACTGGCATATTGGTGGAAGGTGGTACAGGTATTAAAATCCTCAACAATCAGTTCCTGAATATACATGGGCCATTCCCCAGAGGGCAATGTGTGCAGTTTCTGGAAGTAAATGGTGCCGGGAACGAAATAAGCGATAATGTATCAGAACAGGTTCCGGGAAAAAGCAGTCCGGAAGACCTGATCAACCTCTATAAAAGTCATGGTACACCATTAAGCCACATTTTGGTCAATGGAAACAAATTCAGGGGTGGTGGTCCATCACAGAGTGGCGGCGGTATCCTGGCCGGTGATGTGGGGGGTGATTTCCAGCGCTTGCAGAATAATATCCTGGTAGATCCGGGCCAATATGGTATTGCTATTGCTTCAGGGCATTACAACTACATTATGAACAATAAAGTGTACGGCCGGCAGCAGTCATTTACCAATACGGCTTATTATGCCTATAATATTTATATAAAGGACGGCTACACCTGTGGCGACTTTACGGTAGAAGGCAACGAATCAAATTATACGAACAAGAACGGGCAGCTCATTGGAGAGGGCTATTGGGGGATGCCCGGCACTGCTGAAGACTGCCGGCCAATTTCAGGCATTGCAAATAATAACTGGCTGGCCACCTTTGGTCCCGAGATACTTCCTGCCCGACTGCTATGTCCACTCCTGGTAGCACATTATCCCCTGAATAATAATTTCCAGGATGTTTCGGGCTGCGGGCATAATATATCCTCCAATGTGGGTTTCTCTGCCGAGGGAAAAGATATTGCCTGCGGTAATTTTAACGGCACTAACTATCTCACCCTACCTAATTCACCCTGGCTTCGGAATACTTCCAACCGCCTTAGTGTGTCTGCCTGGATAAAGCCGGCACAAACCCAGGGCATACAGGCCATAGCCACTGCTCCGGATTCGGATGGGTATAACGATGGATGGAGACTGCTCCTGGAAGATGGAACACTTAACGGACGTATCACCACCACCCTGGGATCCATAGATGTCTATGCTGCCGGGATTCAGGCAGGAGCCTGGAATTATGTGACCATGACCTATGATGGCCAGCAGCTGAAGCTCTATGTGAATGGCGTACTGTCCGGTTCCGTTAACTATGGTGGTAACCTGTTGTCCGGTAATTATACAGCTAAGATGCTGGTAGGCTACAGCCGCGGCACCAGTTATTATTTTACAGGACAGCTGGATGAATTCAAGTTTTACAATGGCGACCTGAATGCTGCAGAAATATTGCAAGCCTATAATGACGACAGGTTGAAATTTGAAGCCCCGCGCCAGTTACTGGCGCATTATGCTTTTAATGCTAACTGGAATGATGCCTCTGGCAACAACCTGCATATTACCAATAGCGGCGCAAGCTTTGTGTGTGATGGCGCAGATGCGCTATCGGCCAATTTCAATGGAAGCAGTCTGCTCACTATGCCTTTGAACAATAGCCTGAAGACCAGCACCAGCAAATTCTACCTGTCCTGCTGGATAAAACCCAATGTGGTGCAGGGAGTGCAGGCTATCACACATGCGCAGGATGCGGATGGATACAACAATGGATGGAGACTGTTGCTGCTGGATGCCACGCTCAATGGCAGGGTCGTCACCAGTTGGGGAGCCGCTGATGTGTATTGCAGTGGTGTACAGGCCGGGGTATGGAACCATGTAGCGCTTACATACGATGGCCTGTCGCTGAAGGTGTTCCTGAATGGTCTGCTGCAGGCATCAACGCCCTGGGGAGGGTATTTAATTTATGCCAATGGTGCATCGCAGAATATGCGTATAGGTTACAGCAACGGGAATAATTATTACTTCAATGGACGCATGGACGAGTTCCGTTTCTATAATGGCAACATTACCCAGGAGGAAGTGCTGGATGAATACAATACAACCCTGGCTAAGATCAATAATCCACCTGCCTGCCCGTTGCAGGTGACGGTACAGCATTCAACTGCAGCTAAAGCAGGACGGTTTGATAGCAACCCATTAAATATTTATCCCAATCCCGCAGTAAGTGAACTGTTTATCAATGCTGGTACCGGCTTTCAGGCAGTCCTGTTCAATGCCACCGGACAGCGGGTATGGAGTGGCAGCGATCACGCAGGACAACTACGGCTGCATACCAGGGATATCAAACCCGGGGTTTATTTCCTGCAGGTATCTGGTAAAGGATGGCAGGAAACGCGCAAGGTGATGATACAGCGTTAAAAATAGCAAAAACGACTACGCATTTTTCTGCCATACCACCCCAGCCGGCTATAAGTATAGCAGTATTTTCCTGGACAAATATGGCCTTTTTCAAGGCCGTCTTAAACCAGCGGAACTATATATGTGGGAATAAGACAGCCTTTTGTTTCTTCCAATGATACAGCTGATATGCCGGAAGTTAGCAACTGCCGGCATATGCTGGATTCTTACAGCTTAATAGAAGAAGCTTGCATAAGGGTAAACCTTGTTCAAACTAAAAACGCCTTCAAGTTTAACAACTTGAAGGCGTTTCGACTTTCCAGCGGAGAAGAAGGGATTCGAACCCTTGATAGGATTTCTCCTATACACACTTTCCAGGCGTGCCAGTTCAACCACTCCTGCACTTCTCCAAAAGGGTGGCAAAAATACTATTTCCCGGGATAGCGACCGAATATTTTTTTAGCATTTTCAGAAGTAATCCGGCAAACCTCCTCAACAGCTACATTTTTTACTTCTGCAAGACGCTCTACTATATATTTCAGGTAAGAAGGTTCATTCCGTTTACCGCGGAAAGGGACCGGGGTCAGGTAGGGCGCATCTGTTTCCAGCACCAGGTATTCCAGGCTCACCTGTTCCAGCACCTCTGCAAGGCCCGATTTCTTATAGGTCAGCACACCGCCGATGCCCAGGTAGAAACCGGCATCTATGATCTGCTGTGCCTGCTCCAGGCTGCCGCCAAAACAATGGAAGATGCCACGCAGGCTTCCCTGCTGGCGCTCCTGTACTATGCGGATACATTCATCTGTAGCATTGCGCGAGTGGATCACAATGGGCAGGCTATATTGCAGGGCCAAGCTGATCTGCTCATGGAAGGCCTCGGCCTGCTCCTTCAGGAAGGTATCGTCCCAGAAATAGTCCAGCCCTATCTCCCCTATGGCGGCAAATGGCCTTTTGGAGAGCCAGTCGCCCACTTTCTGCAGTTCCTCCCGGTAATTGGCTTTTACATAACAGGGATGCAGCCCCATCATGGCCAGGCATTTCCCCGGGTAGCGGGCTTCCAGGTCCAGCAGGGCCGGTACCGTTTCGCTGTCAATGGCCGGCAGGTAGATCTGCTCCACCCCCTCGGCGGAAGCCCGGGACAGCAGGGCCTCCATTTCTTCAGAAAATTCGGGTAAATATAAATGACAGTGAGTATCAATAATTTGCCTTTGCATAAGGCCACAAAATTCGACAAATTTCCCTTGCCGGCCAGCAAAATGACCATAGAATTCATGGGAACCTTCCCAATAAGCCGCCTTCACTCCTGACCAATGGCCCGCCACCGGTGTACCAAAAATTTCTGAAATAACCTACATGGGGTTACCAGCCACCCAAAAAAATAAATCTATTGGGTTTCAACATTATTTGATTTCGGACAATGTGACGGGAAAAAATCTTCGAAAAGGGCATGCCCGCAGTGGGAAATATCTTTGGTCAAATCAAAAAAGTTTATACCTTTAATCCAGTTTTCATAGGGTACGGATTAAAAACGGGCCAGGGTGTCTACCCCGGCCCAACTTTTTAAAAGCCCTTCTCCAACGATCTACTTGCCTCCCGTTTAGCGACAAATTTTCAGTCGGATTAAAATGATATTAAATTCTAAACGGGTTATTAATTAGCTGTTTATTTGACATTTATTGACTGCTGAACGCTCGTTAATCTTCAGCAGCGGTGAGCCCTATGCGCTCAAAACGAAAACCCTTTTCTGTGAAATAACGCAACACCTTCGGCAATGCTTCCTTCATCCGGGGAAAAGCTTTTTCACTATCGTGAAATACAATAATGGAACCCGGCCGCGCATTACCGATCACATTCAAAGCACAACGCTCACCATCTATGCTGAGATCAAAATCCCCGCTCAGCACATCCCACATGATCACTTCAAACCTCCGCTCCGTATCCTTGTACGCTTCCAATCCTTTCAGCAGTTTCACCTGGAAGCCACTGATCCTTCCATAAGGAGGACGGAACAGGTTGGAGTCCACGTATTTTGTTGTCTCCATAATATCCCGGAAGTATTTATCACCCGGCGTCTTCCAGCCATTCAAATGGTTATAGGTATGGTTGCCCGTACGATGCCCTTCTTCCAGGATCCGCCGGTACACTTCCGGATGCGCCGCCACATTCTTTCCAATACAAAAAAAAGTAGCCCTGGCATTCCAGCGCTGCAGCTCTTCCAGTACAAAAGGTGTAATGGTCGGATGCGGGCCATCATCAAATGTGAGGTATAAAACTTTCTCGCCCTTTTCTACCGGGAGCTTCCAGAGGCAATGCGGATAAAGCTTACGCAGCAACCATGGGGTCTTGTGGAAATAGAACATAGGCAGCGCCGGTTTTCTACAAATGTAGCTGAATTAAGCCTTACCCTTATCTTTGCTACCTATGACTAAAAAAGTTCGCGTCCGGTTTGCTCCCAGCCCTACCGGCGGCCTCCACCTCGGCGGCGTTCGCACTGTCCTGTATAACTATTTATATGCCCGCCACCACGGCGGTGATTTTGTATTACGTATTGAAGACACCGATCAGACCCGCTTTGTACCGGGCGCTGAAGAATATATCATCAACTGCCTGGAATGGTGCGGCCTGAAACCCGATGAAGGACCGCATGTAGGCGGCCCTTATGGTCCTTATCGCCAGAGCGAAAGAAAAGCCATCTATCGCCAGTATGCCGAACACCTGGTGCAGAACGGCCATGCCTACTATGCCTTCGACCGGCCGGAAGAACTGGAATCCATGCGCGAGCGCTTCAGAACTGATACCAATCCTTCCCCGCAATATGATCACCGCGTAAGAATGGAGATGCGCAATTCCTGCGCGCTGACACTGGAAGAAACGGAGCGGCTGCTGGAAGACGGCGTGCCCTACGTGATCCGCATCCGCATGCCGGAGAACGAGACCATTTCCTTCAACGATATGATCCGCGGCGAAGTAAGCTTTAACACCGGCCTGGTGGACGATAAGGTCCTGCTCAAAGCCGATGGTATGCCCACCTACCACCTCGCCGTGGTAGTAGACGATTACCTCATGAAGATCACCCACGCCTTCCGCGGGGAAGAATGGCTGCCCAGCGCACCCGTTCACCTCCTGCTCTGGAAATACCTCGGCTGGGAAAGCGAGATGCCCCAGTGGGCGCACCTTCCCCTGATCCTCAAACCCGATGGCAACGGCAAACTGAGCAAACGCGACGGTGATCGGTTAGGCTTCCCCGTTTTTGCCATGAACTGGCAAGATCCCCGCAATGAAGAACTGACCAAAGGTTTCCGGGAGATCGGCTTCCTGCCCCAGGCATTCGTGAACCTCCTGGCCATGCTGGGCTGGAACGACGGGACCGATCAGGAACTGTTCACCCTGGAAGAACTGGTACAGAAGTTCTCCCTCGACCGCGTCCATAAAGGCGGCGCCAAATTCGATTACGATAAGGCCAAATGGTTCAACCACGAGTGGATCAAAAAAAGCAATTCGGCCGACCTGGCGCCCCTTGTACAGCAACTGCTCAGTCAGCATCAGCTGACCGTGCCCAATGAGGACATGCTGCTGCACGTCATCAGCCTGGTCAAAGACCGCTGCCCCCTGCTGACCGATTTTTATGAGCAGGCCGTATTCTTCTTCCAGGCGCCCCAAAAACTGGACACGGACGCCGTGTCACCCAAATGGAATGCCGACAAACAGGCTTTCTTCAACAGCTTTATTGATACCCTGTCCGCCGCTACCGAATGGAAGGCTGCTACACTGGAAGCCACATTCAAACAAATGGCCGCAGACAAACAAATAAAAGCAGGCGAACTGATGATGCCACTCCGCGTTATGCTGGTGGGCGGCAAATTCGGTCCCCATGTATTTGATATCGTTGAACTGATAGGCCGGCAGGAGACCATCAACAGGATCCGCTATGCCCTGACACAGTTCTAAGCACACAGGTATCAAGCCATAGCCTGATCACTATCATTATCTGACGATTGCCCTTCATTGTAAATTGCCAAATGTCACGCTTATGAAACGCCCCATCAGAGTACTGGTTGCCAAGGTTGGCCTGGATGGCCACGACCGCGGCGCCAAAGTTATCGCCACCGCGTTGCGCGATGCCGGCATGGAAGTGATCTATACCGGCCTGCGGCAAACCCCTGAAATGGTTGTGAATGCTGCACTACAGGAAGATGTGGACGCCATCGGCATCAGCATCCTTTCAGGAGCACATATGACCGTGTTCCCGAAAGTGATCCAGCTCATGAAAGAAAAAAACCTGGATGATGTACTGCTCACCGGCGGTGGCATTATCCCGGACGACGATATGCAGCAGCTCTATAACCTGGGCGTGGGCCAGCTCTTTGCTCCCGGCACCACTACCAGCGATATCGCCGACTACATCAAAAGCTGGGTAACAAAACACCGCGCGTTTTAACCTAAAAATTGTATCATGGCTTACGAAACTTTGCTCACCCACCTCGACAACGGCATCTTCACCATCACCATCAACAGGCCCGATAAACTGAACGCCATCAATAAGACAGTGATGGAAGAACTCCGCCTGGCCGTAGAAGAAGTGTACAGCAACCCGGAGATCCGCTCCGCCATTATCACCGGCGCAGGTCCCAAAGCATTTGTAGCAGGCGCAGATATCAGTGAATTCCTGGGCCTCACCAAAGAAGAGGGTACCGCCCTCGCTCAGAAAGGTCATGACATCTTCTTCAAAATAGAACAATCGCCCAAACCCATCGTGGCTGCCGTGAATGGCTTTGCCCTCGGTGGCGGCTGCGAGCTGGCCCTCTCCTGCCACTTCATCATTGCCAGTGAGAACGCTAAATTCGGACAGCCTGAAGTGAACCTCGGCGTAGTGCCCGGTTATGGCGGCACCCAGCGATTGACGCAGGTAGCCGGCAAAGGCCGCGCCATGGAAATGATCCTCTCCGCTAAAATGATCAGCGCCCAGGAAGCCATGAGCTATGGCATCGCCAACTCCGTGGTGCCCTTTGATGAGCTGCTGCCCAAAGTGAAAGAGATCCTGACCACTATCAATACCAAAGGCCCCATCGCCCTGGCCAAGGCTATTGCCTGCATCAATAACTTTGATCATACCAGGCAAGGCTATGATTTCGAAGTACAGCAGTTTGGAGAATGTTTCGCCACAGAAGATATGAAAGAAGGCGCTACCGCTTTCCTGGAGAAAAGGAAAGCCAATTTCCAGGGAAAATAAACGGACCAAAGCAGTTGCCGCAGCCTGGCACAACAGGACCTTGCAAAGCAACCACTCAATAAAAAACCGGCTGCCTCTGATGGGACAGCCGGTTTCAATTTCCGGCCTGCAATAGCTGCAAGGCCAATATTATTTTACTTCCTGTACAGCACTACATCCGGTATTCTCATCCGCGGAATATTGGCAGCCTTCCAGTACAATTCCAGGTTATCGCCGCCATTGTTCTCAAAATACTGCACTTTGATATGGTGGTAGCCCTTGCCCAGGGCAATGTCTTTACCCAGTTCCAGCATACTGTGCATGCCGTCGTTATCTATCAGCAGGCTGCTGTCAATATATAGCCGGCTGCCATCATCAGAGGCCAGCGCAAATGTATAAACCGCATCAAAGGGGATATTGATGTATCCCTCAAATACAAAAGCATATTCATCCTTGCCCCGCTTCATGCTGATATCAAAGTTGGCCACGGTGCCCATAGCGGCGGGCGACAAACTATCAAAATTGGGTAGCCTGGTCCAGTTGCCTTCGTAGGAAAGGAATTCCAGTCCGCCGCTGGAAGGCGTTACCGCCAGCGCAGGCTGTACCGTCACTTTTTCAAAGCTGGCCGTAGCCACCGGCGTCAGCTGCCGCCCATTGAGGAAAGCTGCTGCTTTAATGCTGGTTGTTTTTTTCAGCAGCAGCGGCCTGGCCGGTACGGAAGCGGCAGTTGGGTCCGATCCATTGGTGGTATAAGTGATCAGCGCGCCGGGAATATTGCTGGTAAATTTTACAGCCAGCTGGTCTACAAAAAGACTGGCATCGGCCTGTATAGCAGGCGCACTATAGATCACCGGTTTGCCTTTGATATCCAGCGCCAGTACGGTGGCTGCCGGGTCCTGCTGTAGGCCATTAAGTTCTATGAGCAGGTCCGCCTTCTCCTTTTTAAAAGTTACAGGCAGATCTCCATTCAGGGCGGTCAGTTTTACTACGCTGCTGCCAAAGCCCGGGATCCGCAGGCGGCCATCAGCTGGCCAGTTAAATATATGCAGGTACAGACGTGTACCGCCGGGAATGGCTTTCTGGGTGCAGCGGCCCCAGCCCAAGTCTTTGAAGGGACTGGCTTTGGCGCCATGGATGGCTTCACCATTGACCTGCATCCAGCTGGCAAAAGCCTGGAGGCGCTCTACACCGGACGCCGGAAAAACGCCTTCAGCCGTAGGTCCAACGTTAAGTAGGAAATTGCCGCCCTTGGAAGTGATGTCCACCAGGTTGCGGATCAGGGTGACGGCCGGTTTGTAGTTATTATCGGTCTTGTTATACCCCCAGTGGGTGTTCATGGTCATGCAGCTCTCCCAGTCTACCCCAGGCAAACCGGTGGCAGGGATCTCCTGCTCGGGCGTACCGTAATCACCGGCAAAGCCGTCCTTTGTCATACCAGCCCAGCCCATCCGGCCTTTATCCACCCGGTTATTGATGATGATATTGGGCTGCAGGCTCCGGACATAATTGTACAGGTCCTTGCCCCGCTCATGGGTCCAGGTATCTTCCCATTCCCCGTCAAACCAGAGAATGCCGATGGGACCATAATTGGTAAGCAGTTCTTTGAGCTGCGCTTTGAGGTAAGCCACATACCGGTCAAAAATGGCGCTGTCAGTGGGACGGTCCTGTTCCCATTCACGGCGCGGGAGGTAATCAGGATGATGCCAGTCCATGATGGAATGGTAAAGGCAGAGCGGCATATCCTGCTCTTTGCAGGCCGCCGCCAGCTCTTTGAGCACATCCCGCTGAAAGGGGGTGCTGCCGATATCAAAATCGGTTTCCTGGGAATCCCATAAGGCAAAGCCATCATGGTGCTTGGAAGTGAACACAATGTACCGCATGCCGGCCTGCCTGGCCAGCTTCACCCATTCACTGGCATTGAAGCGAACAGGGTTGAACTGGTTACGGAATGTGTCATAGGTGGATAGCGGGATCTGCGCATTATCGCGGATCCATTCGCCATAATCGGTTTTCCCGTTCCATTCACCTGCTGGAACGGCATAAAGCCCCCAATGGATAAACAAACCAAATCTTGCATCACGCCACCAATCCATACGGGGATCTTTTTTTGCTGCTTGTGCATAAGGTTGCATGAAATAACTGCCGGTGATCAGCAGGATCACCGTGATCAGCCATCTCAACAGGCCTAAGGGTTGCTTCATATTACACGTATTAAAATATGGGGTTTAAGACTTTTAATACAATGACCAATGACAAGCGTACGGGGTTGATGTTGTTCAGGATAAGCTTACGGCAAATTTTAGACATTTGCAAGCATAGAATTGCTGCTTTTTTACCCATTCTATTATAGGATGATTTGGCAGGTTTTGTGGTTGCATCTGACTACCTTTGCCCCCAAATTTCAGCTATATGAATTACCGGATAGAAAAAGATACCATGGGTGAAGTGCAGGTACCCGCAGATGCATTGTATGGCGCCCAAACCCAGCGCAGTATTGACAATTTCAAGATCGCTCAGGACACCAACAGAATGCCTAAAGAGATCATCCGGGCATTTGCCTACCTGAAAAAAGCCGCCGCCATCACCAATTTTGAAGCCGGGGTCTTACCCAAAGAAAAATCGGACCTGATTGGTCAGGTCTGTGATGAGATCCTGGAAGGTAAGCTGGATGCCGCTTTTCCCCTCGTGGTCTGGCAAACCGGCTCCGGCACACAGTCCAATATGAACGTGAACGAAGTAGTAGCTTACCGCGGGCATGTGATCAAAGGTGGACTGCTGACCGACAAGGATAAGTTCCTGCATCCCAATGATGATGTCAACAAATCCCAGTCTTCCAACGATACCTTCCCCACCGCCATGCATATTGCGGCTTACAAAATACTGATGGAGACCACCATCCCCGGTATCGAAAAGCTCCGCAATACCCTGGCCGCCAAAAGCAACCAATTCATGCAGGTGGTGAAGATAGGCCGCACCCACTTCATGGATGCCACCCCCGCTCACCGTTGGACAGGAATTCAGTGGTTATGTATCACAACTGACCCATGGCCTGAAAGCCATTAAGAATTCCCTGGAGCACCTCAGCGAGCTGGCCCTTGGCGGCACCGCCGTAGGTACCGGCATCAACACACCACCCAACTATTCCGAAAACGTAGCCAAACATATTGCCAGCCTTACCGGCCTGCCTTTTGTTACCGCCGAAAATAAATTTGAGGCCCTGGCCGCTCATGATGCTATTGTGGAAGCCCATGGCGCCCTCAAGACCGTAGCCGTCAGCCTGATGAAAATTGCCAATGATGTCCGCATCCTGTCCTCCGGCCCCCGCAGCGGTATTGGCGAGCTGTTCATTCCCGACAATGAGCCCGGCTCCTCCATCATGCCGGGCAAAGTGAACCCCACCCAGTGTGAGGCCCTCACCATGATCGCCGCCCAGGTAATGGGGAACGATGTGGCCATCAGTATCGGTGGCGCCTCCGGCCATTTTGAACTGAACGTGTTCAAACCCGTTATGATCTATAACTTCCTGCACAGCGCCCGCCTCATTGGCGAAGGCTGTGTCAGCTTTAACGACAAATGCGCTATCGGCCTGGAACCTATTGAAGCCAATATCAAAAAGCACGTGGACAATTCCCTGATGCTGGTGACCTCCCTCAACACACATATCGGATACTACAAAGCCGCCGAAATTGCACAGAAAGCCCATAAAGAAGGCACTACCCTGAAAGAAATGGCCGTGAAGCTCGGTTATGTAACACCTGAGCAATTTGACCAATGGGTTGACCCCGCTAAAATGGTGGGCAATATCAACTAAGCCGGCACTTTCAAAACATATACAGCAAGGGCGTCTCCATAACAGGGACGCCCTTGCTATTACAACAGCAGGTATTTTTTGGGACGAACCAAAGGGCTTCCGGCACTACCGGCCAGTAACCTTCAGGGCATCGGCTCCGGACACCAGCACATTTCCCGTCGCTCGCCTCCGGCGGCCAGCACGCCCGGGCCATCCTACTGCAACAGGATCTTATCCATTCTCAATTCCGCCCCATACCTGTTCAGCAGTTTCAGCACATACATGCCCCGGCGCAGCTGCGCCACCTGAATAGTGAAAGCGGCCGTGGAAGAACTGCCTTCCACCGCCAGCCGGCCCAGCATATCATACAGCTGGTAGCGCACCGGCTTATACGGCAGCCGGCCAAAATCAACATGGATAAAATCCCTTGCCGGATTTGGCGCCACCGTGATCCGCAATGGATTTTCCGGCCCCGGCTCGTTGGGATCTTTGAGGGACAGTGGCATTCCGATATACTGGAACACCAGCAGAGCGCCCGGGTTGTCCAGGGTAGCAGGATTATGACTGCTGGGACCTGAAGTAGATCCCACACTATCCGTGATCAGGAAGATCTTTCCATCCGGGCTCATGGCAATATCACGGTACCGGTTATACGATTTAAAATAAGGTATGGAGTCACCCACAAAAGCATTCTGAGCGGCATTGAGCTTGAAGCGGTATAGTGTTCCCGCCTTCAGTGTGGGCACCAGCACGGATGGATACCAGCCGGGGATGCCTTTGGAGATGTTCAGGTTATAATATTCAATGCTGGAAGGCGCTATGGTAGGGAATTTCAGCCAGTTACCCACCAGCGCGCACTCCGCAGCCGGCCGGGTGCCGCAACCCGTATAGATCTGTTTCAGCGGTTTCCGGAAATTGGCTTTTACATCAGCCGGCGCATTTTTTTCGGCAATCGGTGTAACGCCCGCCGGTACATAGTTGGGATTTTCCTGGAAACCGAGACCGCTGCAATTGGTGGCCAGCCGCCATTGCACGTATTGGAAGTTCACATTATCCGTATCGCCGGCAATATAGGGCCAGCCATAGTTCCTGCCGCCTTCAATGATGTTCAGCTCATCGTCCGAATTAGGCCCCTGTTCTGAACTGAAAAGGATGCCGTTGGGCGTCAGCACCGGAAAAGGCACGCCGTTGGAAGGCTCTTTCTGCCAGGCCAGGCCCTGCGGATTGCGATGGCCAATGCTGTAGATATGACTGCGGATACCACCCCACAGCGGATTGTCGGCAGGAATGCCGCCATTCAGGCTGATGCGCAGGATCTTGCCGGAATAGTTATCGTAATTCTTTGCCGTCATTTCTGTACTGGTGGGCAGTTTCTGGGAGCGCACCTCCAGGCATTTACGGTCAAACTGGTTATGGCCCAGGTCGCCGCAGGAATAATAGAGTTTGTTATCAGCGCCAATGATCAGCCGGCCGCTGCTATGATCGCCGCTGGCGGGAATTCCTTCCAGGATAGTGGTCTCGCTGCCGGGAACCAGTACTGTGCCATTGAAATAAAATCGCGCAATACGGATATGGTCCCAGTCGTAGCAATAAGCCACATACAGGGAATCCTTGCCCGTGCCGGTGGCAAAGCCCGGGTGAAGGGCCATGCCCAGCATGCCGTTCTGGCCAATACCAGTGGCCACGCCATTGCCCTGGCGGCTGATGTTCAGTTTTACTTTGGCGCGCAGGTCCAGGATAATGGTACGCTGGCCGGTGCCAGTGTCCACGCGGAGGATGCGTCCTACTTTTTCGGTGATGTATAAAAAATTATCCCGGCCGTATTCTATATCGAAGGGATGCGCCAGATAATAACGATTGTTAGTAGCAACAGGCTTTCGGTTCAGCTCCGTGCGTAAAAAGGGTTCGTCCTGGCAGATGCCGATAATAGGCATAAGGGTTAATACCTGGATTGCCCAGGCTGAAGCTATGGCTTTCATAGACTTGACAGAATATTGGATTCGACTTATAAAAGGATTTACACGAACAAAATACAACACCCGATAGGAATTTGGAATAGCTGAATCCCCTTAGCAGCAGCAGTAGTTCTACGATTGACGGTGCAACAGTTTATTATTATGTTTACACTCATCAAATGCAGCAGGAGCCGGCTCTGCAAAGAATTTGATCCATCTCAAAAAGACGGGCCAAAGGCAATCTTCCGGTCACTGCTGCGTTTATTATAATTGAACCGATCTAAACCCTTTATTCTGAGAAAACTCTACAAGATCCGATACTATGAACCCTTATACATTTATGGTCCGCAGCAGCCTGCTGTTGCTGATCACCCTGCTTACCACCAGTTCTTTATGGGCCCAGGCGCCCGATATAAATGTTGCGTTCGGGGTCATTAAATTCGGCAACAGTTATGTGAACGTGTCGAAGAAAACTGCCGGCGGCACTGTGGAGCCCGGAGATACCCTGGAGATCAGGACCTGTTACTGGTTACCCAATAACTACCTGAACAACGCCAACTATTACCTGGTGCGATTTCTTTCCAACATTCCCACAAATACCGTTTTCCTGTCAGACCCCGGCATTCAGCAGATCACCAATGAAGGGGTACTGTACAAGCAGTATACCAGCGCCAACAATGATGATGCCGCCTCCTATGTAGCATCTCCTGCCACCGGGGCCTATAACGTCAGGATGAACCTTGGCAACTCGGCCAGCAAGGTCACGGTCAATACCAATGCCGCCAATGGCGGTGGCCAGGTAGTGGGCGGCACCAATAAACCCAAGCTGAATTCCGGCACCCTGATCACTACCGCTTTCCAGGTGAAAGTGACCGGCGCAGTAGGACAGAACATCACGCTCGGCGCCGCACAGCTGCGCTTCCGGAAAACCAATTCTACCAGCACCGCCACCAGCGATTATGTTATCAAACATACCCAGTACCAGATCATGATCACGGACAATGCGCCCATCTGCGCAGATGCCGTGGGCGCTAATATCGTGGAAGAAGGCGGAGGTACTTTTGACAGCGGCTCCGTGCAGAACCGCGCACCCCGCTCTACCGACTATACCCTGGCCGGCAATGTCCGCAAGAACCTGGCAGTAGGCAGTGAAATTGACGACGGCTACTACACTATCGTTAATAACCTGAGCCCCAGGGCCAGTATAATACCTGGCGCCCGTAAGCAGCCGGATTGTAACGTACCTGCCAGCCTGCCAACCACAGATCCGCTCAACTGTAATAACAGGATGTTCGGCGGTCACTGGGATATCATCGGCGACCATACCGGCAGCGCTACGCCCGCCGGTAATCTACCACCCGCCGCAGGCGGCCAGGGCGGCTACATGCTGGTGGTGAACGCTGAGTACGCTACTATTGAAGCCTATAAGCAATCTATTACCGGCCTTTGTCCCAATACCTCTTACGAGTTCTCCTTCTGGATACGGAACGTATGTACCAACTGCGGTATAGACTCCAACAGCACCCAGACCTGGAAACCAGGCGTGCTGCCTAACCTGACCGTAGCCCTGGATGGTATGGACCGCTACTCCACCGGACAGGTGGATACCGTAGGCTGGGTCAAAAAAGGATTTATGTTCAAGACCGGCGCCACCCAGACCTCCATTGATATTTCTGTCCGGAACAATGCTTCCGGCGGCGGCGGGAACGACTGGGCCCTGGACGATATCTTCCTGCGCACCTGTAACCCCAACCTCACCATGATGCCCTCCACCCTGACCACTATCTGTGATGGCGACCAGGTGAACCTCTCCTGCGTAGTGAAATCTTTCTTCGACAACTATATCAACTATACCTGGGAGCTGAGCACCGATAACGGCCTTAACTGGGCGCCTACCGGGCATAGCGGAGCGGGTATACCCACAAAAAATGCCACCGGCGAATACGAGTACCAGGCCTTCTTCCCCTCCTTCCTGGGGAATACGGCCATGGACGGACATCGTTACCGCTTCCGTGTAGCATCCACCAGCAATAACCTGACCGATGCGGACTGCTCTTTCCTCAATACCACTACCATTGCCGTGAACGTGGAATACTGCCACGTCCTCAGCACCAAAGTGGTGGGCTTCGCCGGCACGCTGGTGAACCGGTTATCAAGACTGGAATGGGCTGTGAAAAATGAAAGCACAGGTACGGTATATGAAGTGGAACGCAGCACAGATGGAACCAGTTTCTCCAGGATCGGCAGCGTTTCCGGAAAAGCCGCAGCCAATGGTGCAGCATCCTATACGTTAACAGACAATACACCGGTGAACGGCGCCGTATATTATCGCCTGCGGATCACAGAGCCCGGCACCCAGCAGCAGTTCAGTAAAACGGTATTGCTCAGCAATTCGGACCTGGAACTGGCCCTGCTGAAACTGGTGAACCCCTTCACCCAGACCCTGAGCTTTGACCTGGTAAGCCCCGCCAAAGGAACAACCGTTATTTCTCTGACCGATATGGTGGGAAGAAGAGTGAAGCAGCTGTCCACACCCGTTACCCGGGGACTGAACAGCATCAAGTTGCATCACCTGGAAGGTCTTGCCAATGGCATCTACCACCTGCGGGTGGAAATGAATGGCCAGGCCATCAACCGCCAGGTAGTAAAGGCAGGAAGATAAGCGGCTTTGTTTTAAAGGATCAACGCATATGTAAAAGGCCCGTCAATGATTGACGGGCCTTTGTTAATCAGTTTGTTGATGGCAGATACATTATACGCCTACCGCCTCATTGACCGTAGCGTTCTTTTCTACGCCTTCGGACTGATGCGGATGCTTGCGGAAAAACTTACGCTGGAATAGCAGGATCACGATAACGCCTACAGAGATAGAGGCATCCGCAATATTGAAGATGGGCGAGAAGAAAGTGAACCGCTCTCCGCCCCAGATGGGGATCCAGGAAGGCATTACCTTATTCTCAATGATGGGCACATACAGCATATCCACCACCTTGCCATGCAGGAATCCCGCATAACCGCCACCGGCAGGGAACAGGGTGGCCATAGGCAGGCTATGATCACTGGCTGAAAAGATCAGCCCGTAAAACATGCTGTCGATCAGGTTACCCAATGCACCGGCAAAGATCATGGCCACACAGACAATGAAGCCCGGATGGTATTTTTTCTGTACAATGCCGCGGATATAGAAAACGCCAAAGATCACCGCTACCAGCCGGAACAGGGTCAACGCCAGTTTGCCCCATTCGCCACCGAATTTCCAACCCCAGGCCATCCCTTCGTTCTCAATAAAGAACAGGCGGAACCAGTTACCCATCAGCGGGATCTGCTGTCCATAGTTCATACCCGTCTTTACCCAGAATTTCAGCACCTGGTCTGCAAGGATAATAGCAATAATGATAAGTGCTACAGTTCTACTCTTCACTATACATTTTTTTAAGTCCGTAAAGATAATAGTTTCATTCCTGAAAATAAACCCGCTTTACACGTTGGGAAACTCCGGTCAGCAGGGTATATGGAATGGTACCTGCCCACCGGGCCACTTCCTGTACCGGCAGGTTCTTGCCAAACAGCTCTACCTCATCACCTTCCATCACGGAAGGCATACCGGTGATGTCTATCATGGTCATATCCATACAGACCGTACCCATAACAGGCGCCAGCCGGCCGTTCACCCAGACTTTACCCACCCCGTTGCCCAAGGCCCGGGGATACCCGTCGGCATAACCGATCCGCACCGTGGCAATCCTGGACTTCCTGGTAACCACGCCTCTGCGGCCATAGCTCACCGTTTCCCCCTCCTTCAATTCCTTGATCTGTGCTATGGTGGATTTGAGGGTGGAAACCTCCTGAAGGCCCGCCCCATGGACTTCTCCGCTGTCTATTCCATATAGCCCGATGCCCAGCCGCACCATGTCCAGCTGGAGATCAGGGTGGCGGCTGATGCCCCCTGTATTAGAGATATGGCGGATAAAAGGGTAAGGCGCCGCCTGTTGCAGCCGCGCCACCATTTCCAGGAATATATTGTACTGCTGCCGGGTATAGTTGTCATGCTGCGGGTCCTCACTGGCGGCCAGGTGACTGAACACACTCTGCACTTTGAAAAGGTTACCCTGCAACGCTTCCAGCAGTTCCGGCAGCTGGCTAAGGGAAAACCCCAGCCGGTTCATACCTGTTTCCAGCTCAATATGTACCGGGTATTGCTGTATGCCCTGCCTTTTCAGGAAAGCTGCAAAGGAACGGAGCAGCCCGGGCGCATACAGGTCCGGTTCCAGGTCATACTGCACCAGCACATCAAAAGTGGATTCATCCACATTCATGACCATCACCGGCAGGTCTATGCCCCCTTTCCGCAGCTCCACGCCCTCATCCGCATAGGCCACCGCCAGGTAATCCACTTTATGGAACTGCAATACATTGGCTATCTCAAAACTGCCGCTGCCGTAGGAAAAGGCTTTCACCATGGCCATCAGCTTTGTCTCGGGCCGCAGCAATTGCTGGAAATGTTTCAGATTGCTCACCACCGCATTCAGGTCTATCTCCAGGACGGTCTGGTGTACTTTCTGTTCCAGCAGCCGGTCTATCGCTTCAAATTCAAATACACGGGCGCCTTTCAGCAGGATGCTCTCATCATGGAAATGCAGCTGGTGGAAGGCGGCTTTGAATTCCGCTACGGTAGCATATAAATGAATGGCAGGTATGCCTGCCTGTTTGAAGATCTTTTCCTGCCGGCTGATGGTCTGCCCGATCCCTATCAGCCGGTCAATACCCCGCTGGTGTAGCGCCTGAGCTACCTGGGCATACAATTCCTGCTCCGTACGGCCGCTCTGCAGTATATCCGATAGGATCACCGTTCGGCGGGGATGCTGTGCCTGCTGCGACAAAAAATCCAGCGCTATGGCAAATGAACTGAGGTCCGCACTGTAGCTGTCGTTGATCACTGAACAGTTATTGATCCCGTTCTTCATCTCCAGCCGCATAGCCACATGCGATAGCTGCGCCAGCTGCTGCCGGATAACAGTGGCCGGCACTTCCAGCTGCAGCAGCAGGCACCAGCAATGCAGCGCATTTTCTATGGAGGCCGCATCGGTGAACGGGATACTGATCTCCTGCGGTCGCTGTTGATACAACGCCTGTATCACTGTATCCGTCCGGCTGCTGGTAATACTGGTCACCTGCAGGGTAGCTTCAGCGCTACGGCCCCAGCTTACCAGCCGGAGGCCGGGATGCTCCCCGGCAAAAGGAATAATGGCAGCCTGCAGCTCCGGCATATCCCGGCAATAGATCAGGGTGCCTGCCTGCCGGAACAGCTGTAATTTTTCACGCACTTTCTCAGCTATACTGTCAAATCCTTCACTATGCGCTTCGCCGATATTGGTAAAAATGCCGATAGTAGGCTGAATGATATCCGCCAGCTTCTCCATCTCACCCCGGGTGGAAATACCTGCTTCAAAAATGGCCAGTTCATGGTGCTCATTCATGGCCCATACACTCAGCGGTACCCCCAGCTGCGAGTTATAGCTTTTGGGACTGCGGATAATAGCGTACCGGGTATCCAGTAACTGGTTGAGCCATTCCTTCACCATCGTTTTACCATTGCTGCCGGTAATGCCAAGGACCGGGATAGCAAAACGGGAGCGGTGCCAGGCCGCCAGCGCTTGCAGGGCTTCCAGGCTATCAGCCACCTGGATGATATTGGCGCCGGGCAGGGAACTGGTATCCACCGGCTGGCTCACCACAAAATTCCGTACACCCTTGGCATAGAGGCTGCCGATAAAATCATGGCCGTCACGCCGGGGCCCGTGCAGGGCAAAGAATAAAGAAGTATGGGGGAAGATGAGCTTGCGGCTGTCAATCAGCAACTGTTCAATGGGAGCATTATCCTGCCGATGCAGGAAATGACCGCCAATGATGGAAAGGATATTGTCAATGAAATAGTTCACAGCTTGAATTTATCAGTGCAGGTCCCGCTCCGTCGCATGACCGTGCTCCTGCACAGGCGCTTTGGCCTTTGTCCGGTTAGCCACATTCAGGGAGTAAACGATGGAGGCGGTAATACTGGTCACAATCACCAGTAGCGAGATATAGACCGGCACATGGATCCCGAAATATTCTATCAGCATCTTGATCCCGATAAAGATCAGCACAAAGGCGATGCCCTGCTGCAGGTGGGAGAATTTATCAGCAGCACCCTTCAGCAGGAAGAACAGGGAGCGAAGGCCCAGGATAGCGAAGATATTACTGGTATACACTACCAGGATATCCTTGGAGATCACCATCACCGCCGGGATAGAGTCCACGGCAAATACAATATCAGTGGTGGCCAGCATGATCACCACCACAAAAAGGGAGGTATAGAGCCGCTTGCCGTTTGCTGTTTTCACAATGTACCGCCCCCCCATATCATCCAGGGTAATAGGCAGGAACCTGCGCAAAAGAAGGTATACTTTGTTGCTGCCCGGATCAAAATTGTCTTCGCTCTTATGGGCAAACATCTTGATGCCGGTATACAGCAGGAAGGCGCCGAAGATATACAGGACCCAGTGTGCCTTGTTCACCAGCTCCATGCCCACCGTGATAAACAATACCCGGAAGATGATGGCCATCAGGATGCCGATCAGCAGCACCCTTGCATAGTAAACATCTTTTACCCGGAAAAAATTGAAGATGAGGATGAACACGAAGATATTGTCAATACTGAGGCTTTTCTCCATCAGGTAGGCGCTCACATATTCCAGGGCCTGAACCTTGCCCAGCTCAAACCACACGAATACGCCAAAACCCAGCCCCAGCGCTACCCAGAAAATGCTGACCCAGAGCGCCTGCTTCAGGGATACATGGGTGGATTTTTTGCTGAATAGTCCGAGATCAATAACAATGGCCAGTACTAAGACAATTCCGAAAACTAAATAGGTGATCTGATCCGGTGTCATCATGATGATGCGTGATTAAGATTGAATTGGATGCAAAGATAAGCAGTTGGTGATAGCGGCTCCCTGAACGACTACTGGTATTTCTTTTTACGCAGCCATTGGTATCCGAACCCGAACAGGGCGATCAGGGCCACCGGCCCGGCAAGGCTGAACAGCTGCCAGGCGGTTTTGTCCTCCTCCACCCGGACCGGGTCCAGGGAACGCAGGGCAAAGCGCTTGGAACGGGTTTCCATGATCCCCGAAGGATTCACCAGGTACTCAACGCAGTTCAGGAAGAATTCCCGGTTGGCATACTGGTAATTGGTGAACTGGTTATAGCCCATGGGCAGGGGGCCTTCCTTCTGGGTAAACACATTGCTCACTATATCCGCATCCGCCACTACAATCATTTTGTTCTCATTCACCGGCGCCGCCCGGAATGGCTGCCCGTATAATCCGGCCAGGGTATCCATTATACCTTTGGAAAGGCGGTTGGCATACAGGGAGGAAAAACGTCCTTCCAGCAGCACGGCAACAGGAATATGCGGTTTATTGAATGTTTTCAGGTCGTCCTCAGTTTTTACACTGTTGAGGGAAACAATGGCCGGGGTGGTCAGGAGCCGGGCGTTGGGAGAACTGGCCAGCAGCACTGTTTTCCGGATCCCGGGCGCCTTCACCGTGTCCAGTGAATTGGGGAAGATGGACAATACCTTATCCAGATTGTCCGAAATGGGATGATGGCTATAACCGGACAGGAGCGGGAAATACTGCCAGGGCAATAGTTCCAGCTGGGGCCTGTCCCCAAAACTGCCTACGGCCAGCGGCAGCTGGTCACATTCCAGGTCCTGCAGCAGGTCCCCATTGATCCTGGCCCCATAGCGGAACAGCAGGTCGTCCAGGTTAAGGCCCCGGTCAAAGGCTACAAAGTCCGACTGCTTCCGCAGCAGGCTATCCATTTCAGCATAGAGCTTATCAATGAGCCAGATGATCTTACCGCCCTGCATCACATACTGGTCCAGCTTCAGTTTCTGCGCATCACTGAAGGGCGAGGTGGGTTTCACCACCAGCAGTACGTCAAAGTCCATGGGGATCAGCGGTACACTGTCTATTGGCACAAAACCAAAGCCGTAACCGGGCTTCAGCGTGCGCTGGATCAGGTCGTATACATTATAGCTGAATGGCTCTCCATTACCCAGCAGGTAGCCTACAACGGGCGGTGTTTCAATGGTCAGTTTCTGGATGGCCTGGGCAAATTTGAATTCCAGCAGGGCTTCTGCATTGTTGAGGGATTGCAGCCCGCCCATCATATCCTGGCCCTGGAGCAGGTCTACCACTTCCACCCGGTCCTTATAGGTCACCAGGGCGCCGGGGAACAGGTAGCGGTTCTCTTCGCCCTCCCCTATTCTGGCCCGGACCCGCACATTGGTAGGTTTCAGGCCCAGGGACATCAGGGAATCCATGCTGAGGGTGCCGGTAGAGTCAGCAGTTGGCGCAGAAGGCCTGACAAAGTTGAACTGGATATGGGATACAGCCGATTCCCGGAATTCCTGCAGCAGCTCTCTGGTGCTGTTGGTCAGCTTGCGGAAACCCGCCGGCATATCGCCCTCCAGGAATACGGTGATAGTTACCTTATCGTCCAGGTTGTCCAGCAAGCGGATAGTGGCGGGCGACAGGGTATAGCGCTTTTCCTGGGTCAGGTCCAGCCGCCAGTGCAGGAGGGATGCGGCCCAGTTGATGCCCACCAGGACCAGTAAGGCTATCAGCCACCAGTATTTATTCCGAATCAGTTTGTCCATACCGAATAAAGGATCACCTTTTCAATAAGTTTCTGCCGGTGAACACCAGAAAGAACACGATCACACTTCCGAAATAGAGTACGTCGCGGAAATCCACTACCCCGCGACTGATACTGCGGTAATGGAAATCGATGCCCAGCATTTCAATATAATAATCGGCGCCTGCTTCCAGGGCCGGTAAACGACTGATAGCGTTGAATCCTGAATACAGGAGGAAACAGGCAAAGGCGCTGGCAATAAAGGCCACCACAGCATTATTGGTGAAGCTGCTGCAGCAATTGCCAATGGCCACAAATACGGCAGAGAGGAAAACAAGACCTATGTACGAACCAATGGTGGCCCCGGTATCAATGCCGCCTTCCGCCGCCAGCTGCTGCACCGGGATCACATACAATAAAGTAGGCAGTAAGGCAATCAGCACTACGATCAGGGCGCCCAGGTACTTACCGGACACCACCTGCCAGCGGCTGAGCGGCCGCGTTTCCAGCAGCTCAAAAGTGCCGGTCCGGAACTCATCCGCAAAACTGCGCATGGTAATGGCCGGGATCAGTAATAAGAGGATCCAGGGCGCCAGCTCAAAGAATTTATCGAGGGTGGCATAACCGAAATCAGGAATATTAGTGTCAGGAAAAACGAACAGGAACAGACCGTTCAGTAAGAGGAAGACCACGATGGCAATGTAACCGGTCAGGCTACTGAAATACTGCCGGAATTCTTTTTTACAAACGGGCCACATGGGTACGAAAATAAGGGATTATCCCTACAAACGAAGAAAAGATGGTTGATGTTGTACCATGTATGGACATATTTCAATATATTCGTCGTTACGCTGAAAAAACAATCCTTGAAAAGGCTACTGATAGTTCACTGTATTCAAAAGTTATAACCGAAACCGACTGCGCGGAAACCCTCCCATAAGGAGGGTTTTCTATTTTCAGTCAATGCTGTTAGCGCCCGGGTCAGCTTCTATAACTTTTAAAAGCACTGCACAAACGCTCATATGCTAACAATAAAAAAGGAATTGTGTTTTGGAACGAACCAATTTTTGATGGGGTATTTTGATACGAACCATTGCTGCACCTGCAAAAAAGCGAGGCCTGTCTGCTTAGCAGCTGGTCCTGGTTCGTCACTGACCCTTTTGCCCCGGCTTGTGTTTGGGCCCGCAGCGGACTTCGAATAACAGTGGACTGCTTTTCATCTCCCGGAGGGAATAGTGTTTTCCTTATTTCGCTGCGCACATCCTTGAGCCATATGCATCATTGCACTGAACGCAGCTGCCGCACCGTCAGCGCTACTTTTTCAATAGCATAACTGATCTCCTCTTCCGTGCTGAACCTGCCCAGGCTGAACCGCAGGGAGCTATAGGCCAGCTCATCAGACACGCCCATAGCCTTGAGCACATAACTGGGCTCCATCAGGGCCGAGGTACAGGCAGATCCGGAAGATACCGCCACATCTTTATTGAAACCCGGCATCAGTCCCCTGCCATCTGCATGACCAAAAGAAAGATTGCTGGTATTGGGCAACCGGTGAAGGGTACTGCCGTTGACAGACACGGAGCCCAGCGCCAGCAGGCCCTGCTCCAACATGTCCCGCAGACCGGCCAGCCGGCTGGCTTCTTCCGTTAGTTCCTGCTGGCAGATAGCTGCCGCCTGCCCCATGCCCACTATCCCGGGCACATTGAGGGTGCCGGAGCGGACGCCCTTTTCATGACCGCCCCCATCCAGCTGGGCAGTCAGCTTTACCCTTGGGTCCCGCCGGCGAAGGTATATTGCCCCCACCCCCTTGGGTCCATAGAATTTATGGGCCGAGCAGCTGAGCAGGTCAATACCCAGCTCCTGCACGTTGACCGGGATCTTACCAACAGCCTGGGTGGCGTCACAGAAAAAAAGCACCTGCCGTTCTTTGGCAATGGCGCCGATCTCCTTAACCGGCTGCAGGGCGCCGGTTTCATTATTGGCCAGCATAATGGCAATCAGGATGGTCTCCGGCCGGATGGCTTCCGCCACCGCTGCCGGGTCTACGCGGCCATCCGTGCCTACCGGGAGATAGCTGATGCTGGCGCCGGCTTTTTCCAGCTGGCGGCAGGTATCCAGTACGGCCTTGTGTTCGGTGGCAGCAGTAATAATATGATTGCCTTTGCGGGCGTACATGCTGAACACCCCTTTGAGGGCCAGGTTATCCGCTTCGGTGGCGCCCGAAGTGAAAACAATCTCTGCCGGCACGGCGCCAATAAGGGAAGCTACCTGCTCCCGCGCTATATTCACGGCTTCTTCGGCCTGCCAGCCAAAAGCATGGGTCCTGCTGGCGGCATTGCCAAACTGCCGGGTAAAATAAGGAAGCATGGCGTCCACTACCCGTGGATCACAGGGAGTGGTGGCATTATAGTCCAGGTAAACGGGCGGTGTCAGCATAGGCTTCAGCGTGAGGGCCACTGCTGAAATTAGCAGCGCTCCAGCGCAAATTTACCCTAAATGCTGTTATTTTTAGGGGCCGGTAGCCCCGCATCCCGGAAGCGCCCGGTCATTCCTCACCCAACAGATATAACGATATGCTAAAAGTTGAACATATTGGCATTGCCGTCAAAAGCCTGGCCACTGCTGTACCACTGTTTGAAAAGCTGCTCAACAGCGAATGTTATAAAACAGAACCTGTGGCCAGTGAGAACGTCAACACGGCTTTCTTCCGGCAGGGAGATACCAAGATAGAATTACTGGAAAGCAGTGATCCCGATGGCGTGATAGCAAAATATATAGCTAAAAAAGGCGAGGGCATTCACCATATTGCTTTTGAGGTGGCGGATATAGAAGCGGAGATGAAAAGGCTGGCGGCGGAAGGCTTTCAGCTGCTGCATGAAACGCCTAAAGCAGGGGCTGATAACAAGCTGGTCTGTTTCCTGCATCCGCGGGATACGCATGGCGTGCTGGTGGAATTGTGTATGGAGAGAGGTAAGTAGGATCCTGAGACAATTTATGCAACCGTGCCAGGGGTTTGCAGGGATCATTCAGGCTGACGGCAGGTATTGCTGTTCAGTGCAAAGAAGTTATTGGGATTGGAAAACAGACCCAATAGCCGGTCTGCTTATTCCTCTTCCTCTACACGGTTGAGGCCCAGCTTATCAATAGCGATAGCCGCGGCGATCTGGCTGGCGTCTTTTTTATTATAGGCCTTGCCTTCTGCCAGCAATTCTCCGTCAATGACGGCGCCGATGGTGAAGAGGCGGCGGCCGCCTTCAATACGTTCGTCCAGGGTTTCAAACTCCAGGTTCTTGCCGTTCTTGTTGGCCCAGCCATAGAGTTTATTCTTGTGGTTGATCTCCAGGTTCTCCAGGTCTTCCATGTACAGGTGCGGGATAATGATGGCTTCCAGCACCCATTTCTTGGTCTTTACAAAACCCTTGTCCAGGTAGATAGCGCCCACAACCGCCTCCAGCGTATTGCCAAAGATCTGGCTCATCTTGAGGGAATTGTCAAACTTATTGTAGAAAGTGATCTTCTTGAGGCCCATTTTAATGGCAATCTCGTTGAGCTTATTGCGGTTTACCATTTTGCTCCGCATCTCCGTGAGAAAGCCTTCTTCCTTGTAGGGGTATTTTTTGAAGAGAAAATCAGCTACAATGCCGCTGAGGATGGCGTCCCCCAGGTATTCAAGCCTTTCGTTGTTCTCGTCTGCACTGTCCCGCACAGAACGATGGGTCAGCGCGGCCTGGTACAAAGGAAGCTTTCCCGGGGCGAAGCCCAGCACATTACGAAGGTTCTTTTTGAAAGAAAGGTCGTCTTCTTTGCCAATAAAGCGGTCCAGGAGTCCCACAATTGTCAAGCTACTAATTTTTCATTAAGGCAAAAAATTTCAAACAGGTAAACGACAGGGAACCCCTGAGCCAGCTACCATCTCTTAACCTCCAACGAAAAAACCCGGTGTTCGTTCAAGTTCAGGCGGAGAATTTTTTCACAATGACGCAAGCATTGTGGCCTCCAAAGCCAAAAGTATTGCTCAATGCTGCCCTCACTTCTCTTTTCTGGGCTTTATCGAAAGTGAAATTGAGACGGGCATCCAGTTCGGGGTCATCCGTGAAGTGGTTGATGGTGGGTGGTACTGTGTCATGGTTTACACTCATGATACAGGCGATCGCCTCTACCACTCCGGCGGCTCCGAGACAGTGCCCTGTCATCGATTTCGTGGAGCTGATATTTACCCTGAAGGCATGTTCTCCAAATACATCCATGATCGCTTTTACCTCGGCAATATCACCCAGGGGTGTAGAAGTGCCATGTGTATTGATGTAGTCAATGTCTTCTGCTTTCATACCGGCGTCATCCAATGCGGCGAACATCACATTTTTGGCGCCCAGTCCTTCCGGATGGGGAGCCGTGATATGGTGTGCATCCGCAGTGGCACCACAGCCGGCGATCTCACAATAGATCTTGGCGCCCCGGCGCTGGGCATGCTCCAGTTCTTCCAGCACCAGTACGCCGGCGCCTTCTCCCATGACAAAGCCATCGCGGTCCTTGTCATAGGGGCGGCTGGCTGTCTTGGGGTCATCATTTCGTTCGCTCAGTGCTTTCATGGCGTTGAAGCCACCCACACCGGCTTCCTTGATCACGCTCTCCGAGCCACCGGCCAGGATAGCATCAGCCTTTCCGAGACGGATCAGGTTGAAGGCTTCCATAATGGCGTTGGTGGAGGAGGCGCAGGCACTTACTACTGCAAAATTAGGACCACGGAATCCGTGGCGCATTGAAATATGGCCTGCAGCAATGTCAAGGATCATCTTGGGGATGAAGAAGGGATTGAAGCGGGGAGTTCCATCGCCCTGTGCAAAATTGGTTACTTCTTCCTGGAAAGTGATTAATCCCCCGATGCCGCTGGCAAAAACAACACCAATACGATCCGCATTGATATTGTCTTCTTTCAGACGGGCATCTGCAACAGCCTGGTCGCTCACGGCAATAGCCGTTTGCGCGAACCGATCCAGCTTGCGGGCCTCTTTTTTATCGAGGTACTGCAAAGGATCGAAATTCTTCAGTTCGCAGGCAAAGCGTGTTTTAAATTTACCGGCATCGAACAAGGTGATCTGATCTGCACCAGACACACCTTTCACAAGACTATTCCAATATTCTTCAAGATTATTTCCAATAGGCGTTAAAGCACCAATGCCTGTAACAACAACTCGTTTTAATTGCATAGGATTATTTCCCGGAAGTTTTTTAAGTAACAAATCCGCCCCCGCGGCATGCGCCAGCAAATGAAAGGCGGATTTTAATTTATTGCACCTGAACGGCAGTGTCCAGATTACTTAGCATGCTCTTCTAAGTAAGCAATAGCCTGGCCAACTGTGGTAATGGTCTCAGCCTGCTCATCAGGAATAGAGATATTAAACTCTTTTTCAAATTCCATGATCAGTTCCACGGTGTCCAAAGAATCGGCACCTAAATCATTGGTGAAAGAAGCCTCATTGGTAACTTCTGCTTCTTCTACACCTAACTTATCAACAATGATCTTTTTTACTCTTGTTGCAATGTCTGACATTTTTGTAAAGTTTAGTTACGGCTGCAAAAATATAGATTTTGGGATATTAACAACAAATAGCTGGTTTTTAATTAATGCTGTGAATATTTTGTTCTTTCAGCCTTTTGTAGTACTATCCGCCCATCTCTTTTAAAAAGTACCGCCGAAACCGGTTGCAACATTGATCGCAGCTTTCCGCTGTCAGTACTGCAACCGCTCCCTGTTCCGGCTGGTATTGATCCCCAGGAATATCCAGGCCAGCAGCTGCTGCCCCCTGACCAGCAGCGGGTAATTTATTCCCCTTTTTATCCTAAAAATCATCCGCCTGCTGATCCACTATTCTGCCAATTTTTTTGCAGCGCCGGTTTAATTACATCATACTTAATTTCTTACAACATGCTTTTCAGTAAGTATAATTGAATTTTAAATGTATCAATTTCCGCCTATCCCACAGCAATTGCTTAAATTGCAGCAACCTGAACATCCCCCAATTATCGCCAATGGCCCTCAAAATAATAGATCATGGCTCCAAAGAGTACCAGCAAATGGTACAGCTGCGCAATGACATCCTGCGCAAACCACTTGGCCTGACCCTGTCCCCCGAAGAACTGGAAAAAGAAAAAGAAGAAATGCTGATCGGCGCCTTTGAGGAAGATAAGATCCTGGCCTGCTGCATGCTGATCAAAGAAGATGCACAGACCGCCCGGCTCAGGCAGATGGCTGTACTCAATAATCTCCAGGGTAAAGGTATTGGCCGCGCCCTGTTGGTCTTTGCAGAGAATGTAGCCTATGACCTCGGCTATCGCCGCATCACCATGCATGCCCGTAAAACAGCTGTCGGTTTCTATGAGAAACTGGGTTATTCTGTCAGCGGCCAAGAATTTGACGAAGTGACCATCCCCCACTGTTTAATGGAAAAAGCACTCTGACCCATGCTGCATAGCTCACTGCTCCGCCGCGGGCTGCTGGCCTGCGCCTTTATTGTATTGGCCGGCCATGCCATGGCCTGCATCAATGAGTATACGCCCCTGGAGCCACCCAGGAATTACCAGCAAAAACTGGATCTCCACCAGTTGCTCCATCCTGTCAATGGGCAGCCTCCTTACTGGCAATATGGCTTTGCCCAATCTCCTGCCCTGCTGGCCCGCAAGGCCCAGCTGGAACAACAGGACCCCGCCCGAATGCACTTCCAGGACCTGTCTGACCGGGCCGCTATTGAATTAAGGCTGGGCAATACAGCTACAGCCCTCCCCTGGCTGGAACAACTCTACCGGGATCATCCCCATGAATATACTATTGTCGCCAACCTGGCCACCGCCTATGAGCTGAACGGACAACCCCGGCGCGCCCTGGAGCTGATCCGCGAAGCCATCCGCCTCAATCCGCAGGCCCATGGCGGATCGGAATGGATCCACGGGAAAATATTGGAACAGCAGGTCAGCGCCCGGCCGGATTACAGGCAGGTGATCAACCTGGACCCCAACAATTTTCCCAACTGGATCCTCGATAAAAAAATTCCTTTCCCCGTAGCAGCAGATTCACTTAAGCAGCAGCTGGCTTTCCAGCTGCATGAACGGATCGCCCTGATGCCCGCACCGGATTCTATTATCGGGCAGCTGCTGTTCGACTTTGCCGATATCCTGGCCAAAACCGAAGCCCGGCGCGATACCGCCCTGCCCTTCTACGCCCTTGCAGTGCATTACTATCCCCGGCTGGCCAGCCTGGCCACCCAACGGCAACAGGACCTGGTAGCCGAAAAAAAAGAGGTGACAAAAACCTTTACCTGGGCCAGCATCTTCTGGGCCATACCGCTCGGCATACTGGCCTTTGTACTGCTGGCCTGGCTGAAAAGTCAAAGGGACCTGAAGCGGGAACAGCGGGGCTAACCTGGTTTACTGCTCTCATCGCAGAGAAGGCAACTACCTTGTATTGCTCAATCCCGTTACTGGCTGTACCGAAAATCTGGTAAACGCTCTATACACAGGTTGAACTGTTGGACCGATAGCGTATATACATTCCCGTTTTCCACTAAGGTGCGGCACACGTATAGTTTCCCCGCAAGACCGCAGGACCGCTGTTACGCCGCTATGAATTTATTGTAGTTCAATCCTACGCCGTAGCGTCAGAAGGTTGCGTTACATATTGCTGCATCCGCTTCAGGAACTGCACAATCTGGTGCATGCTTTTCAAATTGGAAATGATCAGCAGGAAGGAGCGCTCCGTTTGCTTCAGGCGGGCATTATTGACCTGGGTCTGCACAAAGCCCAGGATATGCTGGAATACAGGAGATTCAAAATAGGGAGAATCCGGTTTGTTAACGAAATGACAGCGAAGGGTTTCCTCTTTCAGCATCATTTTTTCAAAGCCCAGCTCTACCGCCAGCCTGCGGCAGCGGACCGTTTCAAACAGGTCTTCCACCTGCTGGGGGATGGGACCAAACCGGTCACTGAGCTCCTGGGCAAATTCCTGCAGCTGGGCTTCGTTCTCACAATTGTCCAGCCGCGTATACAGGGTCAGCCTTTCCGTGATGCTTTCCACATAGGTATCGGGGATCAGGATCTCCAGGTCAGTATCAATAGTACAGTCCTGCACATAATCTTCCTGTTTTGCGATCTCTTCCTTGAAGAGGTTCCTGAACTCGGTCCGCTTCAGTTCCTTGATGGCTTCGTCCAGGATCTTCTGGTACATCTCAAAGCCGATCTCGGCCATGAAACCGCTCTGCTCCCCGCCCAGCATATTACCGGCGCCGCGGATGTCCAGGTCGCGCATGGCGATCTGGAAGCCACTGCCCAGTTCACTGTGCTGCTCCAGGGTCTGGAGACGCTTACGTGAATCCTGCGGCAGGGTGCTCATGGGCGGGGCCAGCAGGTAACAGAAAGCTTTCCTGTTGCTCCTGCCCACACGGCCACGCAGCTGGTGCAGATCGCTCAGCCCGAAATGGTGTGCGTTGTTGATGATGATGGTATTGACATTGGGAATGTCCACTCCACTCTCCACGATATTGGTACAGATGAGGACATCATATTTTTTGTCGATGAAATCCAGTATCCGTTCTTCCAGCTCATGGCCTTCCATCTGCCCGTGGGCATACCCGATGCTGAGATCGGGGCAAAGCCCCTGCAGCCGGACCTTCATTTCTGTCAGGCCCTGTACCCGGTTATGGATGAAGAAGACCTGCCCCCCTCTTTCCGTTTCAAAATAGATGGCGTCCCGGATAGCGTCTTCATTGAAGACCTGCACTTCGGTCTGGATAGGCTGCCGGTTGGGTGGCGGCGTGTTGATGATGCTGAGGTCGCGGGCGCCCATCAGGCTGAACTGTAAGGTTCGCGGAATGGGTGTGGCCGTCAGCGTGAGACAGTCCACATTGGTGCGCAGGGTCTTGATCTTTTCCTTGTGCGCCACTCCGAATTTCTGTTCCTCATCAATCACCAGCAGCCCAAGGTCCTTGAATTTGGCTTCCTTGCCCAGCAGGGCATGGGTGCCTATAATGATATCGATCTTGCCTTCTTCCAGTTTTTTGAGGGCTTCTTTTTTCTCTTTGGAGCTCTTGAAGCGGTTGATAAAGTCCACCGTTACAGGAAAATCCTTCAGGCGGTCCTTAAAGGTCTTATAGTGCTGGAAGGCCAGGATGGTAGTGGGGACCAGGATAGCAGCCTGCTTGCCATCCAAACAGGTCTTGAAGGCAGCACGAATGGCGATCTCCGTTTTACCAAAACCCACGTCGCCGCAGACCAGCCGGTCCATGGGCGCGGGCTGCTCCATATCTTTTTTCACATCGGCCGTGGCCTTGCTCTGGTCCGGCGTATCCTCGTAAATGAAGCTGGCCTCCAGCTCTGTCTGCATGTAGTTGTCCGGCGTATGCTGGAAACCCTGCTGCGCCTTGCGTTGCGCGTATAGCTTGATCAGGTCGAAGGCAATTTCCTTGACCTTGGTCTTTGTTTTTTCCTTGAGCCTGGTCCAGGCGTCACTGCCCAGTTTGTTGACCTTGGGAGCGCTGCCTTCCTTGCCGGTATACTTGGAGATCTTGTGCAGGGAGTTGATGTTCACGTACAGGATATCACTGTCCTTGTACAGGATGCGCACCGCTTCCTGCATCTTGCCATTGGCCTCTATCTTCTGCAGGCCGCTGTAAATGCCCACGCCATGATCTATATGGGTGACATAATCGCCGGGCTGCAGTTCGCGCAGGGTACGCAGGGTAAGGGCCTTGTTCTTGTTATAGGCCTGCTTCACCTTGTACTTATGGTAGCGCTGGAAGATCTGGTGATCCGTATAACAGAGCAGTTTCAGGTCCTCATCAATAAATCCCTCATGGATGGAGGTAGGGATGGGGATGAACTGGATCTCAGCCTTGAGGTCTTCAAAGATGCTGTTGAGCCTTTCCAGCTGGCGGGGATTTTCTGCAAACAGGTATTCGCTGAACTTTTTCGCCTCCCAGCTTTTCAGGTCTCTGATCAGCAGGTCAAACTGCCGGTTAAAGGCCGGTTGCTCTTTGGTATTATAGCCAATGGTAAAGGGATCAGCAGGCTGCTGACCGGCAGTATGGCCGGCGGGAAACACATCGGTCAACCCGTACAGGACAATATGCCTGGATTGCAGCTGCTCTTCCACCAGTTGGGCCGCTACAAAATCTTCGGGCGCCGCTTCTTTCTTCTCCAGTTTATCTTCGTCTTCTATCAGTGTTTTTTTACGCGGATTGGCGGCCCGGGCTGCGGCTTCTTCCTGTTGCAGGCGGATGAACTGGCCCAGGTCTTCCTCCTGTACCAGCAGTTTCTCTTTGGTGAGTTCCCAGTCCTGTACCCAGACCACGGTGTTCTCCGGCAGGAAGTCCAGCAGGGAGATCTTGGCGGCGCTGTCAAACTGGGTATCCACATTGGGAATGATGGTCACCTGCAGCAGTTTCCGTTCACTGAGCTGGGACTCGGGATCAAAAATGCGGATAGAGTCCACATCATTGCCAAACAGCTCCACCCGGTAGGGCTTTTCGTTGCCAAAGGAATAGATATCGAGGATGCCGCCGCGCAGGGCAAACTGCCCCGGCTCGTAGACAAAATCGGTTCGTTCAAAACCATATTCTACCAGCTGCTGCATCAGCCCGTTCACATCAATGGAATCGCCTGATTTGAGGTAAATGATATTGCCCGATAAGGTATCCGGCAGCACTACTTTCTCAAACAAGGCTTCGGGATAGGTGACCAGGGCGCCGGCACGGCCACCGGTGGGGGTGGAGAAGCGGGTCAGGGCTTCTGTCCGCAGCATCACATGGGAAGGGTTGAGCAGCCGGAAATTCTTCCTGTTCTTGAAAGAAGAGGGGAAGAAATAAATATTAAGTGCGTTGGTCAGGTTCTCCAGTGAGTTGTGCAGGTAAGCTGCCGCTTCGGCATCTTCACAAACGATCAGGTGGTTAAGCTGGCTGGCAGCCGGGTATTGAAAAAGGCTGCTGATCACAAAGGAAGGGGAACTGCCGCGCAGGCCTTTACAGTAGAGGCGCTGGGGCTGGGCAAAGGACAACCTGTCCGCCAGTTGAAAAAGGCGGGGGTCATGCTTATAACTGTCCAACAACGTCTGCAGGTTCATATCGGCGGTGCAAAGGTACGCAATTGAGTAATAAGCTGCAATGTTGATACCAGACACTAAAAATACCATCAGACCGTTGAAAAAGCCCATTGAGCCCTACGAATTCTGCCTGAAAAAAGGTATATTTAGTAAAACGATGCCTTATGGTGCAGCCATGGCGAACCGGTAGGGTCATTCGCATTGCCAATGAAACGAACCATACCAGGCGGTACTGGATCCAGGTGCCGGAACTGGCTTCGTTCGACTTTACCCCGGGTCAGTTTGTGACCCTCGATTTCCCCATTCATGAGAAGCCAGCCAAACGCTGGAGAAGTTATTCCATTGCCAGCTGGCCTGATGGCAGCAATGTATTTGAATTACTGATTGTGTTGCTGGAAGGAGGCGCCGGCACTACCTGGCTGTTCAATAATATACAGGAGGGAGATGAACTGGTTTTCCGCGGCCCCCAGGGCGTATTCATATTGCCGGAACCCATTGACCGCGATGTCTTTTTTATATGCACCGGAACGGGTATTGCACCTTTCCGCTCAATGGTCCACCATTTATTAAACCAGGGCATACCACACCAACAGCTTTACCTGCTGTTCGGCTGCCGCCGGCTGGGAGATACCCTGTATCATGAAGAATTACAGCAACTGGAGCAGCAACTGCCTGGCTTCCGCTATATACCTACCTATTCAAGGGAAGGACCGGGCAATCATTGCACCGGCTATGTACACCAGTTGTACGAGCGCATCTGTACAGAAAGCAATAAAGCTGCAACGGACAATGCCGGGCAGCTGACTCCCAAACCCGCCTTATTCTATCTCTGCGGGTGGAAAAATATGATAGACGAAGCCAAACAGCGCATCCAGGCGCTTGGCTACGATAGAAAATCTATTCACCAGGAATTATACGGCTGATCGCGGACCACTAAAATCCAGGTATGCTTGTGAGATTGGTTGGGTAAACGTAGTTAGTTCTGTAAAATAGAACGGTTTCGGCGGAACCGTTGCGTTTGTCAGGAATGCTTCTTGATGGGTGGAGACTGCGGCTTGATGGCCGGCTTACGTGCAGAACTATCGGAGGTTCCGGTTGCTGTTTCATCTTTAACAGCATTGATCGGAATCACCGGGATGGCCAGCTCCTTTAACTTGAGCTCCAACACAGCTTTATCCTTTTGAAGATCAAGGATATCAGCATGATTTGTAAGCATCTCTGTTTCAAGGCTGATCACTTTTCTTTTCCATTTGGCAAGTTGACCACCGCGGGTCAAAAATCCGACCAGAAACCCAAGAATAAGCGCGCCGCCGAGCACAAACAGATTCACAGGAATTGTAATTGCAAGCATACTTTTGCTTTTAGGGTATTGAACTTATGGTTTTTACAGATAACTACTACATAAGAACGTTAACCTTATGATTTTTCTCATAGGGAGGACCATAAATTTTTCTGTAGTGCGGGGCTGTCAGGCTTGTATCAATTCAAACGGGCAAATCAAAATTATACAAAAATTTGGTTTTCCACAATTTCTTTGATTTTATTTATCGGAATCCTTTCTTGCTTCATGGAATCCCTGTATCGGATCGTAACGGTTTGATCCTCTTTTGTTTGATGATCTACGGTTACACAAAACGGCGTGCCTAAAGCATCCATCCGGCGATACCTTTTACCAATGGTATCTTTCTCTTCGTAAAAACAATAAAAGCTTGATTTACAGCTATTCAGGATATCACGGGCAATTTCCGGCAATCCATCTTTTTTGACTAAAGGCAAAATCGCCAGTTTGATGGGCGCCAGTTTAGGTGGAAATCTCAGCACTACCCGGGTATCCTGCTTCTCAGCAGTACTCAGGTCTTCTTCGGCGTAAGCGTTACTGAGTACCATCAGCACGGTCCTGTCCAACCCTATTGAAGTTTCAATTACGTAAGGAATGTAATTCTGGTTTATCTCGTGGTCAAAATACTGCATTTTCTTCCTGCTGTATTCCTGGTGCTTCTTCAGGTCAAAGTCGGTCCGGGAGTGAATACCCTCTACTTCCTTGAAGCCGATGGGGAACTCAAACTCAATATCACAGGCCGCATCCGCATAGTGCGCCAGCTTCACATGGTCATGGAAACGATAGCTTTCAGCCGGGATACCCAGGCTCAGGTGCCATTTCATCCTTTCAGTCTTCCAGTGCTCATACCATTCTTTCTGTGTGCCAGGGCGGATAAAGAACTGCATCTCCATCTGCTCAAACTCCCGCATGCGGAAAATGAACTGACGGGCCACGATCTCGTTCCGGAAAGCTTTCCCGATCTGTGCAATACCAAACGGGATCTTCATCCTGCCCGTCTTCTGCACATTCAGGAAGTTGACAAATATCCCCTGGGCTGTTTCCGGGCGCAGGTAGATCTCGTTGGAATCTTCCGCCACACTACCCAGTTGCGTGGAGAACATCAGGTTGAACTGGCGGACATCGGTCCAGTTGGCCGTGCCGCTGACAGCACATTTTATTTTATTGTCATCAATGAGCTTCTTCAAACCCTCAAAATCACTGGCTGCCTCCAGGCGGCTTAATTCCGCACGGATAGCTGCACCTTCCTCCGTTTTACCTGCTTTTTCCAGTTCTTCAGCATACCCTTCAATCAGGTGATCCACCCGATAGCGTTTTTTGCTGTCCTTATTATCGATCATCGGGTCACTGAAATTGTCCACGTGACCACTGGCCTTCCAGGTGGTGGGATGCATGAAAATGGCAGCGTCAATACCCACAATATTTTCCTGCAGCTGGGTCATGCTTTTCCACCAGTAGTCTTTGATATTTTTCTTCAATTCACTACCCCATTGACCATAATCATACACGGCGCTTAAGCCATCATAGATCTCGCTGGAAGGGAAAATAAAACCGTATTCTTTGCAGTGCGAAATAATTGCCTGGAACTTGTTGGTATCTGTAGCCATAGGTAACAAAGATAAGTGTTTACACCAGACTATTGCAAGGTCCGGGGCAGTTGATTATATTTAGGTTCACGCAATCCGATACTTATGACAAACACCCAAAAGCTCCGCCGGGAGATAGATCAGCAGATCGAGGCGGGTTTCAGCAGAGACCAGATCCGACAGCATTTGCTGGCACGGCAGTATGCCGCCGATGAGATTGATAAGGCACTCAAACAGTTACCCTCAGCCGCAGCAGCGGGCCGCCGTTCTTCCAGCACCGGCGTAAGCATTGTTTCAATCCTGATATCCCTGTATTTTATTATTACCGGCCTGGTGAAAATGAGCAAATATCCTTCGGATTCCCCCCTCTATACCTGGGGCGTGATCCTGCTGCTGGCTGGTACGGCCGGGGCCATCTGGAAGATCTCGGAAATGATCCGTAAATAATAGTTAGCGGAGCTTCTCATTCTGCTGATGACGGTCAGCATCCCGGATATTCTTTTTTTCGAAGTTCTTCTGCAGGGCCGATGTAAGGTCCACCCCGGTCTGGTTGGCCAGGCAGATCAATACCCACAGCACATCCGCCATTTCATCGGCCAGGTCCTTGTTCTTGTCCGACTCCTTAAATGACTGATCCCCGAATTTCCTGGCCATGATCCTGGCCAGTTCTCCCACTTCTTCCGTCAGGATGGCCATATTGGTCAGCTCACTGAAATAACGTACGCCCACAGTCCGGATCCACTGATCCACCTGCGCCTGCGCCTGTTGTAATGTAATGTCCATATAGGTTGTAATGGTTTGCGGTTTATTCCCGGTGCTTGCTGTCTATCAGGATGGTAACAGGCCCGTCATTCAGCAGGCTCACTTTCATATCAGCCCCAAACTGGCCCGTAGCTACCGGCTTACCCAGCTCCTGCCCCAGGTACTCAATCATCCGTTCATATAGCGGAACAGCTATTTCCGGTTTGCTGGCCCGGATATAGGAAGGGCGATTGCCCTTTCTGGTGGAAGCATGCAGGGTGAACTGGCTCACCAGCAGGATATCCCCGCCATCCTCTTTCACAGATACGTTCATCACCCCTTCCGCATCATTGAAGATCCTCAGCTGCACTATTTTACTGCCCAGCCAGCGGATATCTTCCTCGTTATCTGTATCCTCAATGCCGATCAGTACCAGCAAACCCTTACCAATGGCGGACCGTATACTATTATCAATGGCAATACTTGCCTCTGTTACCCGTTGTATAACTGCACGCATAGCGCCGTAATTAATTTTACCTTTAGGGAATGAAGATAGATGTTTCAAAAGAAATACTATTCAGGACGGCACGTAGCGGCGGCAAAGGCGGTCAGAACGTGAACAAGGTGGAGACGATGGTAGAAGGGTATTTCCATGTTGACAACTCTATGATCCTGAGTGCTGAGCAAAAGGATACCATTCAACAGAAACTCTCCGCCAAAATAAATTCGGAAGGCTTTTTGCAGGTTAAGAGCCAGGTACACCGCTCACAGCTGGAAAACAAACAGACGGTGATTACCAAGACCAACAACCTGCTGGAACAGGCTTTGAAAAAAGTCAAAAAAAGAATCGCCACAAAACCATCCAAAGCCGCCAAAGCCAAAAGGCAGGAAACAAAAAAACGACAGTCCGAACAAAAACAGTCGCGGCAAAAGATCCGTGGTTTTGATCAATAACCTTTAAAACCCTTTCTGTATGCGCGTTTCACCCGGCCCAACCAGGCGTATCCCGGTTCTGACGGGAGTATTCCTTATCCTGACCGGCACGCTGCTGAGCGCCTGCCAGCGGGAACTGCATTTTGATCCGGCCGATGCACCCGGCCATAATATCCAGCTCCACTTTAAAGCCGTGGTGCAGGACGATACCGAAGACATGGTCTTTGGCAGTAGCTATACCAATGCCTTCAATGAGTCCTTCCAGGTGGACCAGTTCAAATTCTACGTACACGCTATCCAGCTCATCAATACCGATTCAGGGAAAGTTTTCCAGGTGCCCGTTGACCAGTATTACCTGGTCAATTTCCGGGACTCCGCTTCCTGTGTACTGCCCATCACGGTGCCTTCTTATAAATACAACCGCCTCGCTTTCATGCTGGGCGTGGACAGCGCCCGCAATGTCAGCGGCGCACAGACCGGCGCCCTGGACCCGCTGAACGGTATGTTCTGGACCTGGAACACCGGGTATATCATGGCTAAGCTGGAGGGGCAGTCGCCCGTATCCACCGCACCCGGCCATGCATTTGAATACCATATCGGTGGCTTCCGGCAGGCCGACAATGTGGTGCGGCAGATCACCCTGCTCTTCCCTTACGGCGATGCGGTGGACATGCAGCCCAACGGCCATTCTTCCATCCATATCACTGCCGATGTACTGGCCTGGTTCAAAAACCCGCATGATATTAAGATCAGCACCAACCCCACCTGCATGACACCCGGTACCCTGGCCATGCAGATTGCCGAGAACTACGCCAAAATGTTCACCGTAACCAGCATCCACAACGAATAACATGACCCTCCGCTGGACCATAGGGATCATACTCGTCATTCTGCTGGGCACGGCAGGCATCAACGCCTGTAAAAAAGGGGATGGCGGCAGCGGCCCCCGCGCATTGTCGTTTACGGTTCCCCCCGGATTCCCCGAACCGCATTATACTTTTGCCACCAACCCGCTTACCCAGGAAGGTTTTGAGCTGGGCAGGCAATTGTTCTATGACGGCCGCCTCTCCAAAGACGGCAACTTCCCCTGCGCCTCCTGCCACCAGCAGTTTGCCGCCTTTGCCACCTATGACCATAACCTGAGCCACGGATTCGATAACCAGTTCACCACCCGCAATGCACCTGGTCTGTTCAACCTGGTATGGCAGCCGGCAACCCATTGGGATGGCGGTATTGTCAACCTGGAAGTGCAGCCCCTGGCCCCGCTCACCGCCCCCAATGAAATGGCGGAAGAGATCGGTAAAGTGATCAGCAAGCTCAGCGCTGACGACAGCTACCGGCAACGGTTCAAAGCCGCCTTCGGTGATGAGACCATCAACAGCCAGCGCATGCTGCTGGCCCTCACCCAGTTTGTGGGCTCATTGGTATCCGCCAATAGCAAGTACGATCGGGTAAAACGTGGTGAGACCAGCTTCACCCCTGAAGAAACCATAGGTTATACCCTGTTCCAGTCAAAAAAATGTGTATCCTGCCATACCGAGCCACTGTTCACCGACAATAGCTACCGCAATACCGGGCTGCCGGTGGATCCCACCATCCGCGACTATGGCCGCATGCGCATCACCAATAACCCGGCGGACTCCCTCAAATTCAAAGTGCCCAGCCTACGCAATGTATTCCTCACCTTTCCCTATGGCCATGACGGCCGCTTTCTCTCCACCACCCAGGTGCTGGACCATTATACCAGCGGCGTTCAGCTGAGCGCCACCGTAGATCCGCTGCTCCGGGACGGCATCCCCCTGAACAATACCGAGAAGTATTATATCCAGCAGTTCCTGCGCACCCTCACAGATTCCGCTTTCCTCAAAGACCCGCGCTTTGCACAGCCGCAATAATGCACCACGCAAACCTTCTGCTCCGTATTTTTGTTGTTGCACCAATCATCCGGACAAATCATGAAAATAGGCATCCTCGGTGCCGGCAACGTAGGCAGGGTCCTTGGAAAAGGATTACTGGACGCCGGCCATTCCGTACTGATCAGCAACCGCGAACCGCAAAGTGAAAGCCTGTTCACCTGGAAAGAGCAGCTGGGCGCAGGATGCCATACCGGCACTTTTGCGGAAGCAGCCGCTTTCGGTGACGTCATCATCATTGCCATTAACTGGAACGGCGTGCAGGAACTACTGCAGGGACTGGGCGCTGCCGCGCTGAAAGATAAAATTGTGATAGACCTCTGCAATGCGGTTTCCTTCAGTGAAACACCGCAGCTGGCCCTGAAAGGGATCACGGCCGGGGAGCTGGTGCAGCAATGGCTGCCGGACAGCAAAGTGGTGAAGACCCTCAATATGGTGGGCGCCTCCCGCATGGTGAATCCCTCCTATGCACAGGGCATCCCTACCATGTTCCTCTGCGGCAATGATGCCGGCGCCAAACAACAGGTGACCACCCTGCTGGAAGCACTGGGCTGGAAAGACAATATTGACCTGGGGGATATCAGCCGCAGCAACCTCCTGGAATCCCTGATGCTCACCTGCCTCATTGCAGAGCTGCAGCTGAAGACCTTCAATGCCGCTTTTTCTTTATTGAGATAAGTTTTAGCATACTTGTCACTGTTAGCGATCATTTACTTTCCAGCACTTGGCCGGCAACGGGCATTCTTGTGTCCGGTGCAGACTTGTACAAATAAATTCATCATTTCCCCTTCAGGTATTGCATTTTCCAGAGCGGGCGACACCCTGGTTGCCGGCAGGCGCCGGCGTTAGCCTGGTCAGGTCCGGGCATAAAAAGGGCGAAACCTGGAAAAGCTTCGCCGTCAACATTAAGAAACTGCTACGATTGCTCTTGATTTGCTAAAAAAAAAGTTCTTGAATCCTTTGTGTTATAGCTGCTGCGAATTTCCGTATTCACCCCGAAAAAAACAGCCTGAAAGGCAAAAGTGACAATTCCTTAATACCGGTCACTTAATATTCCCGTCACAATTACAACACAATTCCTTAACCGCTGATTAAACTGTGGGTAAAACAATGTTTTGATCTTTGGGAAACCCTATTAAATGGAAAAAAGATCCGTTGATGTGGTAGTGATCTCAGATGTACACCTCGGCACCTATGGCTGCCGGGCCAAAGAACTGACGGCCTATCTGAAAAGCATCTCCCCCAATATCCTCATCCTGAATGGTGATATCATTGATTGCTGGCAATTCTCCAAACGCTACTTCCCCGCAGCGCATATGGCCGTGATCAAAGAAGTGCTGAACCTGATGATGAATGGCACCCGCGTTTTCTATATCACCGGCAATCATGATGAGCAGATGCGCCGCTACACGGATTTTAACCTCAGTAATTTCACATTAACCGATAAACTTGTCCTGGAGATCGATAACAAGATGACCTGGATCTTCCACGGCGATGTATTTGACAACACTACCAGGGGTGGCGCCAAATTCATTGCCAAGCTGGGCAGCCATGGGTATGCCGCACTGATCCTCTTCAACCGCCTCATCAACAACTGCCTCAAAGCCTTCGGCCGGGAAAAGCTTTCCATTTCCAAAAAGGTGATGGCCGAGGTGAATAAGGCCGCCAAGGTCAATAAGTTTGAGAATATTGCCGCCGAACTGGCCATCGAAAAGAAGTACGACTATGTAATCTGCGGACATATCCACCAGCCACAGAAAAGAATTGTGGCCAATGACAAAGGCCATGTGATCTACCTCAATTCCGGCGACTGGGTGGAACACCTCACCGCCCTGGAATACCACCACAACGAATGGACCATATTTGAGTATGATGAAACACAGTTCCAGCATGTGCCTGCCGTAGACAAAAAGATGCCGCTCAATGTGCTTACCGATGAGATCAGCTTCTATATAAATTCCTTAGCTATTTAATCAATAACAACAGTAAGTAAAACTGCAACATGAAGATACTCTATGCTATCCAGGCCACCGGCAACGGTCATATCAGCAGGGCCATGGAACTATTGCCTTACCTGGAGCGCTATGGTACTGTGGACATCTTTCTCAGTGGCGCCAACAGCACCCTGACACTGGATGCGCCCATCAAATTCCGCAGCAAGGGGCTCAGCCTCTTTTATACCTGCACCGGCAGCCTGGACTACTGGAAACTTACCCGCAGCATCTCGCCCTACCGCGTGATCAAAGAAGCCCGAGAGCTGCCTGTTGAACAATACGACCTGGTGCTGAATGATTTTGAATGCATCACTTCCATTGCCTGCGGTCTGAAGAAAGTACCTTCCGTAAACTTTGGCCACCAGGCCAGTTTCCGCTCCACCAAAACGCCCAGGCCCGAAAAACCCAATAAGATCGGCGAATGGGTGCTCAACAACTACGCCCGCGCCTCCCAGTATATAGGACTGCATTTTGAATGTTATGACGATTTCATCTTCTCGCCCGTGATCAAGGAAGATATCCTGCAGGCCGAACCCGTCAACAACGGATATATCACCGTTTACCTGCCTTCTTACTGCGATTGCCAGCTCAGGACCCTCCTGCAGCCTTTCAGGGACCATCGCTTTGAAGTGTTCTCCAAAGAAGTGAAAACCATTACCCGGGAAGGAAATATTACCTGGATCCCGGTAGGCAAAACCGCCTTCAACCAAAGCCTGATCGGCTGCCACGGCATTGTATGCGGAGCCGGTTTTGAGACCCCGGCCGAAGCCCTGCACCTCAAAAAGAAGATGATCGCCATCCCTATCCGTGGACAATATGAGCAGCTCTGCAATGCAGCAGCATTGAAAAAGATCGGTATCAAAACACTTGATAAGCTGGACGATGATTTTACAGATACCTTCAACAACTGGGTCAATGATCCGGCAACACCCGGCGTAAAATACCAGTACTCCACCGAGGCCATTATTGAAATGCTGATGTTCCGCTGCACAGACCTTAAATACAAACTGGATATTCCCTACCCTGAGCTGATCTTTAACTGATCCTGTTCAGGGATCAAGTAAAATTTCTGGGGGCTTCTTTTCCTACGCATAGAGTTTAGACAGTCTGAACAAGAAGAATTTGATGTCCCTAACCCCTCTGGCTGATGCCCTGAAGGCCTTTATTTTCGCATTAAAGGATTCTGCCGAAGCATTGGTACTTCTGTTATTGAAGAAGTTCAGTATTGCCAGGTAGTGAGTCTCAATAGATCTTGATACCGTTCTGAACGATTCTATTCCTGCCGTTTCCACTTCATTATGCCAGAGCGCCAGTCTCTTAAAGGCCTCTTCCTTGCATTTGCATTGACGGAAGATATCAGCCAGCTTTATGGATAGATCATAAGCCTGCTTCACTCGTGGATACAACTCGAACAGCAGTGCTGCCCTTTGTTTTTGTGAAGGAGTCCACCTGATCTTTTGCTTGAACAGCAGGTAGCGGCTGCGGGCAAGTAATTGTTTGGGGGAATCGCCATTGGATAATAACTGTTGCACGTAAGTCTGTTTGGCTTTTCTTGACAGAGCAATCTGCTCATTCTCTTCGTCGATAGCCTGCCAGCGATACTTTATTCGTATCTCTTGCACTGCTTCTCCGGCCAGTTGTTGTATGTGGAAGCGATCAATAACACGGTGTGCAAAAGGGAAGCACCGTTTGACGATCAGGTTCATATTAGCGGCCATATCCAGGGTTACTTCCTGAACCCGCTTCCTGAGCTTCAAACTCAGGCGGGATAAGACTTCTTCCACCCGGTCAGCCAGCGTTCCTCTGACCATTGCTACCAGCGCGCCCTTGCGGCCTTTAGCTGCTTTGTTGGTGACAATAGTGTATAGTTCGTCATTGGATAGGGCTGTTTCATCGATACTCAGATGAGTACCCATGTTCTCTTCAAAAAGCATCCACTCTGAAGCATGCTCCTTTTGATCCCAGTCTTTGTAGCCGCTGATGTGATGCTTATACTGCTGCTGCAGAAGTTTACCATTCATTTGATACATCCGCCCCAGTTGATGGCAACTGATCGGATGATTATCCAAGTGCATCTTTTAAAAAAAGCCCGAACTCTTTGGTGATTCGTGCGCCCTGCATGACCAGGTCCCAGTTGCGGGAGATGATCTCGCCAGTGCCCGGATGTTCCCAGCGGCGGCGCCGGATGCTTAATTGTACTTTCTGATCGCGAATAGGGAAGTCTTGAACTCGAACTTCGGGTAAAAAGCCTTTGGAATGAAGGGATTGGTCCTGGTATTCGGCGGGGGGAAGGTTCTTCTCTTCTAAAAATAATACCAGACCTTCTTTATCTTTTACGATGTGAGTTAATTCAAAATAGTCTAATGTTCCTGCGGGTAATAAATAACCCATTAACTCTTTTACTATATCCTGTCCTTGGCTTTTATTCATCTGGCTGCAAAAAAAGCTCTTTATCACTAATCCCACAACTTTTCAACTTGATCCCTGTTCAGGCCAGCAATACAAAAGCCCGCAATGCAGTACTGTAGCTGCTTTGCGGGCTTTACTGTTTTTATCATACAGCCAAAAAAAGCCGTCACGATAGAAATCGAACGGCGTAAGTCACATGAGAGAAAATCTCTCACTAAGAAAAAAGTTTGAACAAAATATTATTGAGGCAAAGTAATCAGTCAGTCATGCACACGGGATGCAATACGCACAGAAAATACTAAAGGATAGGTAAGGTTTGTACTTGATGTACTGGGGAGCAGTTTGGTAGTCGGTATGGATCAAAGGTACACTTTCACCCCGCATTCTCACAATATTATTCGGTTGTTTTTTACCCTGTAACCTGTTTCCCCTTAGTAAAACGAAGAAACATGACGAATGTCATCAAAATTTCCTGTATTATTTAATTGTTATTTTTCGTAAATTAGATATACAAGGCCGCCGTTGAAACAGCGTGTAATCATATTAATTCTCGTGGTGATGTGCATTGGCTGGCCTGTCCTTTCCACTGCTCAATCACCAGCTACCGTACAATTCGATTTTTGCGGCACGGCCATCCAGTTTGAGTACGATAAAGACCTGGCTCCCAGGGAACAGATACGCTTCACAGAAGAATCCATCCAGTCATTTTACCTGCATACCACGCAGGGCGCCTACCAGGAAGCCATTGATACCCTGCTGGCCTATAAGGAACGGAACCGGCCGGACGACTGGCTCTTTTACCAGCTGATCCGCCAGACTGCCCAGCAGCTGAGCCCCAAGGCAGAGGATTACCTCCGCTATACCTTCTTTAAATGGTTCCTGCTCACCAAAACAGGCTATGAGGCCATGCTCACCGTATCCGGACAGCATGTGCTGTTCTATGTCCGCTGCAATGAGAATATTTACAATATTCCCAGCCGCCTCCACAACGGTCAGCAGTACGTATGCCTGAACTACCATGATTATGGTCATATCGACTTCCAGCAGGAACGCTTTACAGAAGCCATTGTGCCCGACCAGCAGACCAGCCGGGTATTCTCCTACAAGATCAGCCGCCTGCCTGATTTCAGGGCCACTGACTACCAGGAAAAGGACCTGCGCTTCACCTATTATGAAAGCGACTACCACTTCAGGATAAAACTCAACCAGCAGGTAAAATCCCTTTTCAGGAACTACCCTACCCTGGACTACGAATTCCAGCTCAATATCCCCCTCAGCAACGGCACCTATGAGTCCCTGATCCCGCAGCTGAAAAAGAACACCTCCCGGATGAACAGCAAGGATGGGGTGGATTACCTCATGCGTTTTACCCGTTACGCCTTCCTGTTTGGATCTGATACCAAAACTTTCGGGGACGAAAAAAGGATGTCGCCGGAACAGACCCTGATCTATGATCAGAGCGATTGTGAAGACAGGGTGGCGCTTTTTTACAGCCTGGTGAAAGCCATCTATGACCTGCCTATGATCATCCTGGAATACCCCAGCCATGTGACCATTGCGGTCCAGTTTGATAAACCGGTAGGGAAGCCTATTATTTACAATGGTAATAAATACACCGTTTGCGAGCCTACCCCACAGAAAAAAGACCTGCCCATCGGACAGCTGCAGCCGGAACTGAAGAATACCGATTATAAAGTAGTATATCATTATACACCCGGGCAAACACATTAAACCCGGGCAGATGCAAAAAACAAAAGGGCGTTTCCCCCCAGGAAACGCCCTTATTACTATTACTAAGCAAAAGTATTAGTCAAATTTGGTCCAGCCTTTGTGCCAGTTGGCGTATTCGCCTGAAGGGGCGATGGCGCCAAGGAAGTCCACTTTCTGGATGAAAGGACGGGCAGTCAGGATAGGATCTTCAAAATGGATGTTAGGGTTGGCAGTAGTACCAATTACCAGCGGAGAGTTACCGAAGGGTACAAAATCCGGGTTAACATAATCGAAAGGCCTTGTGTAACGAACATCGTCTACAGTAGCCAGTACTTTGTTTTTGGTATTGCTGGTGAACCAGCTGGTCAGCGTAGCTTCTGTTGTACCAGCGGGTGTATTTGTACCGGATACAAACACGATGGGTTTATCACAACCAGCTATTACAACACCGCTCAGCTGCAGGTTTCCGGAAGTAATATTGCCGGAAGTAGGCGTGCCCAGGGCATCACTGATCTCAATACCGGTTTTCCAGCCTACAAAGGCGCTGTTGAAGATAGAGATAGAAGAGTTTCTGCGGATCTGAACAGCGGAGCCCAGGTAGTTGCTGTTACCTACATTGTTCAGGGTAGCACGGGGACCAAAAGCTGTTACGTTGGAGAACACCGCCTTTGTCTGAGGCGTCATGCTGCCACCAGTGCTATGGTTATCACTTTCAAAAGCTTCAGACTTGGAGATATCCGCAATAGCAGAGTCACGGATGATCAGGCCAAACTGTACAGAACCACTGAAACCGTTATCGGTATCAAAATCGTCGTCCTGTGTTTTATAGGCAATCAGGTATTTACAGTTAACAGTACCACCAAACCATTCAAAGGCATCGTCCTTGGCATAAGTAACCTGAACGTGGTCAATAACGGTCTTGCGGCCTACAGCAGCCATGGTCAGGCTGTTCACCTCTTTATCAGGCTGGAAAGCGTAACCGGCATATTCAATACGTATATAACGCAGTACACCGGAGCTATCATCGTCATTGGGAGTAGAACCGCCACCAGCGAGACCATCACCATTGGCGTTGTTAAGGCCACCTTCTACTTCATAGATGCCCTGACCACCGCCAGTACCTGTGAAGTTGAAGTTAATGCTGGCGTTGCCGCAGAGCACAATACCGCCCCAGTCGCCCGAAGCAGGTGAAGGTGAATTGGAAGTAAACACGATAGGCTGTTCCAGTGTACCGTCAGCTACCAGCTTGGAGCCGCGGGTGATCACCAGAACCGCAACATCAGAACCGGAAAAAGCAGCTTTCACTGTAGTGCCGGCTTCGATGGTCATGGTGTGGTTGCCCACCATATAGACTTTATCTTTCAGTATATAGGTATTCTCTTTCCTGAGCAAAGTGTCAGCATTGATACGGCCAGTCAGGGTAATGGTTTGACCAGTGCTGCCACCGCCGCCGCCACCCGGCACAATGATCACCTCTTTCTCCCCGTCCATCTCAATTTTCCGGCATCCCGTGATCAGCACTGCTGAGAATGCGGCGAGAAAAAACAGTTTCTTTTTCATGTTCTTGTATTTGAATGTTTAATTTTTAGATTATTCGTTTAAAGAGAGTAGCTGAAAGTTGCACCGATGACAGTGCCGTATTTCCGGGTGAAACGGTAGTAGTCGTCGTTTTTCTGGAAGGAGTGTTTGTCGTCCCCGTTCTGGTAGAAGTATTGCTTCCTGTTCAGGATATCAGATACGGTGAGCCTGATCTCCGCTTTTTCCTTCAGGAGCTTTTTAGCCATCTGGAAGTCGAGCACAGGGCGGGGTGCTTCATAGATATCCGGCTGACCGGCGCCTTGTGTAACATCACCTACCAGGTAGATACGCTGGCCAATCTGGTTGAACAGCAGGGTGGCGCTGAAGCCTTTCTCCTGGTTGTCATAGTTCAGGCCGAGGTTGATGAGGTAGGGCGACTGACCCTGCATAGGCCTGTCGATCTGGATATTCTTGGCATCGGTTTCCACCTTGCTGTGGATATAGGCGGCATTGGCCTGGAAGGTGAAATTGCGGAGCGCCTGGGCAAAATCCAGTCTTTTACGGAATTCCAGCTCTACGCCATAAGAAGTGGCCTTGTCAGGATTCTGGAAGCTGAAGGTGCTGGCGCCACCACCACCGAGGTTGAAGATCTGCTCAATAGGCTTATCAAAATATTTATAGAACACACCGGCGGTAAATACTTCGCCAGGTCTTGCATACAGTTCATAGCGCAGGTCCAGGTTAGTAACCTTGGTCCTTTCCAGGTTAGGATTACCCTGTACGGAAGCGTTCAGTTCAAAATCATACAGGTTGAGGGTGCTCAGCTCACGCAGCTCAGGACGGATCACTGTCTGAGAGGCGGACAAACGCAGGTTTGTTTTGCTATTCAGCTTATAAGTGGCGTTCAGGCCGGGCAGCACATCGGTCACTTCACTATGTGTATGACGGGGATCCCATTTCTTCACACTGCCTATCAGCTGATCATAGTTCTCTACACGAACACCCCAGACCACGCGGAGCTGTTCGCTAAACTGGTTATCAAACTGCAGGAAAGCACCATTCAGGATGGTATTGGCCATGTAACGGTAGATATTTCCGGTAATGGCGTCAAAAGCAATTTTTGTGCTGTTGGTAGAGCCATCCCCAAAATTGTCAGGTGCAAATACCTGGTCAGCAGGCAGCAGACGAAGCGCTGCATTATCCCTGGGCAGGTAGTTGGCAAACAGCTTGGCATCATACAGGCGGTCTTTGATCTGCAGCATATAGCCACCTTTTACGGTCTGCGTTTGTTTGAACAGATCAAAAGAATAGGAAAGATCACCGCCGGCAGTATAGATATAATCACTCAGGTTCTGGTAGATCCGGCTGCCGGTTTCCTGCGGAAGCAGGTTGGCGATCAGCAGGGAATAAGGCTGATCAGAGCCGGTTGGCCTGGTATAGGACAGGCGGCGCTGGTCAGGGCTGTAACCATCCAGGATGTTAAAGCCACCATACCATTTCAGCTTCAGCGGGCTGATGATGGTATGCTCACCCATGATCTGGGTTGTATAGAAAGTATTCTGGTTGAAAGTGATCTCAGAAGACCGCACATCATTGCCGCGATCCATGTCAATGCCGGTACGGTCCATATAGAAATTGCTGGTATTGACATTCACCAGTGATTTGACGGAGATCTTGTTACCGGAATTGATCCGCATGCTCAGGCTGCCGATGGCGCCGGCCATGATATCCTGTGCATAGCGCTCGTCATTATAATCGTAGTTCAGGTTAACAGTACCATCTGCAAAGTTGTTCTGCCGGTTCAGCATGTCCAGGATGCGGTTGCTCTTATTATAGATAACACCGAAAGTACCACCGATGGTTTTACCCCAGAGGGTGGTATTGAAACCGCCGTTGGCCTGGAAAGAAGTATTAAGCGGAGCAGAAGCCCTTTGAGCAGTCCACCTATTGGGCATTGCTTTACCAATGGCTGTTTTTTCAGCGGCGCTCAGGCTGCCGAACTCATGTTTGGTAGTATAGCTGGAAGGAAGGGCTCTGGCGCCATCGTCAATACCCAGCCAGTCCAGGTCGCCACCTTTTACTTTATAGAAGTCCTTGCCGATGGTCTGGGTGTTGAAGCCCGTACCTATCTGCACATTGAAAAAGCTTTTGGAAGGAATGTCTTTTGTGTTCACCTGCACCAGGCCACCAGCCCATTCTCCCGGAAGCTCGGGAACAAAGGCCTTATTGATAATGATGTTATCGATCATGGCGGAAGGGATCAGGTCAAAAGAGAAGGTCTTGCGGTCCGGTTCAGTGCTGGTCAGCAGGACACCGTTCAGCATCGCCTGGTTGTAACGGTCGGCCAGGCCACGCACTACCAGGAATTTGCCATCCAGCAAGCTGGCGCCGGGTGTTCTCTTCAGTACTTCACCGGTATTCCTGTCCGGAGAGCGGCGGATAGTTTCAGCAGAAACTACAGAAGCTACCGTATTGGTGTTCTTCTGGAAAGCGATCACGGAGTTAACAGATTCCAGGCGGGCGGAAGTCCGGCTGGCAGTTACTGTTACGGTGCTCAGCTCGGCGCCTGCATTCTGTAAAACAACAGACAGCTCGTTAACGCCGCCGTTGGTCACTTCTACTTCGCTGACCACTTTTGCTATATAACCGATAGCGGAGAATTTCAGTTCGTATTTTTTACCGGAAACCAGTTTGAGGGTAAATCGACCTTCCAGGTCAGTGGTAGTACCGCCAGACAGGCCGTCTACTGTAACGGAGACACCCTGGAGCGGTTCGTTTTTATTGTTCAGCACTTTACCGGAGAGGTTAAGCTGCTGCTGGGCGAAAGAGACTAATGAAAATAACGTCAGGGCTATAAGGAAGCAGTACTTTTTGCTCACAACAGTTCTTTTTAATGTGGGGCAAAAGTATTTGCGCTCTATTACTGCTATGTTACGGCAACATTACCGAATTGTTAACAGGGCTTGCTACGCCTGAATTAAATGGGGATTTACTGTGTTACCAAATTGTTACCTGGCTTTATTGATAATTGTTAACGCCTCAGAAACGGAATTGTAACCGGCAGGTGAATACATTGTCCTTCACATCGGTAGTGTAGCCACTCAATCCCGTGGATTCATTCCATACCCGGTCGTAAAAAAGGAAGAGCTTAAGTTGCGGGTTAACATATTGAACATACCCCATGCTGAGGGTACTGTATTTGATATCGGCTACTGTAAGGTTATTGCCGGGTATGCCGATCTCTTTGCCTTTTACCCGGGTATTGGGATCATACCAGTCGTATTTGACCACCAGCTGGTGTTTGGTGTTCACAATGTTTTGCAGGAAGCAGAAGAAGCCGCCATCGAAAGGCCGGGAATAGAGCGGTTCATTCAGCAGGGCGCCCGGTGTTTCCGTATTGCTATTGGTTGCGGTCTGGGTACCCCACCAGTATTCCCCCCGCAGTTCGGTAAATCCCCATTTATTTTTGAGTTTCCATTGCAAATCTGCCCCCCGGTACTGGCGGGGAGCCTTTTCGCCCAGGTTGCTGAGCGCCGAGTCCACTACAAACTGCTTCCCGGTATTGGTTTGCCCCATCCGGTATTCATAGCGGGTGGGCTGCATGAGCCCGCCCTGCAGGATGGACACCGCCGCGGAGACCGTTAATTTTTTGGAGAGCGGGTATGGCTTCAGGGATAGTTTGCCGATAAAGTCCTTGTAGCTGTCGTACTCCCCCGGACCGGCCAGTCCCTGGCCGTTGAAAATGCCGGCATCCACTTTAAAAAAGCGCAGGGGATGACCCGGTACCCTTGGTTCAAAGGTCAGCATGGCGCCCAGGTCCCGTTCCGTTTTCATCAGGATCTGGCTCATTCGCCCCCTTTCAGGCGCTTCCCGGTCACTGGAACTAAGGTTGACCTCATAGCCAAAAGGCCGGGCAAACATGCCCCCGGTCACGGCAAACAGGCTCCATTTGTTCTCAAAATAGCGGCCCCAGAAATCCCGGATGTTAACACCCCGTTCCGTCCCGTCAAACTGGAAGGCGAACTGGGTAACCGGCTGACCGGCATCATTGTAATGGGCATAATCAAAACGGACCCGCCCCCGTCGAAGTATGAACCGGTTATTGACATGCGTACCAAAATTCCCCCCGCTGTAGCTGTTGATCCCTTTCTCACTGGCTACCTGGAACTGGGGCTGCATATACCCACCTATCCGCAGGTGGTCATACCGCTTGTAAATGTCCAAAAGCCCCTTTCCAACGTCCTTTGACGTATCCAGCATATCCATTAAGAATTGAGCCTCAACTGTTTGACTCATAAACAGCAGTATACCCGACAAAAGCCCTATTTTAGTACTTAACAATTTCTTCATGTTGGCTTAACATTGGCTGCAAAAGTACTGGACAAGCCATTTTCCGGTGTTAAGAAATTATTACCAATTAACCCCGGAGCCAATAACCATTCAATAGTTCTAAATTTGCGCAAATTTTTACTATGGGGCTGAATTCCATTATGAAGATCTTCATACCAAAGGATAAAGTGTTCTTTACCTTGTTTGAGCAGGTTGCATTAACAGTAGCTAAAATGGGCAAATTGATGAAAGAAGTGGTTACTGAACCTGATTTCGACAAACGCGCCGCCCTGATTGCCCAGGTGGAAGACCTGGAGCATGTGAACGATGATTACACCCACAAGATCTTTACCGAGCTCGGCCGGAACTTCATCACTCCCTTCGACCGCGAGGATATCCACTACCTGGCTACCGCGCTGGACGATATTGCCGACTATATCTTTGCTTCTGCCAAAAAGATCAATTTTTATAAAGTGAACCCCAACGATCAGGGCATCCAGAAAATGGCCGACCTGATTGAACAGGGCTGCGAGCAGATCAAAAATGCCGTTGTAGAATTACGCAACATGAAGAACATGCGGCGGATCACCGATGCGCTGGTCAAAGTGAACAGCATCGAGAACCAGGCCGATGATATCTTCGACATGAGCATTGACCGCCTCTTCGAAACGGAGCCTGACGCCAAGGAAGTGATCAAGAAAAGGGAGATCTACCAGGTAATGGAAGTGGTCACCGATAAATGTGAAGATGCAGGCAATGTGATCGAATCGATCATTATCAAGTACGCGTAATTCATTACAACATCATTAATCCGGCGGTATGACTTTCCTGGTGATCATTATTATTCTGGCGCTCGTATTCGATTATATCAATGGTTTTCATGATGCGGCCAACTCCATAGCCACCATTGTTTCCACCAAAGTGCTGACGCCCTTCCAGGCGGTGCTCTGGGCGGCGCTCTTCAACTTTGCAGCCTTTTTTATTGCCAAATACTGGATCGGGGAGTTCAAGATCGGGAACTCCTTTGCCAAATCCATCAATAGCCATTTTATTACCCTCCCGGTGATCTTTTCGGCCCTGGTGGCCGCTATCGCCTGGAACCTGCTCACCTGGTGGTTTGGTATCCCCTCCTCTTCTTCCCATACCCTGCTGGGTGGCTTTATAGGCGCTGCCCTGGCCCACGTAGGTCATTTCCACGCAGAAGGAGTGACTGTTATCAACTATAGCGTGGTATTGCCTATTTTCCTGTTCATCTTCGGCGCACCACTGATAGGTATGTTCATGGCGCTTATCATAACGCTACTAATTGTCAATATATGCCGAAAGGCTAACCCCTACCGGGCAGATAGCTGGTTCCGCCGGCTGCAGCTGGTATCTTCAGCCCTGTTCAGCCTGGGCCATGGCAGTAACGATGCCCAGAAGGTCCTGGGCCTGATTGCCGCCGCCATGGTGGCCAATGGTAACCTGGACAGTGTGAATAATGTGCCCGACTGGGTACCGCTGGCCTGCTTCAGCGCCATTGCCGTAGGTACTATGAGCGGTGGCTGGAAGATAGTAAAGACCATGGGCTCCCGCATCACTAAAGTAACCCCGCTGGAAGGCGTGGCTGCCGAAACAGCTGGTGCTATAACACTCTTTATGACAGAACACCTGGCCATCCCGGTCAGTACCACACATACCATCACCGGCGCTATTATGGGCGTAGGCGCTACCAAACGCCTGTCCGCGGTGCGCTGGGGCGTAACCATCAACCTGCTCTGGGCCTGGATCCTGACCATCCCCGTCAGTGCAGTGCTGGCCGCCATTGTTTACTATATTGTAAAGCTCTTCCTCTAAGGAAGGGCTTTTTTCTTTCTTCCCTGTCAACATTTACTGAACTGCTCCGATTGCTGCCTGCGCGGCTTTGTACCTGCCTGGTCAATAGCCCGGGACTCAGGCTACACCCGCTTTTGCAACGATTGCCCCACGCAGTCTGTCAAGGTTCTGCCATTGACACCCGAGGGAAATAATCAGCGGGTTTTGCTTCTTTCTTATTATTTTGGCGATTCAATCAGTCGTTTGTACATTCATCAAAATTGACCTACGAAAATGAAAGGAATTATTCTGGCTGGAGGTTCCGGAACCCGTTTACACCCCATCACCTACGGCATCAGCAAACAGATCATGCCTATTTACGACAAACCCATGATCTATTACCCTTTGTCCACACTTATGCTGGCTGGTATCCAGGAGATACTGATCATTTCCACTCCCCACGATCTTCCCCAGTTCAAAAGACTACTGGGAGACGGCTCCAAGCTGGGCCTGAAGTTCTCCTATGCTGAACAGGCTGTACCCAATGGACTGGCCCAGGCCTTTGTAATAGGCGCCGATTTTATTGGCAGCGACAGCGTGGCCCTGGTACTGGGGGATAATATTTTTTATGGAGCAGGCCTTGGTGAACAACTGGCTAAGAATAGCCATCCCGATGGCGGCATTGTATACGCCTACCATGTCAGCGACCCCGAGCGCTACGGTGTGGTGGAATTTGATGCCAGTAAAAAAGCGCTTTCCATTGAGGAAAAGCCCACAGCACCCAAAAGTAGTTACGCTGTACCGGGCTTGTACTTCTATGATAATGAGGTAGTAGCCATTGCCCGCGACTTAAAACCAAGTCCACGTGGCGAATATGAGATTACTGATGTAAATAAGGAATATCTTCGCAGGCAGAAACTGACCGTTTCCATCCTGGACAGGGGTACGGCCTGGTTGGACACCGGCACCTTTGACTCCCTGATGCAAGCTGGACAGTTTGTCCAGGTCATTGAACAGCGGCAGGGCATCAAGATCGCCTGTATAGAAGAGATCGCCTACCGTAAAGGGTTCATCTCCAAAGAACAGCTGGAGGCAATGGCGCAGCCGCTCCTGAAAAGCGGTTATGGTCAGTACCTGATGAATGTACTAAAGGAAAATTCATAATAATGAGTAAAATTCTGGTTACTGGCGGTTGTGGTTATATTGGCTCCCACACAATCGTCGATCTGGTTGAAAACGGCTTTGATGTGATCTCTGTAGATAACAACTCAAGGTCTACCCCCCGTATCTTGGAAGGTATTGAAAAAATTACCGGTAAGAAGATCAAGAACTACAAGGTTGATCTCTGCAATTTTGATGACACGTACGCGATATTCCAGGAAAACACGGATATCGCCGGCATCATTCACTTTGCGGCCTATAAGGCAGTAGGTGAGTCTGTAGAGCAGCCCCTGATGTATTTTGAGAACAACCTGGTTTCCCTGATCAACCTGCTGAAATGCGTACAGGAATTCCATATTCCCTATTTCGTGTTCTCTTCTTCCTGTACTGTATACGGCAATCCCGATAAGATCCCTGTCACAGAAGCCACGCCCCCCAAACCGGCTGAATCGCCGTATGGCTATACCAAGCAGATGGGCGAGCAGATCATCAACGAATTCAGTAAGGCCAATGCATCACAATGCGTGCTGCTGCGCTATTTCAACCCGGTTGGCGCCCACCCCTCTATCCTGATCGGTGAGCTGCCTATTGGCCGCCCTGCCAACCTGGTGCCCGCCATTACGCAGACCGCTATCGGCAAGATCCCGTCCATGACCGTTCATGGAAACGATTATGACACCCGGGATGGTTCCTGCCTGCGGGACTATATCCACGTTTCCGACATCGCCCATGCCCATACCCTGGCTATGGTCTACCTGCTGGATGGCAAATCCGCCAAGCGTTGCGAAGTATTCAACCTGGGTTCCGGCAATGGCGTTACTGTGCTGGAAGCTATCAACGCTTTTGAAAAGGTCAGCGGCGTAAAGCTCAATTACAATATCGGCCCCCGTCGTTCCGGCGATGTTGTCGCCATCTATGCCAACAACGAGTTTGCTGTGCAGACACTGGGCTGGGAACTGAAATACTCCCTGGACGAAATGATGGCTACCGCCTGGAAATGGGAGCAAAGGCTGAAACTGGATGAAAAATTCTACCAGAGCAAGCCCGCAGACCTTAATTAAGACAGGTTTTCTTTACTTTGCAGCACCAAATTCAAGCCATGCTTAAAGATATTCAGTCAACAGGGCAAAAAGACACCCGCAGCGGATTCGGTGACGGTATTGCAGAAGCCGCACGTACTAATCCCAATATCGTTGCGCTGACCGCAGACCTGGCCGGCTCCATGAAGCTGAACCAGTTCATGAAGGAGTACCCCGAGCGCTTTATCCAGGTAGGTATTGCAGAAGCCAATATGATCGGTATTGCCGCCGGTCTCACCATCGGAGGCAAGATCCCTTATACCACCACTTTCGCCAATTTCTCTACCGGCCGTGTGTATGACCAGATCCGTCAGTCCGTTGCCTATTCCGGCAAGAACGTGAAGATCTGTGCTTCCCACGCCGGCCTGACACTGGGCGAAGACGGTGCTACCCACCAGATCCTGGAAGATATCGGCCTGATGAAAATGTTGCCGGGCATGACCGTGATCGTTCCCTGCGATTACAGCCAGACCAAGGCAGCCACCATCGCTATTGCCGACTACCAGGGACCCGTGTACCTGCGTTTCGGACGCCCCTCCTGGCCCATCTTTACCACAGACATGCCCTTCCAGATCGGAAAGGCCCAGCAGTTTGCAGAAGGCACTGACGTGTCCATCTTCGCCTGCGGTCATATGGTATGGAAAGCCATTGAGGCAGGCCGTATCCTGGAAGAAAAAGGGTTGAGCGTGGACCTGATCAATATCCACACCATCAAACCCCTGGATACCGAAGCTGTGGTGAAATCACTGCAAAAGACAAAGTGCGCCGTAACTGTGGAAGAACACAATGTGATTGGTGGACTGGGTGATTCCATTGCCCAGGCAGCCGCCCGCCATTGTCCCGTTCCCATTGAGTTCATCGGCACCAATGATACTTTCGGGGAAAGCGGTACGCCCACCCAGCTGCTCACCAAATACGGTCTGGAAGCAGACAATATCGTGGCTGCTGCAGAGAAAGTGATGAAAAGAAAATAAGGCAACTGCCGGTTCCGCCGGTGGTCCGGAAAATAACAGAGGCCGTATCGTCAGCGATACGGCCTTTTTTTTGGCTGGCGCCTTTAAACCAATTGGATTATTTTTATTCTAATTATTATCAATTAAATAGCTAACCTATGGCGGTAACCACCCAAGACAGTGAGCTGTTGGTGCTGTTCCGTGATCCTGCCACTAAAGAGAGTGCCTATACGGCCATTATCCGCAAATACCAGGAGAAACTATACTGGCATGTCCGGCGGATGGTGGTGGAGCATGAGGACGCGAACGATGTATTACAGAACGTGTTCATCCGCGTCTGGAACGGCCTGGTCAATTTCCGGGAAGATGCCCGGCTGTATACCTGGCTGTACCGGATAGCCACCAATGAATGCCTCACTTTCCTGGAACAGCAGAAAAAGCGGGCAGCGGTCTCACTGGACGAAGAAAACAGCAACCTGGAGAACAAGGTAAAGGCTGATAAGGACTTTGATCCTAACAAACTGGAGTGGAAGCTGCAACTGGCCATCCAGCAATTGCCTGAAAAGCAGCGGATTGTATTTAATCTCCGCTATTATGACGAAATGCCTTACGAGGAAATGAGCAGGGTGCTGGAAACATCGGAGGGCGCTTTAAAGGCCTCCTACCATCACGCTGTGAAAAAAATAGAGGACTATATCCTCAACCATTAAACCTGATTGAATCAAACCAGTCACACAATGTGCTCATGGAAAGCAGGAACGAAATACTAAACGAATTACAGCCGCTCAGCCCGATGCTGGCCGCTGCGCCCCGGAACCTTCCTTACCAGGCGCCGGACGGTTATTTCGGGCAGTTGCCGGAGCTATTGCTGCAGCGGGTACGCGCCCTGGAGGCAGACACCGCCGCAGATGAGCTGACCGCTCTTTCTCCCTTGCTGGCCGGCCTGTCCAAAAAAACGCCGCTCAGCCTGCCGGAGGATTATTTCTCCGGACTCACAGAGCAGGCCATGGCCGGCGTCCAGGCACTGGATGTGGTGCAGTCGGCGCTGGAACAGGAGCCTGTAACAGAAGATACGCTCCCGCCCCTGCTGGCCGGCCTGCATACCAGACCATTGTATACCGTGCCCACCGGCTATTTTGAGGCCTTCCCGGAACGCATGCTGCAACAGCTGCGCACAGCGGGTCCGCAAAGTACCCCGGCCAGGGTAGTATCCATGGGCGGCGTCCGCAAATGGATGCGTTATGCCGCTGCCGCAGTGGTTGTAGGTATACTGGGCCTCAGCGCCTGGTGGTTCCTCCGCCCGGCAGATGCACCTGCCCCTGGCAACACTGCCATGGCCGCCGCTGTAGAAAAAGTGTCGGACGATGAACTGCTGCAATACCTGGACGGGGAAAGCAACAGTGCCCTCCTGTCCTATGAGAACGGCGCCGGTTCCGATGAGATCAGCAGCACGGATATGCAGGACCTGCTGGCCGATGTATCTGATGAAGAACTGCAGCAGTACCTGGACCGGTACAATCCTGTCAGAAAAGCATACACGAACTAATTATATTGTCATGAAAAATTTATTACTGATCCTGACTATGACCCTGAGCCTGGCCGGCTACGCACAGGAGGAGGATAAACCCAATGCCCCCGGCGGCAGGGTGGAAGCACTGAAGATTGCCTATATCACCAAAAAGCTGAACCTCTCTACCGAGGAAGCCCAGAAGTTCTGGCCGGTCTATAACCAATACATGGCGGAGCTTAAAAAAGTGCGGCAGGATGCTCAGGCCACTAAAGAGAAAGAGATTGATTCCGAAGAAAAGGTCCTGAAGATCCGGAAGAAATACAATGGTGAATTTGCCAAAGCGCTCTCTTCCGAAAAGGTCAACTCCTTTTTCAAAGCTGAGAAAGACTTCGGCACTTTCCTGCAGAAAGAATTGCTGGAGCGCCGTCAGCAGAACCTGGACCGGCGCAGCAGGCTAAGACAGAATTAAACGGACCGGGAAAACACTCAAGTGTTTTTCATAGGTTAGCTACGGCCCGCTCTTTTCAGAGCAGGCCTTTTTGCCTACGCAAAGGAAGGTTACCTGTAATTTTTGTAAATTCGTCTAAAACAGTGCGATTATGACAACAACAGCAATTCGGAATCACCTGTATTCCTATATCAGAATAGCTGATGATGAGAAGATAAAGGCAATTTATACTATCCTTAAACAGGACATACAGGATGAATCTGCCTGGTGGGAAGACAAAAAGTTTGTAGCGGAGCTTGAAAAAACCAATAAAGCACTTGAAACCGGTTCGGACAAAGGCAAAACCGTTGAACAGTTGGATAACGCCATAGAAAAACTAAGGCAGAAAAAATATGGAAAAAGAAAATAAGGAACTTTTTTCAGTAATCTTATCATCACGTTCTGTCAGGGAGATCAGCTCTTCATGGGAATGGTATGAGGATCGTGCAGAAGGACTCGGAGACAGGTTTGTTGAAAATGTAAAAGCCAAAATAGCCCAGGTAGTTACAAATCCTACTCACTACAGTGCCAGATACAAGGATTATCGCGAAGCCTCTATAGACACGTTCCCATTTCAGCTCATTTTTCACCTGAACAGTAAAAAAAAGACTGTTCGTATCCTGTCAGTATTCCATTCTGCAAGAAATCCCAGAAATAAATACAAGGTAAAAAAATGAAAAAAACACTTCTTGCAAAATCAGATGAGGATTTAAAGAAAAAAGAGATTCCAAAACTTAAGCAGGGAAATAATTTAAGCATCGAGTCTGCACGCGCTTATAGCAAGCAATTAATTAGAACATGGGCTAACAATCATTAAGCATATTTTGCCTACGCAAAAGACCAAACAGGATGTTTCACATCATGGTAAAACAGGAAGGTCCATTTCTTCTCCTCGCCTTCCACCCACCACTGCTGCCTTAATTCCATACATTTCTTCCCGTCATAATCGTATTTGGCAATGAACTTGTTCCGCATTTGTCCCAGCTGCGGCGCATCATCTCCCCCAAAGAAAACGGTTTCACCGCCATCCACTATCCAGAACACCTGGTGAAAGGGACTATGCGCACCGGTAACCTGGTATCGGATATACCCGTCAATCACGCCGTCACCCTCCAGCCAGACCACCTGCGGTGCGTCTTTCAGGCATTCCAGCTCTTCCGTGATATAGGAAGGAAAGCCTTTTTCAAAAGCGAATGCCATTTCCTTGCGCTGAACATAATATTTTGCTTGGGGAAAGCTCAGGCTCTTCTGTTCGCCCAGGCTCACACCACCCGCATGATCTTTGTGCAGGTGTGACATCAGTACTTTGGTGATCTCGGATGGGTTGATGCCATTGTCCATGAGGTTCTGGTGCAGCTGCAAACGGCCTTCGGGAGTGGTAAAGCCCAGCCCGGCATCAATCAGCAGCACATCCTCCGAAGTGACCACCACAAAGGGCTGCACTTCCACCAGCAGGCTGCCCACAGGTCGCTGCTGCAGGTCGTCGGCCGAGAGGTCAAAAGGCACGAATAATTTGGATTTGTCGATGGTAAAGGACCCTTCACTCAGTGGAATTACTTTCATACCGCGCTATTGTTAAACGATGCTCAAAGGTACGGCAATCCGTACTAACAGGGCAGGCCCCGCTTAGCGCAGCACCATCTGCCTGTCCGCATCCAGCCGGATCAGGATAAAGAGCAGGATGGAGAAAGACAGTAAAGAGGTGCCTCCGTAGCTGACAAAAGGCAGGGGAATACCGATCACCGGCGCCAGGCCGATGGTCATACAGATATTGATGGCCATATGGAAGAACAATACAGAAGCTACGCCATATGCATAACAGCGGCTGAATACGCTTCGCTGTCGCTCCGCAATATTCACTATCCGCAGCAGCAGGAACAGGTAGATGCCCAGCACCAGCACACTGCCGGCAAAGCCAAAGCCCTCTCCAATGGTACAGAAGATAAAATCCGTTCGCTGTTCCGGCACAAAATCAAAGCGGGTCTGGGTGCCTTTCAGGAAGCCTCTGCCCAGGAAGCCGCCACTGCCAATAGCTATCTTGCTCTGCCGGACGTTATAATCCGTATCCTTTTTCTTGGGCGGAGTGGGATCATCTCCTTCTACTGTATTCAGGGCAGCATAGGGATTCTCTTTACCGATCAGCGAGAAGATCCGTTCCACCTGGTGTTTGGCCAGCACTTTGGTAAAGATGAAGGGCACGGCAAATCGCTGGACGCCCACGCAGGCCACCCAGATCAGCACAATGACCACCAGTACATTCCGCCGTCGCTTGATCTGCCGGCGCATAATATAAATGGCCCCTGCCGCAATCAGGGTCAGGATAATGGCCAGCACATCCTTATCCAGGATCAGGGTAGCCACCACCAGCACCGCCAGGGAGAACCCAATGATCAGGTAACCGGGAGGCAGGCCTTCGCGGAACATGACCAGGAAGAAGGCGAAGAACACCAGGGCCAGCCCCGTCTCTTTCTGCGCAATGGTGATCAGGGCCGGCACAATAACAATGGCCGCCGCCACCAGCTGCGAGCGCGGTTTGGTGAAATCCGTTTCCACGCGCGACAGGTATTTGGCCAGCGCCATATTCACAAAGATCTTACAGACCTCCGCCGGCTGCAGGTTGAACCCGCCGATCCGGATAATGGAATTGGTGCCTTTTACTTCTGTATGGAAAGGGAATACCAGCAACAGCAACAGGATGCCGAAGGCATACCAGATATTGGCGGTGGCGGTAAAGAATTTACTATCGGTGAGCAGGATGAACAATCCCACAACCAGGGACACGCAGAAAAAATAGAACTGCTTGCTGTAGTCGGTCTTGAAGCCCAGGAAGCTTTGCAGCCAGGGATCGCCTTCCCGGTAGGTGACCGAGAAAATACTCAGCAGCCCGATGGCTACCAATGCCAGGTACAACCAGATCATCACCCAGTCTACCCCTCTTGATATGGCAGGATTCTTTTGGCTCATAGGTTTATCCGATGATCGGTTTTTGGATCAGGCGTGGGTCCAGGGCGCCTTCAATCCGGTGGATCACGGCGGCGGTCTTACCATCCTTGGAACGCGGGAAGGAGGGCCTTACCGGGTTGCTCTGCCGGAACCTTCTCAGCATGCTGCTGTCTTTGTACTGGTTCAGCCAGCGGTAGGCGCGTGTAGAATCTTCCAGGTACTGCAGGTAACGCATATAAGAGGGCATCAGACTGGAATTTTTGATCCGGTCCACTTCTTTCAGTCGCTCTGCCGGCAGGCTGTCCTTCAGGTAGCGCTCCAGCATCAGGCCGGCGATAGGGGCAGCCCAGGTATTACCATAACCGCTGTTCTCTACAATCACGCAGAGGGCTATCTTGGGGTCTTCACGCGGAGCAAAGCAAACGAATACGGAGTTATTCTCCAGTTTGATCTTGCGGCCTTCAATGATCCGGAACTTCTCGGCCGTACCTGTTTTACCGCAAACGGTGATACCCGGGACCTTGGCACGGGAGGAAGTTCCTTCGATCACTTCCTGCATGCCGGTCATTACGGCTTCATAGGCATCTTCCGATATTTTGGTCAGCACCTCATGTTTTTCTTTGTAGGGGTCCAGGATGGTATCCGCAGCCGTTTGCCCGTCAATGCTTTGCACAAAATGCGGGGTATAATAAAATCCTTTGTTGGCAATAATGCACATGGCGTTGGCCAGCTGCAGGGGGGTGGACTGCATCATATCCTGGCCAATACCCAGGGTAAGATTGGTGCAGGAATTCCAGGAACCTCTGTACACGGCATTGTAACGGTTGGTATCAGGGATAAGACCGCCTTTCTCGCCGGTAAGGTCCACGCCCGTGGTTTTACCCAGCCCGAAAGCATTCATGTATTCCCGCCATTTCTCATAGCCTTTCTTCACTCCACCCAGGCGGGGATTGTCCACAGCATTGCGGTATACCTGTACAAAATAAGAGTTACAGGAATTGGCGATGGCCAGGCGCAGGTTAGCGGCATGGCCGGGATTGCTGTGGGTACAGGCGGGCTTACCATGGCCGCAGCCATAATAGCGGCCGGGACAGGCATAGCCGTAACTGGGGGTAATGACCCCTTCATCCAGCGCCACCAGCGCACCCAGGGGCTTGAAGGTGGAGCCAGGCTCATAATAACCGTTGGTGGCCCTGTTGAGCAGCGGGCCGGCCACATCCAGCGTAAGCTGACCGTAGTTCTTTTGCTTGTTGGGGCCGGTCAGGCTATTGGGATCATAGGTAGGTCCCGAGGCCATGGCCAGGATACCGCCGGTCTTGGGATCAATAGCCACTACGGCGCCCACTTTGTTATTGATCAGTTTTTCCGCCAGCTGCTGCAGGTCCATATCTATATAGGTGCGCAGGTTGCGGCCGGCAATGGCGGCGGTATCATAGATACCGTTCTCATAGCTGCCTACCAGGCGGTTCTTATTGTCTTTGATCAGGTGTTCTACCCCGCGCTGGCCCATCAGGATCTTTTCATAATAGGCTTCCAGTCCGCTGCGGCCTACATAGTCGCCCATCCGGTAAAAACCACCGGAGCGGCGGATGATGGCTGAGTCAGCCTCACCAATATAGCCCAGGATATGAGCGGCGGCATTGAAGGGGTATACGCGTACGGGGCGTTCCACCAGGGCAAAGCCGGGAAATTTCCAGATATTTTCATCCAGGCGGGCATGCAGTTCAGGCGTCAGCAGGTCCTGGAAGATTGAAGGCCGGTAAGGTCCGTTCTTGAAGCGGACTTCCAGCATGCGTTTGTTATAGGTGGCGGTATCAATACCGAGGATGTCACAGAGGGCCAGGGTATCAATGCGACGGGCTTCATTGGGCGTTACCATCAGGTCAAACATGATGGTATTGTTGAGAATGGCGCGGCCTTTCCGGTCGAAAATGATCCCCCTGTCCGGGTATTTCACTTTCGGGAAAACGGCATTGTCCATAGCCAGCTGGCGGTATTTTCCGGAGATTATCTGGAGGTTGAACAACTGCACCAGGATAATCACGAAGATCCCCAGGAATATGAGACGAATGATGGTACTGCGCGAATTATTGAATAAAGCCATACTACTTCATTACACCGTATTGGTTCGGAACTTTTCCTTCCTGTAAAATAACAATTCTGTGATCAGGATCAGGAATAAACTTACACCAGTGGTAGCCAGTACTTTTCCGAGAAAGTACCAAAAATTCCCTATCTGTATCCATTCCAGCGCTACCAGGTAGGTATTGTGCAGGAAGGTCAGGATCAGCACATAGGTGGCATAAGGCGCTAAGCCCATGCTCACAATGGAGGGCGATTTATAGTTCTTATCAGCGCCTTCCTGCGGGATCAGGATATTCACCAGGAAGGGACGCAGGTAAGCGATCAGGGTACAGGGCGCCGCATGCAGGCCCGGTGTTTTGGTAAACCAGTCAAGCGTAAGGCCAAAAAGAAAACCGATCAGCGTAACGCCCGTGCGGGGAATACTGAAGGGCAGCCAGAGAATGTACAGGAAATAGAGGTAGGGCACTACAAACTGGTGTACCGGCTTCACCTGGAACAGGACAAAGACCTGTATCAGCATGAATACGATAAAACGGATGGTATAGCGTACAAAATCGCTCATTGATTGTTTTTGGTAGCCTCCTCCAGCTTCTTTTGCTCGGCCGCCTGCAGGTTCTCCACTACCGTGGCAAACTCCACATTGGAGAAGCTGGTAGCCGGTTTCAGCCGCAGGGTATAGAAATTACTTGCTTTATCGTTGGTGATATCTATCACCGTTCCTATAAGGATGCCCTGGGGGAAACGGTAAGAACCGTACTGGCTGGTGACAATACTGTCTCCTTTGGCAATAGCCACGCTCTTGGGCACATTGCTCATGGTCAGTACCTGGGGATCCACCCCGTTCCAGGATATCTGCCCGGTTTCCCCGCTCTTTTTAAGGCGGCCGCTGATGCGGCTCTGGCGGTGCAGCAGGGTCATCACTACGGAAAAGTTCTTGCTGGTATTGATCACGGTGCCCATGACGCCGGAGGGGCTGACAACACCCATATCCCGGCGTACACCCTGTGCTTCGCCGCGATGGATGGTGATATAGTTGTTCTGCAGGGTTACATACCGGTTGACCACTTTGGCGCCGCGGTAAAAGTATTTCCGCGTTTTACCCAGGGTATCAAACTGAACGGTATCGGTGTAGATCTGTACAGTAGTGTCAGCGGTTTCAAAGTTCTGACGAAGCTGGTTGCGCAGCTGCTCGTTTTCCTGCGCCAGCTCTTCATTGGTCCTTTTAAGATGGAAATAATACTCCACGCTGTTGAACCTGTCACTTACCCGGCCGGTCACTTCGTTGGCGACACCCATGAACGCGGCTTCATGAAAGTCATTATAATGGAATAACATATACAATGCCATGATCTGCATCACCATGAAGAACAGGAAGTTAAAATACCTTCTGATGAAGACAAATATGTTACGCAACGGAGGTAAGTTTTAAAGTCACATTAACGCATCACGAACGGGTAATGTTCGTAGTTCTTCAGGGCCAGGCCGGTTCCGCGCACCACGCTCTTCAGCGGATCGTCTGCCACGTGTACCGGCAGTTTGATCTTCTGGCTGAGACGTTTGTCCAGGCCACGCAGCAGGGCGCCACCACCTGTCAGGTAGAGGCCACGGCGGTAGATATCGGCTGCCAGCTCCGGCGGCGTCATTTCAAGGGCTTTCAGGATGGCCTCTTCAATCTTGAAGATGCTCTTGTCGAGGGCTTCGGCAATTTCCTGGTAGCTGACCATGATCTGTTTGGGAATACCCGTTACCAGGTCACGACCGTTTACAGGAATATCATCAGGGGGGTTGTCCAGGTCTTTCATGGCGGCGCCGATATTGATCTTGATCTGTTCGGCAGTCCGCTCCCCGATCAGCAGGCTATGGTAGCGGCGCAGGGCTTCCATGATATCAGCGGTGAACTCGTCACCGGCGATCCGGATACTCTGGTCACACACAATACCCGCCAGGGCAATCACCGTAATACCGGTGGTGCCACCGCCGATATCAATGATCATATTGCCCACAGGCTCTTCCACGTCAATACCGATTCCCAGGGCGGCAGCCATAGGCTCATGCAGCAGGTATACCTCTTTGGCGCCAGCCTGCTCGGCACTATCCCTTACAGCACGCTTTTCCACCTCCGTGATGCTGGAAGGAATGCAGATCATCATCCGCCAGCTGGGGGGGAACAAAGGTTTTTTGGGATAGATCATCTTGATCATTTCCCGTATCATCAGTTCGGCCGCATTGAAGTCCGCGATCACACCATCCTTCAGGGGACGGACCGTGCGAATATTTTCGTGGGTCTTTTCGTGCATCATGAGCGCACGCTTGCCAACAGCCAGTACGCTTTTGGGATTATTCCTGTCAAGGGCCACTATGCTGGGTTCATTCACCACTATCTCTTCGTTATGTATGATGAGGGTATTGGCAGTACCCAGATCCATCGCGATCTCCTGGGTGAAAAAGTTGAATAAGCCCATTTTGTAAGGTCAGATTTTGGATATGAATATAATGCCTGCAAAATTGAAGCAAATAATCCGAAATAACAAAGCGAAACCCTTGCCAATACAGTAATTTTTCAACAGATGTGGATACCGTTAAATTTGTGGTAAACCCTACCGGCTTTTTGCTGTTGATCGGGGGGCCTGATTCCGGCTTCCTGCTGTTGCACTAACGCAGTACGCAAACGATAATTGTACCTGCATTCTCTTTTATTCAGCCCCTTGTTCCAACAATGTTTATTGGGCTGCCTTGCCTACAAAACCGAGGCGTTTTTCCATCTCCGGGCTCAGTTCCGGCAGCTTCCTTCTTTCAATCAGGAAACTGGTGAGCCGGGCTATATCAGCAAAGATGTAATGCTTGTCCAGCGCGCCTTTCAGGTAATCCCGGCCGGTGCTGCCGCCCGTGCCGATACGGGTGCCGATCATCCGGTGTACCATGCTCATGTGGCGATAGCGCCACGTACTCAGCTGCTCGTCTATCTCCAGCAGGTTGTTGAGCAACTGGAAGGGCAGCTGCAGGATAGGGTAACCTCTGTACAGCATGATAAAGAGCGCCGCACGGGAAGCACGGGGCGAAAGCTGCCGCTCTGCACTGGCTGAGCTATCGGCAAATACGGTATCGAAGAAGGTCTTGTTGGCGGCTTCGGCTTCTGCCAGGCTGCCGCCATAGAGATTGCGATAATCATTCCAGAAAGGGCCGCTGATAACGGGCTCAGCACTGGCTGCTGTCAGGGACTGGTAGCGGGCCCATAGCCCGGGCTCCTCAAAGAAGGGCATGCGTTCCAGCCAGGCATTGAGCAGCTGCAGCAGGGACTGTTCCGCCTCTGCTTTTTTGATGGTGTCTATCTGCTCCTGCCGAAGCTGGGAGATATAGTACTCCTGCCCGAAGCGATGCTCATAACGCAGTCCCAGCCTGGCTTCCAGCTCCTTGAACTGCCAGCTCTGGAAACCGGAGGCGGGACGCAGCATATCCCGGAAATCGAGGAAATCCATAGGGGTCATGGTCTCCATGATGTCTATCTGGTGTACCAGTACTTTCAGGATGCTGATAACCCTCCCCAGCCGGTGTACCACCGTCTGCAGCTCGGGGGAATTGTCGTTGACCGGCTTCTGCATGATACCGGCCACGGAATTCACCTCATATAACAGCTGTTTGAACCAGAGTTCATAGGCCTGGTGGATAATAATGAACAGCATTTCATCATGCGCATGCTGTTTCAGCTTATCACTTTCGGGGAACTGGGCATTGAGTATTTTGTCCAGTTCCAGGTAGTCGTTATAATGTACTGCTTTCATAATGGAGTTCAACCGTTAATTTATAAGGTGAGCAAGGCGGGATGGCCTACTGGAATTCGTACCCGATATCCTTACGGTATGCCATATCCCGGAAAGAGATCTTTTCCAGTACAGCTTTGGATTTACTTACTGCTTCGCTGACCGACTGGCCATAGGAGGTCACGCAGAGTACGCGGCCGCCGCTGGTCAGCACCTGGCCGTCCTTTGCAGTAGTTCCTGCATGGAACACCAGGCTGTCAGCCCCCACAGGCTGGTCCAGCCCTTCAATGGCATACCCTTTCTGGTAGTCGCCGGGATAACCGCCGCTGACCGCCATCACTGTACAGGTTGTGCGGGGGTCCTGCTCCACTTTTACGGAAGCCAGCTGGCCGGAAGCGGCTGCTTTGAACAGCTCCACCAGGTCCGTCCGGAGGCGGGGCATCACCACTTCAGTTTCCGGATCACCCATGCGGCAGTTGTATTCAATCAGCTTCGGTGCTCCGCCAACCTTGATCAGGCCAAAGAACACGAAGCCTTTGTAATCTATATTTTCCTTGTGCAGACCGGTAATGGTGGGCTTCACCACCTCTTCCTCCACCTGCTGCATAAAGCTGGCATCCGCAAAAGGTACGGGGCTTACAGCGCCCATCCCGCCTGTATTCAGGCCGGTATCCCCTTCCCCGATCCGCTTGTAATCCTTGGCCTCGGGCAGCAGCACATAGTCTTTGCCATCCGTCAGGGCAAACACGCTCAGCTCAATGCCGTCCAGGAATTCCTCCACCACTACTTTCTTACTGGCATCGCCAAACTTGCTCTGGCGGATCATCAGCTCAAACTCGGCCAGGGCTTCTTCATTCGACTGACAGATGAGTACCCCCTTGCCGGCGGCCAGGCCATCTGCTTTCAGCACTATGGGCAGCGGGTGCTGCCGCAGGTAGTCCATCCCTTCTTCAAAGCTGGCGGCGTCAAATTCGCGGTAGGCGGCGGTGGGGATATTGTGCCGCATCATGAACTGCTTGGCAAAGGCCTTGCTGCCTTCCAATTGGGCGCCATACTGCGCGGGGCCAATGATAAGTACAGACTGCAGTGCAGGATCATTCCGGAAATAGTCAACAATACCCTTTACCAGCGGCTCTTCCGGGCCTACCACTACCAGTCCTACGGTATTCTCCAGCACAAATTGCTTTACGGCGGCATGATCGGAAACATCCAGGGCCACATTAGTGCCTACCAGTCCCGTGCCGGCATTACCGGGAGCAATGAATAGCCGGGTACATTGTGTACTTTGAACCATTTTCCAGGCCAGTGCATGTTCACGGCCACCTGAGCCAATCAGTAATATAGTCATATGTTGTAAGGGTAGTTTTAAACGCTGCGAATTTCGGGATTCGATGCCGATTTGGACAATTTTAATTGTGGGAATGCGCCGAGAAGCCCGAATTATCGCTATTTTGGGCCGCTAAAATTCCAAAGGCACCTGGGAAAGCGCTACTTAAACACTGCATAAAAACACCGTGCAATACCCAAATAACAACAATTTATGAGTCAATCAGTACCTCAAAAGGGGCACCCCAAAGGATTGTATATCCTGTTTGCGACAGAAATGTGGGAACGCTTCAACTACTACGGGATGCGAGCCATTCTCATCCTGTTCATGACCAAAGCCCTGCTTTTCTCCGATGCCTTTGCCTCTAATCTCTACGGTAGTTATACCGGTCTCGTTTACCTCACCCCGCTTATTGGCGGTTATATTGCCGACAGGTACTGGGGCAATAAACGCTCCATTATAGTAGGTGGCCTGGTGATGGCCATCGGGGAGTTCCTCCTGTTCTTCTGCGGCTCCCTGTATGAAAGCGCACCGGGACTTTCCACCATGTTTTTCTTCTCGGGCCTCGGTTTCATGATTGCCGGTAACGGTTTCTTCAAACCCAATATATCTTCCCTTGTTGGCCAGCTCTATCCCAAGAACGATCGGCGGACAGATGCGGCCTATACCATCTTTTATATGGGTATCAATGTAGGTGGCGCCATCGGTCCCTTCCTCTGCGGCATGGCCGGTGATACCGGTAATCCCGCCGACTTCAAATGGGCCTTCCTGGTGGCTGGTATTGGTATGCTGATCAGCGTCCTGGTCCAGAAGCTCTACCAGGACAAATACATTGTTTCCCCCGAAGGCGTTCCCCTCGGCAATCCCAATCCCAACGCCCCGAAGGCCTGGAGTAATCCTGTGCTCATCGTCCTGGGCTGCCTGCTGTTTTCCGGTGTGGCTATTGGTGTTCTGTATGTGGATGCCAATGTATTCAGCTTCCTGAGCTACCTGCTGATCGCCTCCTTCCTCTTTATCGTTTTTGTACTGTATAGTGATAAATCGCTCACCCGGATCGAGAAGCAGAAGATCACGGTGATCATTATAACGGCCTTCTTCGTGATCTTTTTCTGGTCAGCCTTTGAACAGGCAGGCGCCTCGCTGAACCTGTTTGCCGACCGCCAGACCGACCGCTTCCTGGGCTGGGTAGTCCCCAAGTATTACCTGTATATCATCTCTGCAGCCTTGCTGGGTGTGCTGGGCTGGTGCTGGAAAAAAGCCACCACCAATCTTGCCCTCAATGATAAGTCGCTGTTGAATGGCGTAAAAGTACTGTTGATCGTCCTTGCTGGTGCGCTCCTGTATTACGATATAAAAGTGGGCATGGAACCCGGCGCTAACATTGAAATGAATGAAGTACCTGCCAGCTACTTCCAGTCGCTCAACTCCATTTTTGTGATCAGCTTTGCACCGCTGTTTGCCTGGTTATGGTTAAAGCTGGGCAGGTTTGAGCCATCTGCGCCTACCAAAATGGCTATTGGTCTTTTCCTCCTGGCCCTTGGTTATCTCTGGATCGCCTTTGGCGTGAAAGATGCCGGAGCTGTGAAAGTGAGCATGGTCTGGCTGATCGGCATGTATGCCCTGCATACCTGGGGCGAACTCTGCCTCTCGCCCATCGGCCTTTCCCTCGTGAACAAACTGGCGCCATTGAAATATGCCTCCCTGTTAATGGCCGTATGGTTCCTGGCCAATGCAGCCGCCAACAAATTTGCCGGTGTGCTGAGCGCCCTCTACCCGGGCAGTGGCAAGACCACCAGGTTCCTGTTCTATGAAATGACCAATCTCTATGACTTCTTCATCCTCTTTTTGGGTATGGCTGGCGTGGCTTCCCTGATCCTGTTTGGCATCACCAAACAGCTGCAAAAGATGATGACGCAGGAGAGCAAATAAACCAACTACTGATATGTCTGAGAAAAAGTTCCAACCTTTTGTAGCCCCGGAGACCAGGATGGCGGAGTTCACCCTGAAATCCGTGCTGGTAGGCTCTGCCTTCGGCATCATCTTCGGCGCGGCTACGGTTTACCTGGCGCTGAAAGCGGGCCTCACCGTTTCCGCTTCCATCCCCATTGCGGTGATGGCCATCGCCCTGAGCAAACTCTTCCTGAAGACTACCATCCTGGAGAACAATATCATCCAGACCACCGGTAGTGCAGGCGAGAGCATTGCCGCCGGCGTGGTATTCACCCTACCCGGCTTTCTGTTCCTCAGTGATCCCGCAAGCGCAGACTATTTCAACTATTTCACCATCCTGATCCTGGCCATACTTGGTGGCATACTCGGTACACTCATGATGATCCCGCTCCGCCGGCCCCTCATCGTGAAAGAACATGGCGCCCTGCCCTACCCTGAAGGGACCGCCTGCGCCTCTGTGCTGAAGGCCGGCGAGAAAGGCGGCGATTTTGCCAGGACAGCTTTCATAGGTGTAGGCGTAGCTATGGTGTATGCCCTATTGCAGAAAGTACTCCACCTGATAGCAGAAGCCCCCACCTTCATGACCAGGCAAACGAATAAGTACTTCCCCTCAGCCAGGCTCAGCGGGGAAATCACGCCCGAATACCTGGGCGTGGGGTATATCGTAGGCCCCAAGATCGGAGGTATACTGGTAGCGGGAAGTGTATTGTGCTGGTTTGTCTTCATTCCCCTGCTGGCAACGCTTGTCCCACCTGAAGCCATCGCCACCCAACTGGTAAAGCTGGGTTACCTCAGTTCGCTGGATAAAGCAGGCGGCTCAGGCGGATGGGACCCCATAACACGTACTTTTGCCGATTTCTCTATGCCCATTTACCAGGCTTATGTGCGCCAGATCGGCGCCGGCGCCGTGGCAGCAGGCGGATTCATCATGCTTTTCAAAACGATCCCTACCATCATCTCGTCTTTTAAAGGAAGCCTCGGCTCCATCAATAAAACAGGGAGTTCAACGGAAGGGTTGGAAAGGACCGACCGCGACCTGTCCCTGAAAGTTGTAGGCATTGGCAGCGCATTACTCGTATTGCTGATGGTCATACTGCCACAGATCCCCGGCGATAGTATCGGTAGCAAATTTCTGCTGGGTATCCTCGTGGTGATCTTCGGCGCTTTCTTTGTGACCGTTTCAAGCCGTATAGTGGGCCTTATTGGTTCGTCCAATAACCCCATCAGCGGTATGACCATTGCTACCATCATGGGAACCTGCCTGGTTTTCCTGGCCGTAGGCTGGACCGGCAGGGTCTACGAACCGATGGCCCTGGTGGTAGGAGGTATCATTTGTATTGCAGCAGCCAACGCAGGTAATACTTCACAGGACCTTAAAACCGGTTATATAGTGGGCGCCACACCCAAGTACCAGCAAATAGCATTGTTCATTGGCGCCATCGTTTCATCGGTCGTGATCGGTTTGACCGTCAAAGTGCTTGATACACCTACGCAAGCCATGCTCAACGAAGGTATTCACCATGCCATCGGCACCACCAGCCTGCCCGCTCCCCAAGGTACCCTGATGGCGACCCTGATCAAAGGCATCCAATCCCAAAACCTCGACTGGCAATATGTGCTGGTAGGGGCGTGTATTGCCATCGTGATGGAGCTCTGTGGCATCAAAGCCCTCTCCTTCGCTATCGGCATTTACCTGCCACTGGCCACTACCCTGCCCATCTTTATTGGTGGCGCCATTCGCGGACTGGTAGATCGCAAGAAAAAGAAAAGAGGAGAAGTGCATCTTTCAGCAGAAGAAGAAGACCTCCAGAAAGGTAATCTCTTTGCCACAGGCCTGGTAGCCGGTGGCGCTCTGGCAGGGGTAACCGTAGCCTTCCTGCTTGCCAACGGCAGTATAAGAACCCAATTGGAAAAGATAAGCCTTGAGCATGGACTGTCAGGCGCCCTGGGTGAAACCGGCTACTACCTGCTGGGCGCCCTGTTCTTTGCCCTCATGGGATTTCTGCTATACCGCATTGGCATGCAGAAAAAACAGAGCTTATAATCGTTTTGTATAGTCCCGGCCCTGAACAGGCCAGGACAAATGAACTGCCCCCGGAGGATAATCCCCGGGGGCAGTTTATTTATAAAAAACTTGCTTCAATGAATAACCGACAAATACAATGATTGGGGGCGAACCAAAAGTTATTGCTCCCGCGGCAGTGTCTATTAAACCTGGTCAGTTCATCTTGAAAGGAACGATCATTTCAAATACGGGGATATTCACTTCAAACTGCTGTTTGTTGTGCAGGTTCTCCATCAGGTAGGTGCCATACATCTTGCCCATTTCACTGCGCAGGTTACAGCCGCTGACATACTGGTAGCGTTCCGCAGGCTGCAGGATGGGCTGTACGCCCACTACACCTTCTCCCTCTACTTCCCGGTTACTGCCATTACTATCGGCAATATACCAGTGACGGCGGTGCAGCTTGACAGGGAAATTGTTGTGATTTTCGATCGTTATCCGATAGGCAAACATATACTCGCCGGAGATGGGGTTGGAGTAATCCGGCTGGTAGAAAGTTTCGACGCTGATCTCAATGCCCTCAGATATTTTCGATACCATGATCGATGGTTTGGAGGTTTAAAGGTAATTAAAATTACAGGCTGACTGCCCGAATTACCTAAGAATTTGGCGGGAAATCAACCCGGAGGCAGTAATTTCGCCGCACCTTTTCTCCCTCAAACATACTTTTAATAATTCATATATGAAAATAGCTGTCGCCAAAGGGGATGGTATTGGCCCCGAAATTATGGATGCCGTACTCCGGATCTTTGAAGCCAATAAAGCCCCCCTCGAATATGAGCTGGTTGAAATGGGTAAATGGGTGTTCGATAAAGGTTTTTCCAATGGCATGACGCCTGAGGCTCAACAAACTATCGAGAACCTCGGCATACTTTTCAAAGGCCCCATGGAAACGCCCAAAGGGAAAGGGGTTAAAAGTGTGAACGTCACTGCCCGCAAAACCTGGAATACCTACGCCAATAAAAGGGTGTTCCAGACCCTCCACGGCGTGGACACCGTATTCTCCAAGGCCGGTATCCCCATTGACCTGACCGTGGTCCGGGAGAATATTGAAGATACCTATGGCGGGATTGAGCATATGCTCACCCATGACGTGGCGCTCAGCCGCCGCTTCATTACCCGCCCCGGCAGCCTCCAGGTGATCAAGTACGCCTTTGAGATGGCCAGGCAGAAGAATGCCCGCCGCATCACCTGCGGTCACAAGGCCAATATCATGAAGATCACCGATGGCCTGTTCCTGGAATGTTTTTACGAAGTAGCCAAAGATTACCCCGAGCTGAAAGCCGATGACGTGATCGTGGACGATCTCTGTATGAAGCTGGTCACCCGCCCCGATACCTTTGATGTGGTGGTGCTCACCAACCTGCAGGGCGATATTGTGTCCGATCTCTGCGCCGGCCTGGTAGGCGGCCTGGGCTTTGCACCTTCTGCCAATATCGGCGACCATATCTGCATCTTCGAGGCTGTACACGGTACCGCCCCGGATATTGCCGGTAAGAATATTGCCAACCCCACCGCCCTGCTGCTGAGCGGCATTGCCATGCTGCGTCACCTGGGCCTGATGGAAAATGCAGCCGTGATAGAGAACGCCCTGCTCTATACCCTGGAACAGGGTACCCGCACCGGTGATTTCGGGGATAAGTCCACCACTGCGCTCAATACCACCCAGTTTGCGGAGGCTATCATCGGGAACTTTGGTAAGCAGCCGGCCCTCAACGCCCGGGAACTGCTGCCCAACAAGCCCACCATCCAGACCATGTTCAAGCTGGACAAGAACCCGATGCTGGTATCCGAGGAAATGGAGAACGAGACCATTGTAGGAGTGGACCTCTTCATTGAGAGTGCGGAGCAGCCTGCCCTGATTGCCAAAAAATGCCAGCGTCATGCCGGGGTGAAATTCAACCTGATCAATATCAGCAACCGGGGTACCCAGGTATGGCCCACCGGTTCTATCTATACCAACCTGGTGAACCAGTACAATGTGCGCTTTGAGAGCCTTGACGGGTCACCGCTCAACCAGCAGGATGTGCTGGGCCTTTATGTGAGCCTGAGCGGCGATTTCAAGATCTGCTCTTCTGAGCTGCTGAATAGGTGGGGCGATAAAAAAGCCTATAGCCTGGCACAGGGCCAGTAACAAGTTAAAATAGGGGAGGCCCGCTCAACAATGTTGAGCGGGCCTCCCCTATTTTATAATAAGTTATCCGCCGGCTTTCTTCGCTTTGGCATAACCGTTCTTCGTAAAGTACATCATCACTTTGTCGCGCTGGTCGCCCTGGATGATGACCTCACCATCTTTGGCGGCGCCGCCGGTGCCGCAGAAATTCTTCAGCTTCTTACCCAGTTCTTCCAGGTCTTCCGGTTTACCGGTAAAGCCGGTGATCAGGGTCACCAGCTTGCCGGCCCGCTGCTTGCTGTCGAGCCATACACGCAGCGCCTGCTGTGCCGGCGGCAGGGTATCCTGTTCGGACTGGTTGTCGTTGTCGAAGCTGAAGTTAGGGTCTGTGCTGTAGACGAATCCTTTATTATCGGGTTTGTTCTTTTTTGACATAACAGGCTTTTTATGGCTTCTTGATTTTTCCCGGCCGCTCATCTCCCTTCACCCGGGCAACGGCAGCAGCCGGCTATCAGGAAAAGCGGCGGGTTTACACCAGCACCGCTTTCAAACTCAGGTCCAGGCTCTTTGCCTGGTGGATCAAAGCGCCCACGCTGATATAATCCACGCCGGTAGCGGCATATGCTTCCATATTCTCCAGGTTGATACCGCCGCTGGCTTCCGTTTCCACCTGACCATTGATCAGCGTCATGGCCTCCTGCAGCTGTGCAGGGGTGAAATTGTCCAGCATCACGCGATCCACCTTGCCATAGGCCAGGACCCGTTTCACTTCGTCCAGGTTGCGGGTCTCCACTTCTATTTTCAGTCCCGGCCGGACATCCTGTACATAACGCCAGGCCCTTTCAATGGCCTGTTCCAGTCCACCGCAATAATCAATATGGTTATCCTTGAGCATGATCATATCGTAAAGGCCCATACGATGATTGTGCCCGCCGCCGATCCGCACGGCTTCTTTTTCCAGCAGCCGGAAATTGGGGGTGGTCTTACGGGTATCCAGGACCCTGGTATGGTAGCCTTCCAGCTTATCGCTGTACTGACGGGTAAGGGTAGCAATGCCGCTCATGCGCTGCATGCAGTTCAGCACCAGTCTTTCGCACTGGAGGATAGTATGAACGGAAGCGGTCACTTCAAAGGCAGTCTCGCCAGCCATCATGGCATCGCCGTCTGCTTTGAAGAGCTGGAACTGTGCGACGGGTTCTTTGAAGCGGAAGATCTCCTGCGCCACTGCCACGCCGGCCAGGACGCCGTCCTGTTTGATCTTGAGTACGGCCTTGCCTTTGGCATCAGGCGGGATGGCGGAGAGCGTGGAATGATCCCCATCACCAATATCCTCGCGGAGCCCGGAGCGGATCAGTAATTGTAATTGTTCAGAAAAAGATAACATGCGCCAAAGGTAAGAAAAGCGGCGTTCTGTCGCTCGCCTCCGGCGAGTGAGTGGAACACCCCAGTAAGACGGGCGACTGACAGGCCGGCCGGCCCCTGGTTCGTCCCAAAAACAAAAAGCCCGTTGCATACACAACGGGCTGAAGTCTTCAAGATAATTGAATAATGGTAGGTTACTCGCTTAGTTGTTCAAAACCGATTTCCTGCACTACCTGCTGGTCTCCTTTCTTCTTCATAAAAAACTTAGTGCGGAAATTGCCGTTTTTGGTCTGCAGGGTACCGATACAGAACTGAGAACCGTTCTGTTCCCCTTTGTGCTTGACCTGGAAATTCTTAACCCCGTTGCTGGTGAAAAAATCCTTGAGGATGATCTCGGCCTGGCTTTTACTATAGTTGTCATTCTTGCCAGGCAGTGAAATATCAACCCGGCTGTCAAAATACTTGGACAGCTGGGAGGCATTCCCGCCGCGCATGGCTGTCACTACATCATCAATGGTAATGAACGGCGCAAAGGATACCAGGAAGAGCGAAAGGGCGATGGTCGCCAATCCCAGATACTTTTTCATAAATCACATTGTTTTATTCTGTAATAAGCTGGCTAAAAACATGCCAAATTAACAAGACATTAAAAATAGAACCCCAGCTGCATGAAAGGCCGCTTTTCAGGATCAACCGGCAGAAGGATTTTGGTCATGTATTTTTCACCCCTACTAATCTTACCTTTGCGATGGCTAAAGAACAAATCTAACACAATCATTTCGTTATGAAATCGAAAAAAGCAATACTGGTTATTATGGACGGCTGGGGACTTGGCAAAGTTGCATCAGCCGATGCCATTCAGCATGCCAACGTACCCTTTGTCAGCTCTCTCTATGCTAAATACCCGAATACAACCCTGATCACCTGCGGCGAACTGGTAGGATTACCCGACGGCCAGATGGGCAACAGTGAAGTGGGTCACCTCAACCTCGGCGCCGGCCGTATTGTGTACCAGGAACTTCAACGTATCAATGTTGCCGTTCGTGACGGCTCGCTCGCAAAAAACGAAGTACTGCTCAACAGCATCCGTGCTGCCAAAGCCAATAATAAACCACTCCACCTGCTGGGCCTCGTCAGCAACGGCGGCGTTCACTCCCATATCAACCACCTGAAAGCACTGGTATCCCTCTGCGCCCAGGAAGGACTGAGCAAAGTGTATATCCATGCCTTTACGGATGGCCGTGATACTGATCCCAAGAGCGGACTCGGCTTTATCACCGAGCTGCAGCAGCACCTGGACAGCGCCAAAGTTGGCCAGATCGCTACCGTCAGCGGCCGCTATTATGCTATGGACCGCGACAAACGCTGGGAAAGGGTGAAGCTGGCCTATGACGCCCTGGTGAATGGCGTGGGCGAAACAGCCGCCGACGGCATCTCCGCTGTTCAGCAGGCTTACTCCCATAATATAACGGATGAGTTCATCAAACCCACCGTGATCCTGGGACCTGATCAGCAACCCCTGGCGGCTATCCAGGACGGCGATGTAGCCATCTGCTTCAATTTCCGCACTGACCGTTGCCGTGAGATCACGGAAGTACTCACACAGACAGACTTCCCCGATCAGCAGATGAAGAAGCTGTCCCTGAACTATACCACCATCACCGAGTACGACAAGACCTTCAAGAACGTATCGGTAGTATTTGAGAACGATAACCTGAACAATACCCTCGGTGAAGTGCTGGCCGCCAACGGCAAAAAACAGATCCGCATTGCCGAGACAGAAAAATATCCGCACGTTACTTTCTTCTTCAGCGGCGGGCGCGAAGTGCCTTTTGAAGGCGAGACCCGCATCATGAAACCTTCTCCTAAAGTAGCTACCTACGATCTCCAGCCCGAAATGAGCGCCAATGACCTGGCCGATGCCATTGTGCCCGAGATCGAGAACGAATCCGCTGATTTCATCTGCCTCAACTTTGCCAATACCGATATGGTGGGCCATACCGGCGTCTGGCCGGCAGTGGTCAAAGCAGCAGAAACAGTGGACAAATGTGTGGAACGCGTGGTAACCGCCGCCGTAGCGCATGGCTATACCGTTTTCCTCACAGCTGACCATGGCAACGCTGATTTCATGGTCAACTCAGATGGTAGCCCCAATACCGCCCACTCCCTCAATCCTGTTCCCCTTTTTGTGATCGATGCCGAATGGAAAGGCGCCGTAAAACCCGGTAAACTGGGAGATATCGCCCCCAGCATCCTGACCATGATGGGCCTGCCCATCCCGGCAGAAATGACCGGCGAAGTGCTGGTGCAGGGATAGGAATCGGGGTTTCCCCGGAAATATGGCCGGAAAATAACTGGAAAAAAGCCGCGCTTTCCGCTGATTTTTTAGCGGCGGCGCAGCTTTTACTGCCAAAATTTGTCTAAATTACAGGGCAACCAAACGGTTATTATGACCGAAGAAGCCATACTTCAAGGCTGTTTACGTAACAACACGACTGCCCAGCGGGAGCTTTACCAGCGGTATAGCCCCAAGATGCTGTCTGTTTGTTATCGGTTTGCCCACAAACGGGAAGATGCAGAAGATATGTTGCAGGAAGGGTTTATTAAAGTATTCTCCCAGATACATACCTTCCAGAACAAAGGTGCATTTGAAGGCTGGATACGCCGCATCATGGTTCACACCTGCATCAACCACCTGAAGAAGAACAAGAAATTCAATGAAAGCGTGGATATTATCCATGCTACCACGGTACAGGTCAGAGAGGAATCCGTTCCCTCCATCGTACAGGCAAAACAGGTAGTGGAATGCATCCGCCTGCTGCCTATCGGTTACCGCACCGTATTAAACCTTTATGCTATCGAAGGCTATTCGCACAAGGAGATCGCAGGGATGTTGGACATTGAGGAAAGCACCAGCCGTTCGCAGTATACGCGCGCTAAGCAAATGCTGGAAGAAATATTGGTAAAAAAGAAAATCATCCAAAAACCGAAAGAAAAGATCACCTGGCTGGGAATAGCCAGCGGTCACTGATCCAGATCCATATATATCCAATCCTGAGAAAACTAACCCGTACAAACATTACCAAATTATGGAGCGCGGTTTTTATAATGACGATTTTGAAGAACTGATCAAGCAGAAGGCTGACCAATATAAAATGTTTCCTTCCGAGAACGTCTGGAAAGGGATCGACCGCGCCTTGCATACCCGCCGCAAATGGTACTGGGGTGGATTCCTGGCCTTCCTGGTAGGTATGGGTTACTACATGATGATGGAACTGATGGTGCCCTCCGGCCGCAAAACAGCAGAATCCATTCAGCCCGCTTCCAATCCCACTTCTCCCACTATCAAAGAACAGTACCCGTCCAATACCGGACTGGTAGTGCCTTTCAATACGCCCACACGCAACAGTAAAGAACAACAACCTGCTGCACAGTCAGCCGACGCCCGGAATTTCCTGGCCAGCCTGCTGCCAGATCAGGACTTCAGTTCCGAAGATATGGAGACTGCCGGCCTGACCGCCTCCGTTCCTGTTACGGATAACGCAGCCGCAGACGCCACCGAACCGCCCGCCGACATTGTTTCCCGCGAGCTGCCCGGTCTGCTCCGGCCCGGCCGGCCCGCAACAGCCGGCGCTGACGCCCTGGAAGGCAGTTTTGTAAAACATTCACTGCCCCAGCCCCGGATGAGCATCCAGCCCGCTTCACCGGTCAAAGCAAATAACCTGACCCCTGCACCTGACCATACTGATGCCCTGGCAGATGCCGGCCAGCAGGAAGACAGGCAACGGATCAACTGGCTCCAGGAAAAAGCCGTTTACGAGCTGACCCCGCAGCCTATACGCCGTTTCAGCTGGCAGCTGGCCTTCTCCCCCACCATGAACTACCGCAAACTGGCGGGCAGCAAAGGAAGCGGGGAATCCAATATCAGGAACCTGCCTATTGCCGCCAACCTGGTAGGCAACCCGGATAACCTCGTCAGCCATAAACCCGCCCTCGGCTTTGAAGCAGGCAGCCATTTCTACCTGGCCGCCACCAAGAGCATCCGGCTGCGCGCAGGCCTCCAGTTCAACTATTCCCGCTACGATATACAGGCGTTCACCTCGTATACCGCCGAGCAGGCTACCATTGCCCTCGACAATGCCAATGGCCGCCATACGCCGGACTCCCTGACCAGCTATACCAGGCTGCGTAATTTCGGGGGCGATAAGGCCGCTGAACTGCGCAACCAGTATTTCCAGCTCTCCACCCCGGTGGGCATCGAACTCCGCGTCCTGGGCGGCGAAAAACTGCAGCTTAATGTGGCCGGCACCATCCAGCCTACTTACCTGCTCAACAGGAACACTTACCTGATTACTACCGATTACAAGAATTATACAAAAGAGCCTTCCCTCATCAGGCGCTGGAACATGAATACCGGTGCGGAGATCTTTGTGACCTACAAAACAGGCGATATCACCTGGCAGGCAGGTCCCCAGTTCCGCTACCAGCTTTTTTCCAGCTATGTTAAGGAATATCCCATCCGCGAATACCTGATGGAATATGGCATCAAGATCGGCGTCACCAAAACGCTCCGCTAACCAGCCCATGTACCTGAAGATTTTACCTGCCGCCATTCTCCTGCTGGCCCTGCTGGCCTGTAAAAACAAAACGCCCCATCCCCAACACGCAGAACAGCCTTCGCCTGATTCCGCCGTTGCCGCCGGCTCCTACCTGCCGGTCCGCGATTTTATCCTCGGCGATGTCCGCCTGGTGGACTCCTTTGCCGGCGCCATCCTCCGGAAAACAGACCTGGCCGGCCGCAAGGATTCCGGTTATGTCAGCCCGCAGCAGTTCAGGGAAAAGATCAACGCCTTCCTGCCGGAAGTACTGGACTCCGCCCGCTTTGCCCGGACCTTTGAAGAAGTATCGCTGATGGATGAGACCACAAGGCTCCTGAATTTTATCTATACGGCCAGGGATACCGCGGAAACCCTGCGTAAGGTGGTGGTCTATATAGTCCCCTCCCTGACCATTGACCAGGTAGAGACCATTTATATGGAGAAAGCCTTCCGCGACCAGGGTCAGTCCGTACAGCAGAAGCTGACCTGGAAAATGCACCAGTCCTGCAGTATCCTGACCATCCGCTATACCGGACCGGAAACGTCCGTGGTAACGCAGGAGAAACTGATCTGGGACCCTTTTCACTTTGCAGACTAAGAGCAACAGCCCTTTTTCAAATATGCCCCTGCCCCGCCGGTTCTTCGTAAATTTGCCGATCTATGACAGCGCAGGAGTTTCAGCAGATAGCACATACCATCCCGGTCAACCCGGGTATTTATAAATATTATGATGCCCAGCAGGAGCTGCTCTATGTTGGCAAGGCCAAGAGCCTGCGCAAACGCGTGAGCTCTTATTTTGTCAAGACCTTCACCTCCTACAAGACCCATGAACTGGTGCAGCGCATCAAGCGGATCGATTTCACCATCGTGGACTCCGAGCAGGATGCTTTCCTGCTGGAGAACTCCCTGATCAAACAGTTCCAGCCACGTTTTAATATCAACCTGAAGGATGATAAGACCTACCCCTTCATTGTACTCAAGAAAGAACCCTTTCCCCGCGTATTCCTCACCCGCAGCAAAATTGCCGACGGCTCGGAATACCTGGGACCTTTCACCTCCGTGGCCAAAGTAAGAGAGTTATTGGATTTTGTACGAACCAATATACAGCTCCGCACCTGCAAGCTCAACCTGAGCGATCAGAACATCAAAAAAGGCAAGTTCAAGGTCTGCCTGGAATATCATCTCGGTAACTGTAAAGGCCCCTGTGAAGGGCTGCAGACAGCCGAAGAATACCAGGACGGCCTCCTGCAACTGAAGAACATCCTCAAAGGTAACCTGCAGCCCGTGATCCAGCATTTTAAGCAGGATATGCGGGAAGCGGCGGAACACCTGGCCTTTGAGCAGGCAGAAGTGATCCGTAAGAAAATAGAACACCTGGAACTATACCAGGCCCGCTCCGTGATTGTCACCAACCGCCTCACCAATGCGGATGTATTCTCCCTCCTGCGCGATAATGATATAGCCTATGTGAACTACCTGATGGTGCAGAACGGCACCATTGTGCAGACCCATACTTCCCAGGTGGAGACCCACCTGGACGAGCCGGATGAGGAGGTCCTGGCCTTTGCCATCGCTCAGCTGCGGGACACGTTCAAAAGCGGCTCGCCGGAGATCGTGGTACCCTTCCCGATAGAGTATGCCGAAGCCGATGTGCTGATCACTGTGCCCAGGGGCGGCGATAAGAAAAAACTGCTGGAGCTGTCTGAAAAGAATGTCAACTATTTCCGCGAGGAGATCTATAAAAAGAAGATCCTGAAACTGGAAGGCCGCGATGATATGGAGAAGAAGAAAGTGCTGTACCAGTTGCAGGAAGACCTGCAGCTGTCCGAAGCGCCCGTGCATATTGAATGTTTCGATAACTCCAATTTCCAGGGCAGTTATCCTGTTTCCGCCATGGTCTGCTTCAGGGATGGCATACCCAGCAAAAAGGATTACCGGCATTTCAATGTAAAGACCGTGCAGGGTATCAATGATTTTGCCACCATGAAAGAAGTGGTACACCGGCGTTATAAAAGATTGCTGGATGAACAGCAGCCCCTCCCACAGCTGGTGATCATTGACGGCGGCAAAGGCCAGCTGGGCGCGGCTTTGGAAAGCATCATTGCATTGGGTCTGCAGGGAAGCATGACCGTTGTAGGCCTGGCCAAGAACGAAGAAGAACTGTTCTTTCCCGGCGATCAGGAATCACTCAAGCTCCCTTATAACAGCGAGTCCCTGAAACTGATCCGCAGGATCCGTGATGAGGTGCACCGTTTTGGTATCACTTTTCACCGCAAGAAAAGAAGCCAGGGCACATTCAAAAATGAACTGGAACAGATCAAAGGCATTGGTAAGAACACAGCTGATCAACTGTTGAAAACATACCGTTCCGTCAAAAAAGTAAGGGAGGTTCCGGAAGAAGAACTGAGTAAGTTATTAGGCGCTTCCAAAGCAAGGTTGGTATGGGACTATTTCCATAGACCGGGAACAGAAGAGGATAGTAAAACTACGAATCCCGATGGAGCATAAAGGTCCTTAAAAAAATAAGGGGCCCGGATAGACATCCAGCCCCGTTTTTAAAATCCAATATCCTATGAAAAACCAGTGTAAAAATAATGAATCGGCACCAGAAAACAATACCCGGTATTGGGTATTTTGTAAAAAATATTCTTAAAATCAGCCAGAATCTCCTTCAGTCTTAATAGGTTATAAGGTTTGCGGAGAAAAAAGAAAGGCATCGTATAAATACGATGCCTTTTTTAAACAATGATTTCAGGGATCAGTATGACCAGAGGTCCTGTTCGTAGTTGAAGATCTTCTCCTTGACGTTCTCTCCTTCCAGGAGCGCCAGGATCTCATCCTTCACATAACTCTGAATGAACAGGTCGTTCGGGTTGTTGATGGTAGATTTAATGATACGGCTGGAGAACATCCGGCTTTCGAACAGTTCTTCCCAGCTCATCCTTGCACCATAGTTGCGTCCGTTATACACATCATACTTGGCAAAGGTGGCGCGCAGGTCAGGATAGTACACCCAGAAGATGGGGGTCACCGCGCGGAAGGAGCCGTCTTCATTTAAGATGGTCTTCAGCGGCGCAATACCCAGGATCCTGGTGAACATGCGGGAAGCTTCTTTATCGAATACCACATCTTCTTTGATCCAGAACCGTTCTACATTGTCCGGGTTGAACTCCTGGACAATGATAGTATCTTTCATCAGGCCTTTGCTGCCGTCCACATCGTTTACCAGGTCTGGGATCTGGATAGGTTGAGGCTGACCTACCAGCCCAACCGAGATCTCCTTGAAAGTGATCGGTGTGGTAAAACGGTCATCAACGGGCGAGAAAGCCGTGATGCTATCGTTCTTAATAGCGTTGAGCAGGATCATAATGAAGCGCTGGTTGCCCAGGTCGCCATCTGCCTTATATACGAAGGGCAGGTTCATTTTTTCGTGTACGTCGATCTCTCTCCATATACGTTGAATGTAAGCCGCATCATCTTCACGCAGGTGCTCGTAGGCCAGTGGTGTCCGGTCCTTTACCAGGTTACGGTCAATGGCATTGTCGTTCCGGAGTGATGTTTTCACCGGAGCGATCTGGATATCCACTTCCGGGGGCGCCGGTTTTACCGTATCCTTTGGCGGAGCCATTGCGGCCGGATTGGCTGTGTTGTCCGTCCTGTTGCTACTGCCACCTTTAGGTGTGGTGGTTTTGCGAACAGTTTTTTTGCGGTTCGGCTTGGTCTGTGCATCGGCCGAGTAACCGGCAAATGCCAGCACAGTGAGCAGCAAACACAATCTGATAATACGCGTCTTCATTATTCCCTGTTTAAATTGTTTACTTCAAAGAAAACTTCATCGGCGGGATCACCCTGGGCTTACCATCGGGACCCTGTACAGTGATCTCTTCAATGAATACCTGGCTGCCGGGGCCGAGGCGCTGCAGCAGTTGCAGTGCCTGACCATTGAAACGGGGGCCGGTATTGGTGGCATCGGCGTACAGCTGGATAGGTCCGCCTATAGCACCGATCTTAAAGCTCTGCACCTGGAAGGGCGCCTGGAAATCGGAATCTTCCAGTTTGGCAAGCACGGAGGCAATAGCCTTGAACTCTGCAGAAGAAATATTACCGCCTTTCTTGGCGCCTACAAAAGCAGCAGGATTGGGCAGGTATTTGATCCGCATGGCGAAGGGGAAGTTCTTACCATCAGCGTTCACGTTGATAGTAGTTTCACCGGGGCTTTTGGGCCTGGCCACATAGTTATCGCCGCCGGTACGCTCAATGGTACCGTTGCCAATGGATACTTTAACTTTTTCAGCGCCCACGCTACCACCGGAGATGGTGAGCGGGTTGTCCACGCCAATATACAATACGTTCATTTTCTGGAGGAACACGGAAGCACCGGAAGGCGTACCTACAGTATACTTCACCACTTCATCTTTTTCAGCTACTGTGCCATCCGGTTTGGTGTAACGGATCTTGACAGCGATGGTTTTATCGCCGGCGCCGCTGGCAGTGATCTTGGAGATGGCCTTACCACCGGTCAGCGGGATCAATTGGCCGTTGATAAAGATATCCGGTTTGGCGGCAGCGCTGAAGGCGCCTACACCGGCCGTGATCTGGATCTCTTCACCAGGCATGGCGTAAGAACGGCTGGCCTGGGCAATGGCTTCAAATTCGTCATATACTACCTGTACAGCGCCGATCTGCTGGTGGCAGTAATCCACGATCTGGGACTCAGAGTTCCGCACGTCATTCTGCAGTTTGCTGAGAATGGTCATAGCGGCAATGGCCGGGGTCATGTGGAAATTACTCAGGGTCCACCCTTCGCCATTGTTCTCATACTTATTACCCGTTGTGGATTTGGGAACTGTAAGATCGATGGGCAGGTTCTTGTTAAAAGTGGCAATAGCGCTGGTCAGTGTTTTCTGCAGTTCCGGGTTACCGGCAAACTGAGCAGGGTCCAGCACACTGATAATATCTTTTCTGAAGCTGGTCAGCTGCGAATAAAGGGTATCTCCCTTTTTTTCCTTCTCAAACAGCCTGGTAGCGGCATTGAGTTCTTCAGCATTCATCTTCTTTACGCCTTCTCCCTCTTCGTGGGTTCCGGCAGCTTCAACAAGCTGCTTTTTGAGGGACTCAATGGAAGCGAACATATCGTCGGCCAGCTTTTTGGCCTGCATTGCTTTGGGCGCCCAGATCTCGGCCTTGGCCTTGGTCTGAGGTTCATTCAGCTTGGATGCAAAAGATTTATAGGTATCCTCATTCTTGCCTTCAATGATGGCATTGGAAGTAGTAATACTGGTATTAACCGTTTCGAAGGCATTGATCACCTCTGCTGATACGTTGAGCGCCAACATTGCTGTCAGCACCAGGTACATCATATTGATCATCTTCTGCCTGGGCTCTTTAGGTAAAGCCATGGAGGTTAGGTTTTTCTGTTAAACTGTTTGGTTGACTAATGATGGGTACAGGATTACTGGAGCTGTCCCGGTTTAGCGGCCCTGCATGGCGTTAAGCATGTTACCGTAAACAGTGTTCAGGCTGCTCAGGTTACCAGCCAGTTTGGCGATCTGCTCATGTGCTTTCTTGGCATCATCAACACTGCCCTGCATGGTCTGGGAAGCCTGTACCAGGTTACCATAGAAGCTGTTCATTGCTTTCAGGTGGTTATTGGTATCCTGTAATTCCAGTTCATAGATCGCGTTCAGCGAACCGAGGTTCTTAGTCAACACCTGAACCTGCTCATGGAATTGTTTGGTGCTGTCAGCAGCGGAATTGAAATGGCCAATGGTAGTGGCGGCGCCAGTGTAAGCATTCTTCATAGTCTCCAGGGCCTGTGTGGCTTCCTTGGTCTTGGCAGAATACTCGCTGGTGGATTTTACCACATCAGATACATCGGCAATATTATTAACGGAAGCGCCCAGTTTCCTGAACCCGTCGCTCAGACCTTTCAGGTTAGCAGGGGTGATATCAGCTTCCTGGAGCATTTTGTCCATTTCTTTCAGGGCGGGGTTACCGGAAGGACCGCCAGCATTACCAGCCAGTTTCGGCAGGGCTTCAGCAATAGCGTGCATTTCGGAACCGGGAGGCGGCAGGAATGCATACACTACAAAAATGACGGCTTCTGTGATCAGACCTGCTGTCAGGAAGAAGTCAGCCATGGATTTGTGTGTGATCTTCTGCCAGGCACCGAAGATTACGATAGCGGCGCCCATACATACTATAATGTTTACAATACGTTCTGTTGATTTAGAAACTCCAGCCATAGTTGTTAATTTAAAAGGTTTTGAAACGGATTTTCAGGGTTAGGGAATACAGATCTATTTTGATTCTTGTAAAAGATCAAGCACTCAATAACGGCGGTTCAGCAGTCAAAATTTTACGCTTGGCAGAATTTTAACGTTTGCTCTGCGTAGCAGGTAAGTCAATTACGCAACGGAAGCCAATATAAGCCTTGGCAGTATCCATGTACTCGTAATTGCGTGTACTGGTTTGCAGGTAGTGGCCAACATCTTTCCAGCTGCCACCACGGATCACCTTGCGTTTCATGCGGGGCGGATCTGAAGCCTGGGTATTGTGGCGAATATCAGGGTTCATGTCGTGCTGGAAGTTATAAGCTCCTTCGTAGAACAGGGAGGATGTCCACTCAGATACGTTACCTGCCATGCAATACAGACCAAAATCATTGGGCCAGTAGGCATCGGCGCGGGCAGTATAGAAAGCTCCATCCTCGGGATAGTTACCACGACCGGGTTTGAAGTTGGCCAGTAAGCAGCCTTTCTTATTCCTCAGGTAATAGTTACCCCAGGGGTACATGGATTGTGAACGGCCGCCGCGCGCTGCGTATTCCCATTCAGCTTCTGTAGGCAGGCGGAAGTCGGATTCGTTGGGTTTCTTTTGCTTATCCAGGTAGGTATTAAGAATATGTGTTCTCCATTCGCAGAAGGCGGTGGCCTGGTTCCAGTTCACACCTACTACAGGGTAGTTGCCATATGCGGGGTGGGAGAAATAACGTTTGGTCATGGGCTCGTTATACGAGTAGGCGAAGTCACGGATCCAGATCAGGGTATCCGGGTAGATCTTCACATCACTTTTGCGGATGAACTGTGAACGGGGTTTGTCAATGTTGATCCTTTTAGCAGCTTCAGGCAGGTCAAACACCTCGGAATGGTAAACGATCTTATTGGGATCGATCTCTTTTTTACCAAAGACCCTGTTCTCGGGAGAAAGCATCATCTGGTCAATCTTCTCAATTGTAGCCTTATCACCCCATTTGATGGTTTTTGCTTTTGCCCAGTCGATCACGAAAACACCATCCTGGTCTTTTCCGTATTGCAGCAGAACAGCAGCCGTAGAGTCACGCACCCAGTTCACGAACTGGCGGTACTCGTTATTGGTGATCTCAGTAGCATCCATCCAGAAGCCATTGATAGATACCTGCTTGTTCCTTGCGCTATAACTGTAGTTAACGTCCTCGTCACTGGGCCCCATGTGAAAAGTGCCAGGCGGTACATACAACATGCCATAGGGCTTGGTGAGGTTATACCTTGCTGCCGGGGCAACGCCATGCAGTTGGCCGTCGTTCGGCAGTCCTTTCGACTTGCCTCCTATTTTGCCGCAACCGACAGTGGCAATCAACATCACCAGCAGGGCGGTTAAAACGGATAGGTTTTTCATTTTCATCATATTAAAGGGTATTGGGCAAAAATAATGTTTTAGTTTTACCGACTTCATCGCAAGTTTGGAATTTATTGTAAAAAAACCGCAATACATCAATGGGCTTCATTTAAAACGGTACCGAAGACCGGATTATTGTATCTGCAATAGAATTAAGTTTTACACAACACTCAGCATTTTCATTAGCGCAACTACTTCATTTACAGGTTTTTGGCAAGCATATTCCCGGCAAAGGAAAAGCTGTGCAGCATCGGTATAAGGTTTCCCGGCCAGCAATGGAAACCCATCGTTTTCACGGGCGGCTGCCTGCAGGATCCGGAGAGGAAGGAACTGTGTTAAAAAATCTCTAAGAATCCTTGCAAAATTCCCGCCAACTATAGCAATCTCGGGGATTCCCCGGCTGAATCCCTGTATCAGGGCGGCCCATACCCCAAATGAGGTAGGGTACCTGCCCGCCACCTGCTCCATAGCCTTGCACATCCGCAAAGCCCGCTCCCGCCAGGCCGGCGCATCAAACACCAATCCCAGGTAATACAGGTTATACGCCATCTGGGCATTGCCCGAAGGCACGGCTCCATCATATACTTCCTTCTTACGTACGATAATATCGGGCTGTCCGGTGGGGGTAAAGAAGAAAAATCCTGTTTCCGGCTCACTGAACCGGTCTTCCACCAGCCGCGTCAGCTCCCGGGCCAGCTCCAGGTAGGCCGTATTGGCCGTTATTTCCTGGAGATGGATCAGCGCCTCTATCAGGGCGGCATAATCATCCAGGAAGGCGGGATACCGGGCCTCCCCCGCCTTATAGGTATGGTGAAAATCCCCTTCGGCAGAACGGAATTTTGCCAGTAAAAAATCCATGTTGCGCACCGCCACCTGTTGATAATTATCAATGCCTGTAGCCGCATACGCCTTACAGTAAGCGGTGGTCATCAGCGCATTCCAGCTCAGCAGCTGCTTATCGTCCAGCCCCGGCCGGATGCGGGTTTCACGATGCCGCAGTAATTTTTCCAGGCAGCTGTCCATCCGCTCACGCAGGGCGGCAACCGAAATACCCAGCTCCTTCGCCACTTCCTCAAATGAGCCATGTTGCCGCAGGATATTCCTGTGTTCCCAGTTACCCGCTTCCGTTACATCATAGAGCCGGCAGAAGGTCTCCGCCTCATTGCCCAGCAGGGCCGTCACTTCCTCCTTCTCCCAGACATAGAACTTCCCTTCCACCCCTTCGCTGTCCGCATCCAGGGCGGCGTAAAAGCCAGCTTCGGGCGATAGCAGCTCCCGCTCCACGAAGGCCAGGGACTGCTCAATGGTCTTCCGGTAATGCGGCCGCCCGGTAAGCGCATAGGCTTCCGCCAGTACGGATACCAGCAGGGCGTTGTCATACAGCATTTTTTCAAAGTGCGGGGCCAGCCATTCCGCATCCACGCTGTACCGCGAAAAGCCGCCACCGGCCTGGTCATAGATACCGCCGGCAATCATTTTATCCAGGCTGAGCTCCGCCTGTTGCAGGGCTTCCTCATTTTTAGTGTGGTAATAATAGTGCAGCAGGAACCGGATGGTGAAGGTCTGGGGAAATTTAGGCGCCCGGCCAAAGCCGCCTTCGGCTTTATCGGCCGACTGCATAATATTGGTGAACATCCCGTCAGGCAGGGTTTGGGGAAAGGAAAGGTCCGTAATCCCGGCGGCCGCCTGCACGCCAAATCCATTGGATTGCACCAGGTGACTGGTCAGTTGCTCCGCCTGCGCCTCTATCTCGGTCCTTTTTTCGTGGAAAGCTTTGGAAATACTGGACAGCACATCCAGCCAGGAGGGGCGGTTATAGACCGGCTGCGGCGGGAAATAAGTGCCTCCATAAAAGGGTTTGCCCGCGGGCGTCAGGAAAACATTGAGGGGCCAGCCGCCGCTGCCCGTCATGGCCTGTACCGCGTCCATATAGATATGGTCCAGGTCCGGCCGCTCTTCCCGGTCAATCTTGATGTTCACGAAATGGGCGTTCATAAATTGTGCGGTGGCTTCATCTTCAAAGCTTTCCCGCTCCATTACATGACACCAGTGGCAGGCTGCATAGCCAATGCTCACCAGGATGGGCTTGCTTTCTGTCCTTGCCCTTTCCAGCGCTTCCGGCCCCCAGGGATACCAGTCTACCGGATTATGGGCATGCTGGAGGAGGTACGGACTCGTTTCCTTTATCAGTCTGTTGGTATGTGCCGCCATAGTAGGATTGCTTTTAAAACTACTGATTAAAAGCATATGCCGGGCAGCAGGCATGAAAAAATTGAGCAGCACATCCGGATACTATCCGTGCTGCACTGCTCAGTCTATGGTTGGACAGCAGGAACTGCTGCCTATTTTTTCTTGAGAATGGTGGACAGGTACTGCTCCAGGGCCGCTACCATGGAAGGTGCGGAAGGTTGCGGCGCCTTGATGTCCAGGGTCAGACCGGCCTCTTCCACCGCACGCCCGGTATTGCTACCAAATGCGCCGATACGGGTACCGTTCTGCTGGAACTTGGGACAGTTATCAAACAGGCTCTTGACGCCGCTGGGCGTAAAGAAACAGATGATATCAAAGCTTTGCTGCCCCAACAGTTCACGCGCATCATTGCTGATGGTCTGGTACATATAAGGCGTGGCAAATTCACAGCGGTTGTTCTTGAGCCAGTTCACGATCTCATTATCCTGCTGGTTCTCCGAAATGGGATACAGGAACTTCTCATTCTCCTTGTGCTTGTTGATCACGTCAAATACGCTCTTGTTGGTGCCATCAGCGCCATAGAACACTTTGCGTTTGCGGTAAAGGATGAATTTCTGAAGATACAGCGCCACAGCTTCTGTAATACAGAAGTACTTGGTGTCCTGTGAAACACTGACCTTCATTTCCTCGCAGATGCGAAAGAAATGATCGATAGCATTACGACTGGTGAAAATTACAGCTGTGTAGTTGCTGATCTCAATCTTCTGCTTGCGAAAGTCTTTGGCAGCAATTCCCTCAACCTTAATAAACGGATGAAATTCCAATAAAACACTGTACTTCCTTGCCAATTCGAAATACGGCGATTTATCGGTCTCCGGTTTAGGTTGGGTAATCAGGATCTTCCTGATCGAACTGTCACTGGTTGCGTTTTTAACCCCGTTTTTTACCATATCTGCTACGTATGGATTTTGCAAAATTAATAACTTCTTTCCACAAAAATCAATAACACCTTGTAAATCAGCAATAGGGGTGCTATTTCGAAGGCGCAAAGGTAGAGAAAAAAATGGAAACGACTGACTTTAATTTCATTCCGTATTGGCTTATAAGAGATTATACATCTGTATCCCAGGAATATAGCCAGCATAATGAAGGCGAGGGTCACTATTACAGCATAAAACCCGGGGTACGGAAAAGCCAACATCACGAGAATGGGCAATAAAGCGATGCCGATCATTTTATTCACGAGGAAGACGATAAAAATGTAGGTATCGGTTGCAGCCCTGACATTGAAGATCCAGCCCATGATCTTCAGCAGGAGGTATTTGCCCAGGTAAATGATCAGCAGGACGCCGCTGCAGGCGCCGGCCAGCAGCCAGAGATTGCCTTCCGGCGCCAGGTTGTAGTACCGGGCAATAAAGGCCAGGAAGAGTCCTCCCGCCAGGAAATACAGCAGGTTGAGCAGGATGCTGGCCACGGGCGTTTGCAGCATCTGGTCGCGGAGCTGTTGCTGCCGCATGGTGACCCTGAAGAACAGGGTCATGATATTGTCCACGTATTTGCTGAACAGTACTTTGATAAGCCCGAAAAAGAACACCAGTCCGGCCAGGAAATAGAACAGGGTGTCCTGGTCTTCCGGCTGCCGGATTTGCATGGGCATAATGATGGGTCGGCCAAAGAAATTGTAATAGGGATGTTCCCGTAATGCCGCCTGGAATTCCCGCGTGGCCTTGATCAGGGCCTGGCTGGCTACCCGCACCACGGGTGTGTCCACCAGTTGCCGGCTGCTGTCAGTGGCCAGGCTATCCCGCTGTTGCAGGAGGCTGTCGGCCCCGGGCTGCCCCGTACCCCTCAGCGTACTGTCAGTGACCGGCCTTGCCGGCGCCGTACGGGGAGGCGCAACCGGCTGCGTTCGTTGCCCGGTATCCCTTCTTACTGCAGGCGCCCGGCGGGGAGTATCCTGCACCGCGCTGACCGCCGGCCTGGCCGGGGCGGTATCCCTGTTACGATGTGTGGTATCCGCCCCCGCCTGTGCAAGGACCAGCCCATGTATAAAAAGTAAACAGCAAAAGAGGGAAAGGATCTTTTTCACAATGTTTATTGTCAGTTGGATGTACAGCTGCTTCCGGATCAGCACTACTCGGGCACAAAAATAGACAGAAAATCGACTTGCTAAAAGTAATTCACGTACCCCAGGTGGATCTTGGACTGCCGGAGATTGAATTTGGCATCATCTCTTTTACCCGCTGCATAGGATATATTGAAGATGCCCGCTTTGGTTTCAAAAGCCATCCCGATACCCGCTCCCAGGTAGGTATTGCTGAGCCGCACGGCGCCTGAAGAAGACTTCGCCCAGCCAAAATCCGTGAAAGCAAACAGAAAGGAGTTCATCCCCAGCAGGTACCGGTATTCCGCCGTGCCCACCGCATATTGTGACGCATAGATACTTTCTTCATCAAACCCACGCAGCAGCTTATAACCACCTATCTGAAACAATTCATTCCGGAAAATATTCGGGCTCTCAAACCAGCCGCCATTCACGCCCAGCTTCAGCGTGGATACCCGTGTGAGCTGGAAATAATGTGCCGCCACCAGTTTAACCCGGAACTGGTAGGAACGCAGTTCCAGTGTATCATAGAGGCTGTTGAAGTCAAATGCAGGATCTCCGGCATCCACCAGCTTGACGATCACGTTGTTTTTCTTGATATTCCTGGTGCCGGCAGCAGCGCTGATCAGCAGTTCATTGCCCTTACGCGGATTGAAGCGGTAATCCGTGTTGGCCCACTCATAGTTGACGCCCAGGTTCACAGCCCGCACATCTGCTTCTGCCGGCAGGGCCCGCTGGCTCTTGACCGTCACCGTATCTACCGTAAGCAGGTTAGACTGGGTATTCTGAATGAACACACTGCCTGTTTTGTTGGCGCTCACCGCATATTGCACACCCAGCAGCAGGCCGATATTGACAAAGGAGGAATCTTTTTTGAACAGGTCAAAACTGGCGTTCACACCAAAGGGCGAGTTAAAGAGGTAAGGCTGCTGAAAGGCCAGGTTAAGGCGGGGCGATTTTACCTGTATCTGCTGCCAGTTGAGACCAATGCTTTCCCCGTTGCCCAGTGAATTCTTCAATTGCACATTGGCTTCACCGGTCACCTGCAGCTTGCTGGAGCCGGTTTGTGTATTATCTGGTAAGAACCCAACCAGCACATTCACCTGGCTGCTGCGTTTGGGCGCCAGGTATAGGTTCAGGACCGATCCGGTGCCCAGCAGGGTGAGGTCCCAGGGTTTCTGTTCCTGCACATAGGGCAGTTCCTGCAATCGCCGGCTCACCCCCTGCAGTATATCCTTGCGGAAGATGCTGCCATTGGGAATGCCCAGGTAATGCTGCAGGAAATTGGAAGACAGACTGGCGCTGCCCTGGTTGCGGATACTGTCTATCCGGTACAGGGGACCTTTGTCCAGCATCAGCAGGGCATAGAGGGAATCCTGCTGCAGCACAATACTGTCCAGCCGGAGCCTGGCAAACGGATAACCGTTGTTCTCCAGGTAGTCCAGTATCTTTTCCTGCAACTGCCGGGTTTGCTCCAGGTCCAGCTCCTGCTGACTGCCGGCAACCCGTCGCCAGCCAACGGCATCGAGGATCTTTTTATCTATGGAATCAGTATTGAGGTAGGCGTACCGGAATGGTTCGCCCAAAAAAAGATTTACGGTAGCGCCCAGGGAATCGTAGCGGGCGCTGTCAACGGAAGCGGCATGAAAGCCTTTGGCACGGAGCAGGGCGGGCAGTTGCTGTACATAGGTGGAGCAGGCCGTCCTATTCCTGAAAGAGCTGGTGAGCTTCAGGCTGGCAATAGTGGCGGAATCCCTGTCTACCGGCGTCACCTTTAGCAGGTACTGCGCCGGTACAGCGAAAGGAACCATCAACAACAGCCAGAAAAGTATATGCTTTGCCACCACCAGTTACACATTGTTTAGTCCGGCCCTGTGGGCCCATTCACGTACCTTTGCGGTTTACCCTGTTGACAACGGGGTAACCTATTGCAAACGAACTGTAATATTCGATAAAAAATCCGGAACAGAATGGCGGGCATTTATATTCATATCCCTTTTTGCAGACGCGCCTGCCATTACTGCAATTTCCATTTCTCCACCTCCGGTAAGCAGTTAAACGATTTTGTAGCCGCTTTATTGAAGGAGATCCGCCTCCAGGAATCATTCCTGGCAGGTGAAACCGTAGAGACCGTTTATTTTGGCGGTGGTACTCCCTCCCTCCTGCCGCTGGACCAGCTGAACAATATTATCGGGGAACTGCGGCAGCATTTCAATATCGGACCCGAAGCTGAGCTGACCCTGGAAGCCAACCCGGACGATCTGAACGAGGCAGCCCTTGCCGGCTGGCGCTCGGCGGGCATCAACCGGCTGAGCATCGGCATCCAGTCGTTTTTTGAGGAAGACCTGCGCTGGATGAACCGGGCGCATACAGCCCAACAGGCTATTGACCTGCTGCCCCTGGCCCTGCAGTATTTTCCCAATACCACCATTGACCTGATCTATGGCACGCCCGGACTCACTGATGAAAAATGGCGGCAGAACGTGGACCGGGCCTTAGCGCTCCGCATCCCGCACCTGAGCTGTTATGCCCTGACGGTGGAGCCCCGTACTGCCCTGGACGCCCTGATCCGCAAACAGAAAAGTCCGCCGGTAAATACGGAAGACCAGGCCCGGCAGTTCCTGCTCCTGATGCAATGGCTGCGTGAAGCTGGTTATGACCATTACGAGATCTCCAATTTTGCCCTGCCCGGTCACCGGAGCCGCCATAACAGCGCCTACTGGAAGGGGATCAGGTACCTGGGACTGGGCCCTTCCGCCCATTCCTATGACGGCCGCAACCGGCAGTGGAATATTGCCAACAATGCCCTGTACATCCGCTCGCTGCAACAGGATACCGTTCCTTTTGAAAAAGAAGAACTCACAGAAGAACAGCAGTTCAATGAATTTGTCATGATTGCCCTGCGCACCATGGAGGGGATCAGCCTGTCTGTGGCCGATCGGTTCGGCAATGGACAATTTGGCCGGCAGCTGCGCAGCCATGCACGGAAATACCTGCAACAGCAATGGTTGCAGGAGATCAACGACCATTATATCCTTACTTCGGCCGGGAAATTATTCGCCGACGGCATTGCCGCCGATCTGTTTGTATGAGCAAAATCTCCGCTGGCAGGCGCTCTTTTTTGTACAGGCGCTGCCTGGAGTAGGTATTCCATCTGTTTACTATGATCAGCGTCAGGAAGGATCGTGGCGCCGGTGCTTCCACCAGCGTATCCCTTCTCCCAAAATCCCTATCACCAGCATGACCAGTATTACCAGGGGACCATATGTTGTAAAGGAAAGCGGCATGTAATCTTATTAGACGAGTACCTGCTCAATTTGTTTCAGTCCGTCACCGGGTTTAACATTTTCCCAGAGGATGCGGTAAATGGTTTCCGCAATAGGCATATCCGCCTTTACTTCCTGGTTGATCAGGTAAATAGACTTACTGGCATTATAGCCTTCGGCCACCATATTCATTTCCAGCTGGGCCGTTTTCACAGAATAACCCTTGCCGATCATATTCCCGAAGGTCCGGTTGCGGCTGTAGAGGGAATAACAGGTCACCAGCAGGTCGCCCAGGTATACAGAGGCAGCGTAATTGGGTGTTTTGCGGTGGGTGATGGGATCCTGCCCGTCATGCTCGCCTACTTTGATATGCTGGATCCCTACTTTTTGCAGGAAGCCCGCCATTTCATCGGCATAATTGGCAATCAGTACGCTCAGGAAATTATCACCGTATTCCAGTCCATGCGCAATGCCGGCGCCTACGGCATAGATATTTTTGAGGATGGCGGCGTATTGAACGCCATACACATCCTGGTTGACGATGGTATTGAGGTATTCAGTAGAAAATGCACCAGCCACGGTTTCTGTGGCGGCGGTATCTGTTCCCGAAAAGGTCAGGTAGGATAAACGCTCTGCCGCTACTTCCTCTGCATGGCAGGGGCCCATGATGGTATGATACTGTGTAATGGGTACTTGGTATTCTTTGAGGAGATGATCATTCAGCAGCAGGTTTTGCTGGGGGATGATCCCTTTTACAGCGGAGATGATCCGCTTGCCGGCAAAGGCGGCCGCATCCAGTCCGGAGAGGGTATCCAGGATATAGGCCGATGGAACTGCCACGAGGATATGATCATTTTCTGCGAAGGCCTTGCGCACATCAGTGGTCAGGTCCAGCAGGCTGGTATCAAAATACACCGAACTGAGGTAAGATGGATTATGACGGCGCTGCCGGATATGGTTCACGATCTGTTCTGTGCGTACACACCAGCAGATGGGTTGTTTGTTATCAGTAAGGATCTTAGCAAGCGCGGTTGCCCAGCTTCCGCTTCCAATGATAGCCAATCGCATGAATCGTTTCTTTCGGACAAATGTAGGGAAAAAAAACTGCGGCGTACCGGAAGGCCGGCGCGCCGCAGGAAAAGCATTTATTGTGTGCTGCTAACCTTATTTCTTCTTGGTCTCAAATAGTTTGTCGGCCGGCACTACCGTCACCTTGGTATCATCCTTCAGCATTTTGGACACTACATTGTAAGGCGCCGTTACTACCTGGTCCCCTTCTTTCAGACCACTCAGGATCTCAATATGGTTGATATCCTGGATACCCGTGCGGACCTTTATTTTTTTCACTTTACCATCGGCCTGCACCACAAACACTACTTCATCCAGGTCGGAAGTAAGACCGGCCCTGGTTTGCTCCTGCATGCCTTTCTCTTCTGTAGTATTGTCTTTATTCTCTCCCACCACTTTATCCGTTCCTTTCTCGCGGGTGGTCACCGAGTTGATGGGCGCCGCCAGGATATTGGGTTTGGTAGTGGTCTGGATATCCGCACTGGCGTTCATGCCGGGACGGAAAGGGAATTTGATACCGCCTTTTACCAGGTCCTGGTAAGACTCAGGCAGCAGGCGGATATGTACTTTGTAATTGGTAACATCATTGGAGGTACCGCTTACGGCAGAAGCTGCGGTGGTATTGCTACTGGCTATCTTGGTAACAATGCCTTTGAACTTCCGGTTGGTATAGGCATCCACTTCCACCAGGGCGGAATCATACATGGATACTTTGGGAATATCGTTTTCGCCTACGTCCACCTGCACTTCAATCACGTTCATATCGGCAATACGCATCATTTCGGTACCGGCCATCATGGAGGCGCCTACTACCCTTTCTCCTCTCTTCACGCTCATGAGTGAGATCACACCATCACGGGGGGCCAGTACGGCGGTACGGCTCAGGTCCTTATCTGCTTTTGTGAGGCTGGCGCTGGCGCCGAGGCTGGCGGCCTCACCGCGGCGAATGCCCTGCAGGGCGGCATTATAATTGGCCTGGGCGGAGCGCAGGTTATTTTCAGCCTGTTCAAATTCGGAAGGAGAGATCACTTTTTCTGCCACCAGCTGTTTCTGGCGGTCATAGGAGCGCTGGGCAAAATCCTGGGCGGATTTCAGACCGGGCAGCTGGGCGCGCAGGTTCTCTACGCTGGCGCGCTCCTGTCCTACCATGGCAGCGGCCTGGTCGCGTTGCGTGCTGTAGATATCTGCGTATATACGTGCCAGTACGGCTCCTTTCTTCACACTGTCGCCTTCCTCATAATTCAGCTCTACGATCTCCCCGGAGATATCAGGACTGACCTTCACCTCCGTTTCCGGGTACACTTTGCCGCTGGCGTTGACAGTTTCAATGATGGTTCGTTTCACCACTTTTTCGGTGGCCACTTTGAGGCCTTCTTCCTTGCCGATGACGCCTCCCGACTTGAGTCCGATCAGGAGGACCAAAACGGCTATCAGCGCAAGAATGATCCACAAGAGTTTCTTCTTCTTCATAATGTGACATTTTCGATTGGTTGGTTTGCGGTCCTTCTGTGGGAGAAGGGTTTTGATCTACAGTTTAATACCCTGGCCCTTATAGAACTCCAGCACTTTCATCTTGAACACATAATCAAACTGCGCAGCAGCCTGGTCCAGCTTGGCGCGGGTCAGGTTGTTCTGGCTGGTGATCAGGTCAAAGGAATTGAGCAATCCCAGCTCAAAACGTTTGCTGGCAAAATCATAGGTACGTTGGGTCAGGCTGACGGAGGCCTTGGTAGCGTTCCATTTTTCCAGGGCTGCCGAAGCACTGTTATAGGCTTTGTATATTTCAGTCTTCAGGGTGAGGTCTGACTGGTCTCTGGTCAGTTTGGCGTTTTCCAGGTTCAGCTTTGCGCGCTGCTGGTTGAAGCGGGCCTGGCCGCCATTGTTGATGGGAACAGAAATGGAAACACCGATATTCTGCCGGAAGTTATCATTGATCAGGGTTCCCCAGCCATCCCATAATTTGCTGAACGAACGGGTCTGCGACTGCAGGATATAACCAGGCGATACCACGGGAATAGTATCAGTTCCATTTTTCCAGTAAGTACCGGTGGGGACATCTCTTCCTGTCAGTTGTGGAAGAGCATATTTATTGGACATACCAAACTGCGTGTTCAGACCGGCGCCTACAGAAATAGTGGGATAAAACGCCCCTTTGGCAGCTTTGACATTATATTCCTGGGCCTGGATACGCAGGGCATTGGCCTTTTGCGCCGGCATATTGCTTACTCCTTCCCGGAATACGTTTTCCGGCTGCAGGTCCAGCAGCGGCTCCAGCGGGATCTGTTCTACCGGAGGTTCGGCAATATCAAAAGCAGCACCGGGATCAAAGTTCAGGACGGCTTTCAGGTCCAGCAGGTTCTGATCTGCTGTGGCCACGGCAGAAATATAATTGGAGCTGTCCGTGGCGTACTGTCCTTCCAGCGTCAGCACATCCAGCTCAGGACTGGCGCCGGCATCTACTTTCTTACGGGCAAAGCCAATCTGCTCCCTGGTCTGCGCCATCTGCACTTTGGCAATATTGACCTGCTGGCGGGCCAGCAATATCTGCAAATAAAAAGTAGCCACATTGAGGGCTATATCGTTTTTCACTTTGGCAACGTCCATGTTGCCGGCATCTGCCGCAAAGCGGGTGGCCATTATATTGTTCCGGATACGGTGCCAGTTGAATACGGTTACACCTGCGCTTAATCCAAAGTTCTGGGAGAGCAGCATGGCCGTTTCGCTGATATAGGTATTGGTGTTAGGGTCAATGGAGCGACCGAAGCCAAGACCGGTACTTGTGGAGAAATCAACGTTGGGATACTGAGACCACTTATTCTGTTTGTAGTCCACAGCGGCCAGTCGCGACTGTATATCAGTTTGTTTAACGGAAATATTGTTTGCCAGTGCATAATCAACGCATCGGCGGAGATCCCATTTTTCCTGGCTGAAGGCAAAGGGAAGGAATGATCCCTGCAGGCAGATCAATAGTAGCATTTTCCATTTTCTCATAGAACAAATGTAATGGTATTGAAAGGGCGTCAGCCCGGTTTTTGATAAGCGGTTGGTCCGCGCCGCCCAAGTTACATGCTGGCCGCGAAAGATGGAAAAAAATACCGTTAAATAACCGTCAAGGTCAGGTCAAGGCAGCAAATGCCTGTTCCAGATCAGCTATCAGGTAATCTGCGTCTTCCAGTCCAAAATAAAAACGGATCATCCTATGCTCACGATTGTTAGCATCAAAAAGCGCCTCCGGTATTCCGGCGCAGCGGGGGATCAGCAGGCTTTCATGCCCGCCCCAGCTGACAGCCATGAGGATATGTCGCAGGGACTCACAGAAGGTTACAATTTCCGCCCTGTTTTTGGCATTCAGGGTAATGGTCAGCAGGCCGCAGGCCCCGCTCATCTGCTGCCGGGCCAGTTCATACTGCGGAAAATCCGGGTCCAGGGGAAACAGCAGTTCTTCCACTTTTGGGTGCTGTTTGAGCCAGTTTACAATGGTATGGGTAGTTTTAGTAATACGCTCCAGCCTGGCAGGCAGGGTCCTGAGCCCGCGGATCAGGAGCCAGGCATTAAAAGGAGAGATGCCATTGCCCATATTCATCAGCTCATGGGTGAAGAGCTTTTTCATCATCTCCTGCTTACCGGTCAGCACGCCGGCCACTACATCACTGTGACCTCCGATATATTTCGTAGCAGATTGCAGGGCGATATCAATGCCCATGTCCAGGGGGCGCTGGTACAACGGCGTGCAGTAGCTGTTATCACAAATAGTAATAATACCTTCTGCACTGGCCAGCTCGGCCACGGCCCGGAGATCCTGCAGGGCATAGTCCCAGCTATTGGGGGATTCCAGGTAAATGATACGGGTATTGGGTAAAATTGCCCGCTCAAAGGCTTCTATCTGCGTTCCGTCTACATAAGTGGTAGCCACCCCGAAGCGGGGCAGCGTATGATCAAACATTTTCTGCGCCCAGGCATAGGGCCGGGACACGGATACAATATGATCACCGGCCTGCACATTGCCCAATACGGCCGCAAAGATGGCGGAAGAGCCGCTGTTGAACACCAGGCAGTCCTCTGCATGGTCCAGGGCGGCCAGCTTTTGCCGTAGAATATTGATGGTGGGATTATGACCGCGGGTATAGATATTGGCGCTGAACTCATCATTGAAGGCCTGCTGCATATCGGCCACTGTCGGGAAGGCAAAATTGCTGGTTTGCATGATGGGCGGGGCAATGGCGCCAAAATAATCGTCCCGGTCTTCTCCCAGCTCGTTCAGGATATAGGACAGTTCATGCTCGTTCATGTTGCAGGTATTTTTTGATGAAATACAGTGCCATAAAGATACCCAAAACAGCAATGCCGATCAACGCAGTAACTGGTTTGGCAAAGACGATGCTGAGGGCTATAAAAGTATAGGCGGCAATGAAGATCAGCGGCAGCAGGGGATAGGCTTTCATTTTGTAAATGCCCGTTCCATCCAGGTGCCTGGTGCGCTTGCGCAGCACAAAGATGGAACCGGCCGACATGGCCATGCCAAAGCAATCCAGGAATATGGAAAAGCTGAGCAGCTCATTCACTGTTTTAGCGAAGAAAAGCACTACAATGATCAGCGCCGCAAAAATGGAAAGGGATACGGTGAGTACGTCCCGTTTCTCAGCCTTCTTTTTGAAAGTCGCCGGCAGCACGCCATCCTCGCTCATGGCATACATCACGCGCGGGTTGCTCAGCAGGTTGACATTTACATAGGCCAGCACTGAAAGGAAAAGCAGTCCGGAAAAAACCAGGGCCCCAGTATCGCCAAAGAGCTTGCCTACCATTACGGAAGCCACTTCTTTGGTTTCCTTGAGGTCATTGAACCCGATCACCTTATAGTAACTGTAATTGACAAGACAATAAAGCACAATGATCATGGTGATCCCTATGAATATCCCGCGGGGAATGGTGCGGGAGGCATTGCGTACTTCCTGGCCAAAATTGATGGTCTGCTGGTAACCGCCATAGGTAAAGGATACCGCCACCAGGCTGAGGCCGAATGATTTTACGTAGAGGAGCCAGTCGCCCTCCGGCGCCACCACTTCAGCAGCGGCCGGCTCATGATAGATAGCCGGGAAGAAAAGGGCGGAGATCAGCAGCAGCACCATCCCGATCTTGATCACCATCAGTACATTCTGCGCCTGGGCGCTCATCCGCAGCCCCATCAGGTTCACCCCATAGAACAATATGATGGCGCCCATGGCAATTCCCATTTTGACCATATCAGAAACAGGGCCGGCAAACAGGACCTTGCTGGCATACCCTGCACCGATCAGGGACACCGCCGCTACAGAGGCCGCATTGGAAACAAGGATAATGCAATTGATGCTGAATGCCAGGGCGGGATGGTACGCATAAGAAAAGATTGTATAGTATCCGCCGGTGGCAGGATGTCTTGAACCGATCTCGGCATAGGTGAGCGCACCGCAAAGGGCTACCAGCCCTCCTACCAGCCAAGCCGCAAAAAATACAGTGGGCGTCAGGGCTGCACTGGCCGAATCAGTAGCGGTACGAAAGATACCCATACCAATGACCAGGCCTACTACAATCATGGTCAGATCAAATAAACCGAGTTGGGGCGACTTCATTCATGGAAGATAAAAAATATTTGGTTTTACCTTTAGGGTACAACAGGCCGCTGGCATTCTTTTTTTAGCGGAAAAGCACCTACCTAATTAAATCGTTGCATGAAACAACTGGTCCTATCATCCGGCTTCCTTATCCTGCTTCTTACAGGTACCGCGCAGACACCCGCCACTGACACAGCCCATGTGCTGGACGCCGTAGTGGTACAGGCTTATGAGCAGCAGCGGCAACTGAAAGAAGTGGGGGCCGCCATCAATTATATTGGCCCCGAACAGCTGGCCCGTTTCAACACGACCAGCATCCTGCCGGCGCTCAACGCCACACCCGGTGTGCATATGGAAGAACGTTCGCCCGGCAGCTTCCGCCTGAACCTGCGGGGCAGCACCCTCCGCTCCCCTTTTGGCGTCCGCAATGTAAAAGTATACTGGAACCAGCTCCCTTTCACGGATCCGGGCGGCAATACCTATCTCAACCAGCTCAGCTATTTTAATATTCATTCCCTGGAAGTGATCAAGGGCCCTGCCAGCAGTTTGTATGGGGCCGGTACCGGCGGTGCGGTACTGATCAGCAGCCAGCCCGATAACTGGCAGGCCGGCGCCACCCTGGGGTATACCAGGGGCAGCTTCAATATGGGCAACCTGCAATTCCAGCTGAACCTGGGAACGGATGCACAAAGACATTCTATCGGCTATAACCGATTATCAAGTGATGGTTACCGTGAGCATACGAATATGCGCCGGGATGTAGCTACCTGGGAAACACGCTTTCAGCTGAATGAGCGGCAGCAACTGCAAACCGCCGTCCTCTATGGCGATCTTTATTACCAGACCCCCGGCGGCCTGACACAGGCAGAATACCAGGCCAATCACCGCGGGGCCCGCCCGGCGGCCGGCGGCTTTCCCAGTGCGGAAACAGCACAGGCTGCTATCCGGCAGCAGACCTTCCTGGCTGGTATCACCCATCAGTACCAGTTCAGCAGCCAGTTCCGGAACACCAGTACGGTGTATGGCGCTTTTTCACAGGTTAAGAACCCTACTTTCCGCAACTACGAAAAAAGGATGGAGCCGCATTTCGGCGGCAGGACCGTATTCAATTACGCACTTGATCTTGGTTCGTCCCAAATAAAACTGTCTTTTGGCGGCGAAGCACAGCGGGGATTTTTCAATACCAAAACCTTTCAGAATAACCAGGGCCGGCGGGATGCGTTACAGACCGACGATGAGATCGATAACTGGTTGTATTCCGCTTTCCTCCAGGGTGATCTGCAAGTGCCCGGCGGCTGGACCCTCTCGGCCGGCCTGAGCCTGAACCAGTCTTCCGTTACCATCAACCGGGTCTCCATCCCTTCCTTTGATCCGCAGAAGCGGACCTATAGCGGGGAATGGGCGCCAAGGGTAGCCTTATCCAAAAAACTGCAACCGGGATTGCTGGTCTATGCCAGCCTGTCACGCGGGTTCTCCCCACCTACCCTGCAGGAGATCCTGCCCAGCACCATGGTCATCAGCACTGACCTGGAGGCGGAGCATGGCCTGAACTATGAGGTGGGTGTTAAAAGCAGCTGGCTCAACAACCGGTTATATATAGAAGTGAATGCTTTTTATTTCCAGCTGAAGCAGGCAATTGTTCAGCGGCGTGATGCCAGCAATGCCGATTATTTTGTGAATGCGGGCGCTACCCGGCAGCGGGGCCTTGAATCACAGGCCAGCTACCAGCTGCTGCCCCGCCAACAGGGTTGGCTGACCGCAGCAAGGATCTGGGCCAGTCATACCTGGAGTCATTTCCGTTATCAAGATTTCAAACAGCTCAGCAATGATTTCAGTGGCAACCAGCTGCCCAGTGTGGCGCCGCATACGGTGGCCGCCGGCCTGGACCTGGATACCCGTCCGGGACTCTACGCCCACCTCACCTGGACCTATAGTGATCCTATTGCCCTCAATGATGCCAATACCGTTACGGCCAGCTCCTACCAGCTGGCAGGCGGAAGGATCGGCTGGAAGCGGGCTTTGGCCAAAGACATAGGGCTGGACCTTTTCCTGGGTATGGACAATCTCTTTGATGCAGCATACAGCTTGGGCAATGATATCAATGCAGCCGGCGGGCGGTATTATAATCCTGCGGCCGGCGCCAACTGGTTTGGCGGACTCACCCTCCGGCACAACTGGTAACACACAGTTGTGCAGAACTTCGTTTTGCCATTGATAGCCCCATTGGTTACATTTGTCACCTTACAATGCAAGCCTATGTCATTGAAAAAGTGGAACCCAAGGACAATTGTTTTATTGGTATTTATTACAGTGGTGGCGCTGCTGCGGGTATTTTTTACCGCCGAAGCCAGTATGAGCCCCCTGGCCACTTTCACCCCGATAGGAGCCATGGCCCTTTTCGGGGGCGCCTATTTCAATAGCAACATAAAGGCATTGTTATTTCCCCTGCTCACACTCTGGATCAGTGATATTTTCCTTAACCGGTTTGTGTATTATGGCGAATGGGTCTTCTTCTTTGAAGGCTTTGTCTTCACCTATGGCGCTTTTGCACTGATAGCCCTGAGCGGCAAATGGCTGATCCGCAAGGTAACGGTCAGCAATATTGTACTGGCCTCTTTTGTGGCTGTGCTGATCCACTGGATTGGCACCAGTCCCGGCTGTTTCCTGGTGCCGGAGCCCATGTATCCCCAAACCTGGGGCGGCTATTTCACCAGCCTGGTAGCGGCCATTCCCTATGAGCGGAATTTCCTGATCGGCACTTTACTGTACAGCGGGGTGTTGTTTGGCGGTTTTGAATGGCTGCAGCACCGGTATAAGTCTCTCCAATTCCATACCCTGGCATCCTGATCAGCATGTGCAAGCATGAGGAAAAGAAATGCCCCAGGTGCCTGTCGCCCTTTGAATGCAAAGTGGGTGATATCAGTCATTGCCAGTGTTATGGCATCACGCTGAATTTGGAGCAGCGCAAATTCCTTGAAGAACGTTATGGTGAATGCCTGTGCAGGCAGTGCCTGATGGAATTACAGCAGCGCGATATCCTTTTCAAAGAAAAATATTTACTGAATGGCCACCCTGATCTTCATCACCGGCGGCGCCCGTAGCGGCAAAAGCAGGTATGCGCAGGAACTGGCACTGCAGCTCAGTGATGATCCAGTATATGTAGCCACTGCCCGGCGATGGGACGATGAGTTCGATCAGCGGATACAACGCCACCAGCAGGAAAGGGATCAGCGATGGACTTCTGTCGAAGAAGAGAAATATCTCTCCCGCCTTCCGCTGGAAGGAAGGGTTGCCGTGATAGATTGTGTAACCCTCTGGCTGACCAATTTCTTCACCGACCTGGACCAGGATACCAGTCTTTGCCTGGAAGCCTGCCAGTCGGAGATCCGTTCCCTTTGTCAACTGCAAGGCACTTTTATCATTATCAGCAACGAGATAGGCATGGGACTACATGCAGAGACCGCCATGGGCCGTCGTTTCACCGACCTGCAGGGCTGGACCAACCAGTTCCTGGCAGCCACCGCACAGAGGGTGATCTTCATGGTAAGCGGCCTGCCGCTGCTGATCAAAGATTCCATTCAAGAACCTATTTAAAGCACAACTCAACTCCATGGCTTCCGGAAAAACGATGGCTTCCCTCACCGAGAAACTACAGCAGCGTATCAATGCCAAAACAAAACCACCCGGTTCACTGGGCCGGCTGGAAGAGATAGCCCTGCAGGTGGGGCTGATCCAGGAAACGCTCACCCCTGTTATCACCTATCCGCATATTATTGTTTTTGCCGGCGATCATGGTATTGCCAAAACCGGGCTGGTGAATCCCTATCCGCAGGAAGTGACCGCCCAGATGGTGCTTAACTTTTTACAGGGCGGCGCGGCCATCAATGTGTTCTGCCGGCAGCATGGACTGACCCTGAAAGTGGTGGATGCCGGCGTCAACTTTGACTGGAACCAGACCCTGGTGAACCCGGATTTCCTGGATATGAAGATAGGCCATGGCACTGCCAGTTACCTGGATGGACCGGCTATGACCGCGGATGAAGTGCTGCGGGCCATTGGTGCAGGCCGCCAGCTGGTGGATATTGTGGCGGGCAGCGGCTGCAACTGTCTTGGTTTTGGGGAGATGGGTATCGGCAATACTTCGTCGGCCGCATTGATCCTGTCGGCAGTGACCGGCTTGCCGGTGGAAGATTGTGCCGGTCGCGGTACCGGTGTAAACGACCAGCAATTGCAGACCAAGATTGAAACCCTGCAAAAAGTGCATGCTTTCCATCGCCTGCAGGAACTCAGTGAATCCCCCCTGCCCCTGCTGGCCAAAGTAGGCGGCTACGAGATAGCCATGATGACCGGCGCTTACCTGGAAGCTATGGAGCGGCATATGGTGATTGTGGTAGATGGTTTCATCACCACGGCGGCTTTACTGATTGCCCGGCAGCTGAATCCCGCTGTGATGGAGTATTGTCTCTTTGCCCATACCAGCGGCGAGCAGGGACATGAAAAAATGCTGCACTGGCTGGGCGTCCAACCCCTGCTGCAACTGGGCATGCGACTGGGTGAAGGCACCGGCGCCGCTATGGCCATTCCGCTGATCTGCTCAGCAGTGAACTTCCTGAATGAAATGGCGAGCTTTGAGAGTGCGGGCGTGAGTAATAAGGAATAAGATTTGGGGAGAAGGGCCGCAGCGGGAGAAAAGGATGCAGCGCTGACTTGTAAATTTCTCATAACCTGTTTCAGCATAAGCATGTCAGTTTTGCGGTGCTGGCTTTAGTTTTAAAGGTGATTCCAATGAAAAAAGAGATCCGGATATTTTTTACGGCGATGATGTTCCTGACAAGGCTGCCCGTTCCCCATTATACTGATCATTCCCAGGAGTACCTGGAAAGATCAGCTAAATACTTCCCGCTGATCGGCTGGATAGTAGCGGCTATCAGCGGCCTGACCTTTCTTGTCTTCAATAAATATATCAGTGAGGACATCGCTATCCTGGCCTCCATCATTGCCGGTATTCTCACTACCGGCGCCTTTCATGAGGACGGCTTTGCGGATTGCTGTGATGCTTTTGGCGGCGGCTGGAACAAAGAGCAGATCCTGCGGATCATGAAAGACAGCAGGCTCGGCACTTTCGGCGTCATTGGCCTGATCAGTGTGCTGGCTGCCAAATTCCTGCTGCTGCGGGAACTGCCCAAATTCTCCCCGGACCTGGCCAACCCTACTGCCAATCCTTTCTTACTGTATAAAGATTTCCTGGTCCTGCTGATAGCAGCGCATGGCGTCAGCAGGCTGATGGGTGTGCTGACCATCCGGTTCTTTGATTATGTGAGCGACCCGGAAGGGAGTAAGTCGAAGCCCATCACCAGCCACAAACCCGGACCGGGGGTGTTGCTGGTAGCTACAGCATTTGCCTTTATCCCTTTTTACTGGCTGGGCTGGCCATTCCTGCTGGCGGTACTGCCTGTCCTGCTGGTGGGCTGGAACCTGGCCCGTTATTTTAAGCGCTGGATAGGTGGTTATACGGGCGATTGCCTGGGCGCCATGCAGCAGGTCAGTGAGCTTGTTTTTTACCTGGGCGCACTGATCATTTGGCGATATGTGATCTGATCCGGAAATTTGGCCAATAATCTTCCATGAGTATCTACCTGGTCCGACATACCGCTCCCCAGATCGAGAAAGGCACCTGCTACGGGCAGGCCGATATCGATGTCACGGCTACCTTCCGCGAGGAGGCCTCGGTGATCCATGCCTGTCTGCCAGCTGGCATGCGGGCGGTATATTCCAGCCCCCTGCAGCGCTGCCGCAAACTGGCGGAGCATCTGTTCCCCGGACATCCCATCAGCTGGGAGCATGACCTCAAAGAGATCAATTGCGGGGAATGGGAATTGCAGCGCTGGGATGATATACCCCCTGCGGAAGTGACTCCCTGGATGGATGATTTTGTGAATGTGCGTATTCCGGGCGGCGAGAGCTATGTGGATGTATTTGACCGGGTGGTCCAATGTTATCAAGGGATAAGCCGGCAGGAATTGCCGGCAGTAGTGGTAACGCATGGCGGCGTGATCCGCAGCATCCTGGCGTATATTACCGGTACGCCGCTGAAGGATTCATTCAGTGCCTTCTCGCTGCATTATGGCTGTGTGGTAAAGATTGCGGGCGGTGAGTTTGAACTGTTATCGAATGTGGCGCAGGAAAAGGAGCAGCATAAGCCCACAGGCATGAAGAAAGGGTAAAGTTTGGGTTGGATGCCATGTTTAAGCGTGGTCAGTCCATATTATATATGATAGGTGGATGCTGTAATGATCCTGATTCATTTTTTTAAGAACCATGGGTTAGTCAAAACAAAAGTCCCAGGTGTATATGGAACTGGTTAAGTTTTGCCAGCGCATAGTAGCAAAGCTGTAAATTGGAGGGCTTGTTGTTTCGACAGGCACTGCTTCGGTAAGAATCGTACAGGGCGCTTACTTTTATTTCGTTAATCCTGCTGTTATGAATATTTCACTGGACAGTCTGCTGACAATCACTTTCACCTTATTTGCGGTGATCGATATCTTAGGGTCCATCCCTTTATTGATCTCCCTCAAACACAAGATGGGGGGTATCCATGAAATGCGGGCCACCGTGATCTCGGGTGGACTGATGGTATTGTTCCTGCTGGTAGGCGAGCGATTTTTGTCGATGCTGGGACTGGATGTGCGCAGTTTTGCCGTAGGTGGTTCCATCGTGATCTTTATCCTGGGGCTGGAGATGGTGCTGGGACATGAGTTCTTCAAATCGGATGCGGACCCAAAATCCGGTACGGTAGTTCCTATCGCATTCCCGCTGATAGCGGGTTCCGGCACGCTGACCACTATCATTTCACTATCGGCCAACTATGATAAGTGGACCATATTTGCGGCTATTTTAGTGAATTTGCTGATTGTTTACGTGGTTTTGCGTTCCTTGAACTATATTGCGAAGCTTTTAGGCCCGGCAGGATTATTAGCTGTAAGAAAATTTTTTGGCGTAATTTTGCTGGCCATTGCGGTAAAGATCTTTACCAGCAATGTGGGCGGGCTCCTGAATTAGACCCGTTTTGTTATTTCTGGCCTTGTAGTACAATGGATAGTATAAGAGTTTCCGAAGCTCCAGATCCAGGTTCGATTCCTGGCGAGGCCACTAAAAATGAATAGCGCTTTTTGGAGCGCTATTTTTTTTCCTTTTATGTTGCCGTTCATATCCTGACATCTTTCGCGGTGGGTAGGGTAAGCAACGAAACAGCAGGCATCTGTTTGTCCTCATTCCCCGGGTTTGCTCTTTTCAATCTTCCTGATCGTTTCCTCCGTCTCTATAAAATCCATGATGGCTACAAATGTATGGACCAGCGTCAGGCCTACCAGCTTCATAGGCTCGTGTCCCAGATGGAATTTGTGCAGCAGGTTGAAAAAGGAAGCCAGCACGGTAATCCACAACGCCACCCTCAGCACCAGTTTGCTTTTCTTCCTGGGGATACCAAAAGGGATCTCAATGCCAAACTTTGTGTACAGCAGGCCGGCTACCCGCAAGAGGGGGATCCACAGCAGGACAGTCCCTACAAGCGCCCATTCCAGCATAGACCATACCCTGTCAAAGAAACTCACCAGATCATGGAGGCTTATACAGGTATTGGCAACTCCTGTAAACCTGTTCAGGTAGAATAATAGTGTTTTCAGCATAACAGCAGGTTTGATAGTGGATAATAAGCGATAACCATTTTATCAGCTCTTTCACTATCAATACTGTTAAATCTGCCGGGCCTTCAGGTAGCCTACAATCAACGATCATTGTTTGTCGGACAAAAAGAAAGTACCCGCGTATTATTAAGGAGCCGCCTGCAGCCAGTTGCTGATCCGGTGGATCTCGGTAGTGCCGTTACTGGATAATGTAGAAGAGAAGTAAAGTTCACTGCCTGGTTCATCCGGTCCTTCCACTGTCAGCAGCTCGCCAGGTTTCATGCATGCCCAATACTGGCTCCTGATAAGCGGCAGCACGTCATTCAATAAATGGGTAGCCTTGTCCAGCATTTCTCCCTGCAGCTGTTCCATCTCTACAACACCGATCCGATCCACTTCCTGGCGCAGGAATTCAGCAAAGAAAGGGATGGTTTCAGCAATGACGGGTTCTTCCTGCAAGTGAAAATCCGGATCAAACGGCTCCTCCTGCAGTCCTTTGTGGGTACGTAATTCATCCCAGAATTTATTTGTCACAATTTTCCGGACAAACGCTGCCTGCCGTTCTGGACTATAAGCTGATCTAACCACAGACAGGAATTTTGTCAACCCATCTGTATAAGCGCTTTCAAACAGCTGATCGAAGAGACTGGGAGGCAGGTTGCCGCATCGATACTCCAGGCTGGCCCTGACAGCGTCCTTATATTGATAATAAGCCCAGGTAAATTCATTATCTGCTACCATGTTATAAGTATTATTGTAACCAGGAAGGATAATAGTTGATCCCGAGGCCAGTTTCCTCAGCAAAAGATGCGCAAAGCCTGCGCTCCCCCTGGGTAAGCCCAGCCGGATAAACGCTGTTCTCTCTTAAGCCAATATTATTTATTAATGTTTCCCATACTTCAAAAGGTTGCCGCAGCCTGGTCTTCATCACATCGTCACTGAATACGCCCTCTAAAAAAACCAGGTGATAAGGTAATACCAGCGGGTTCTCTGCAACGGGATAAAGCACGTAGAGCAGGTCGTCATAGGAAGGCCTGCCTTTTAATAACTTCATGGTCCGGTTATCAAATCCGGAAGCTGCTGTAGCTTCCATGAATTGCTGGTAGATAGTATGCAAGCGGATATCCGTCATCAGCACCACCAGCCTGGCAATCTCCCTGTTGACTTTCCTGATGTCCACAATATGCCTGGTAATGCAATGATAATTGGCAGCCCTGCCGGCCCGGAATGCGTTAATATGGTGTTGTGTAACGCCAAAATGATCCATCAGGCCGGATAGCTGCTTGTCTTCAAGAGGTATTTTTTTATTGAGGTACCGGACCACCTGTTTCGACAATTCAATTCTTTTATCTACCAGTTTGGCCGTGAAAGCATTTACCAGTTTTCCGGATTCTTCTACTGCATCCTGGTACAATGTAAAGGAAACTTGTCCGGCGCTGTCTGCATACGCTTTACAGAGACTGGTGGCCCATTCACGGATGGCCGCATCCCGGTCATTGGCAGGTATATAGAAGAACAGGCCATCCAATGGCAGCTTTTTAGTACCATAGGCATTCCTGTAGGCCAGTACCCTTTCCTGGGGCAGGTTCTCTTTGGTCAGCTCATTCAGCTGTGAATAGGAAACAAATAACTTCCCGAGCGACAAATGATTGGCTATTTTTTTCTGCAGGGCTATCATGGCATCTTTCAGGGTCAGATCCCATTTCTTTTTACCGCGGCCTGCGCGGTTAAAATCGATGCTCCAGTCGTATTCATTCAGCCATTCAAAGAATTTTCCGTGCAGCGATAAATTCTCAATCTGGTCTCTCACAAAAGTAGCCGGCATGGCCACAACCGTATGTGCCCGGAAAAGCCGCAGCACTTCAATAGCCGTCAGCAATCCAAAATCATCCTCCACCAGCGCCTTCTCATCCTTTTCCCGCACATTGGCAGGCGATTTAACCCTGGAAATATCCATGAGAAAATCTATTTCCGTATAGTTCTGTGCTTCACGCTGCTCCAGCTGGAAAGGCAGCAGGTCCTCCATCACAGACCTGATTTCTTTATTTTCCAGGAACCGGTAATTAGGATTAATGAACTGGCGCAATGACCTGCTCCGGGGATGATAGCTCATTGCTCCACGGCCCTGGTTGACCATTATTTTCTCGCCGAAATGGTAGTCGAACGCAATGACCTCCGGCAAAACGCCTTTCAATTTATTGAAAGCAGTGATCCCCATCCTGTCTTCCAGTTGCAGGCAGGCAGAAATAAAATCTTTGCACTCAATAGGGTGCTGTAGAACCTGAAGGTTAAAATACTGCTCATATCCCGCAGCTTCTCCTTCAAACTGAATAGCCGGAATGAATTCCCCCCACAGCTCTTCCGGGAACAGCTTTTGCAAAGCGGGATCGCTATCTATCAGGTCTTTCAGCTTCAGGGATTCCTGGATAGGGTTATCCTCTATCCAGAGGACATTTATTTTATCCATTTATTTAGTTTTGGTTGTTACTGTTACTGAGAAAACATCATTATCGGTCAGGATACGGATACTGCCTGCATTCAGCTTTTTCAGGATACTTTCCAGCACACGAAAATTCCCTGATTTGGGCACGCTGTTCAGGTCTTTGCCCGATGGCTTCTTCCGATTGCTGAAAACTATACTGGATTCATCAATGAGTACGTTTACCGTAACGCTATAATCTTCCATCAGCCCGTGTGTATTACAGTTCTCAATGATGGTCAGCAGGAGGATCTCAATAAAGCTGTCGGTAGCAAAGAGGTTTTCATAGCGGAAAAAATCCTCGGAGATACTATCCGGTCCTGAGAACTCAGCTTTGATGGTTTTACCGCTGTTGGTCTTATCCTGGTTAAAGATATTGATCCTGGAAACCATCAGTTCTTTAATATTGATCGACTTTCCGCGGTTGGAAAAGAACTCTGAGCCCAGGAGGATATGTTCTTTATCCTGGTAAGAGCCATTGTGTACGCCCAGCTTGGACAGGAGGTTGACCAGTCGGCCGTTTAACAACAAGGTTTCCTTGGCGGTGATTAGCTGCCTGACACATTCATCATCCGGCAGGTTCTTTTTCAGGCTGTTCAACGGCGCACTAAAAACTGTATTGAGCGTGGTCTGAATGGCATGAGTGGAGGCACTGATACTTTGCAGCAGCTCAATCTGTGCCTGGTCCTGTTCCCGGATATGCAGGCGTTTATCATGGATCACCGATAAAATGGAGTTCGTTTTCTCCAGCCATAGAACAATCTCATCCGGTGTCAGCTCTCTTTTTAGGCCAAGCAGCAGGACCACGTTTGACAGGGATTGAAAAGTAACGGGTTTCAAAAAATAGAAATAACTATTCCCTGGTAAACCGGCGGAAATCTCAGCAAAGACAGACAAAAGCTTATCGAACTGCCTTATATCATCTGGCTGCGGGTTGTTAGTTGTGATCTTCAGGAAAGGATTGCTATCCTCATGCACCAACCGCCTGAAAAACTTTTTATAGTACCGGTAGCTACCAAAATCCCGCGATTCAAAATCAACCAGGGTCCCTGCATATTTCCAGCCCAGGTTCCACAGATCAACCACAATGAATTCTTTGAACCTGTTCTTCAGGTCCCTGTTATTATGGAGTATGGCGCAATAGTTTTCCTGTACTGTTTTATCATGCAGGAACATTTTGGTAATACTGATGGCCTCATTCTCATTGATCCATTCAGTGAGTTTACCCATCAAACCTTCATGGTAATCGCCCAGTACAGCAGAGTTAAACCGGTAGGGGGTTAAAACAGCTTTTCCATTATCAAAAAAACCGATAGAGGAGAACAGGTAATCCGGCGCCCAGGAGGTGTTCATAAAATAGTCATGGATCAACCCGGTTGATTCCCCGAAATACAGGTTAATAGAGGCTTCATCAAAAGGGCGTCTCAGGAAATCAGCCCTGGGTTTTAGCAGATATCGGGCTAATGAATAATGGTTCATCTCCATACACGGTCAGTTTGGTGCTGCGTATTTTAGGTTTTGGCAATAGTTCCTACAATAAAATAGACTTCATGTCCGATGGCTGTTTTATTCTCCCTGAATTCCTTATTTGCCTGCCGGGCAGTAAAGGATCTGTTTTTTAATATTGACTGCAATATGCCCGGGTTACCGGCAAAACCTTTCAGGCGGTTCCATTTTTTCCCTGCCAGCGATGACAGCACTTCCAGGTACCGGTAATACTTAAAGCTCACCTGCTTCCCGTTACGCTTATCTTCTTCAGCAGCATAACCAGGCAGATTGGAGGCAGATTCATTTTGCCGTTTAAAATCATAGACGATCAGTTCTGCCTGATAGCCGGCTTCCCGGAACATATTTTCAACAATGCTGTAGTCCATTCTTCCCCCGATACTGCATACTACTTTGCCATCAGGTTTCAGGTATTGCCTGGCAGCCTTCAGGAATAGCCAGTGCAGGGATAGTAACCTGTCCGAATAGGCCTTCGGGACCGGTTCGTTCAAAATCTCCTGGTTATAATAATAGGAAGCTGTAATAGGTTGACTGCACCTGATTATTTTGGTTGTCTGATCCAGTGGCAGGTTGGGCAGGTTTTCATAGATGAGGTCGAAAGAAGCTTTTTGACAATGAACGGTATTGAACAGGAAGGATTTCTGCGTATGAATGGCGATGAATTTCCTGGCCTGTTGTTGCATATTCTTCATCACATTCAGGTTCGACTGGTTCAGGGCGGCATCGGACAGGTCAGTAATGACAAGTTCACCGGGGTTGAATATTTCAATAACACCCAGTGCGTCCAGTCCGCCGCCCGTGCCTACAATGCAAATGGCGCCTCGCCGGGGGATCCTGTCCTTTAATAATTTGAAGGCCCGGAAAGCAAGGACTGTCCAGTCGTTCCGGAAAAAATCAGTATCAGTTTCGCTATATATCGGCTGATAAACATCTTCGGATATTTCCAGGACGGGATTGGCGATGATACGTTTAAACCTGTAACCAGCGGGGAATACATACCGCAGGTGATTTTCGCAGGCCGTTATCCTTTGCAGGGTTGGGGCAGTCTTATTCCGCATAGTCCAGATTTTTATTAAATGTTTCTTCGGTAAACACAGTGCTGATAATGCCAACCAGGGAGCAGGCAACGCCTACAATGGCTGCGGAATAAATAGTACCAAGGGTAGTTTCGATCGAGGTGAAGAGCAAGGCTATCGGAATAAAGCTTGCCCTGACGAAATTAGGGACAGATACGGCCACGGTTGCCCGCAGGTTGGTTCCAAATTGTTCAGCTGCATTGGTCGTCAGCATGGCCCAATATCCAACACTTAGACCTAACAGGGGGCAGTAGATATAATGGTATTGGTTAGCGTTGGCCGGCTGTAGGAAGATAAAAGCCAGAACAATGATCAAATTTAAAATATTGAATAGAAGAAGTGGCTTTTTTCGGCTTTTTAATTTTTGGCTGAGGTAAATGCAAAGGACATCCCCCAGTGCCAGCGCCAGGTAAAACGTGATGAGCGCCGTGGGAACGGAAACTCCTTCTATGCCGAAAGCCCGCGCCATATTAGAGGCAAACTTTATAGGCAGGCCAATCACGAAGAACATGGGCAGGCCAACCAGTATGCAGAGCATGAATTTTCTGAAGCGGGTCCTGTTGGTAAACAGGGAAAAGAAGGAGCCGCGGGCAACGGAGGCACGGCGTTGTAACAGGTACACACTGGACTCATAGATGCCTACCCGAAACAGGAGTAATACAAAGCCTGCTACGCCACCGATGATGAATAACGTATTCCATTTGAATACATTGAGGCTTCCCAGCCAGGCGGCTGTTACAAAACCGAGCAGGCCGATACCGGCAATGGCCATAGAGCCATAACCCCGTTTATTGGTGGCCATAGCTTCACTGGCCAGGGTGATGCCTGCCCCCAGCTCGCCCGCCAGGCCGAATCCGCTTAGCAGTCGCAGGGCTGCATACCAGGTATATACGTTACCCCATTCGGGCGACAGGAAGCCATTGGCGAAATTGGCGATGGAGTAAATAGCGATGGAACCGTAGAGGATCTTGATCCTGCCCAGCTTATCGCCGAGGATCCCCCAGATGATACCGCCCAGGAGCAGGCCGGCGCTCTGCCAGTTCTCAAGTCCGATACCAATGTTCTTTATCTGCTCTTCGGTGGAGGCCAGCCCGAGGTCAATGATGCTGGCTTTCCTGACCACACTAAAAATGATGAGGTCGTATCCATCCACGAAATAGCCGAGAGAGGTGACTGCCAGCAGGGAGAACAGGGAAACCTGCCTGGCGGGGTTTGCAATTGTCCAAGTCATAGCGTTCGTTTTCCCTAATACGATAGTTAGGGTCTGCTGGTCCGACAACTGCCGATTGGAACGTTTATATACTTAACAGACAGGAAATTGGGAGATATTTTACCTGGTGTTTACAGTGGGGATCAATGGATTTGTCAATATACTTAGCTTTTGTCAAAGGCCGGGGTCTCCGGTTCAGGTGTTTGTTTCTAAAGTTCTTTGGAACCTCTCCACAGTGACGTTAACAAGTTGACAAAAAGACCTGCAGCGGACTCTCGTAGGCCGGGTAAATCTTTCCAAGTTATTTTTGGGCCTCTTCCACGGTGAGGGTGATAAGCTGGTGAAATGGCCTGCCTGGGAGAAAAAGCTCAGGCGTTCTTTTCCAGCCGGCTCAGTGTCTCTCTTGACAGCCCCAGGTAATGCGCGATCATGGTTTTGGATACCCGTTGAAAGAGGCTGGGATATTGGTTCAGCAGCAGCTCATATTTTTCTTTGGCCGAGTTCTTCATCATGGAAAGAACTCTTTTCTGCAGGGCCACATAACCACCAAAAGCTTTACGGCCATGGAATTTGAACATTTTTGGAATGGCTTCGCACATGGCTTCTTTGTCGGCCTTGCTAAGGATAAGCACGGAGCAGGGTTCCAGGGCCTGGACATCTATTTCCCCGGAGCGATTGACAGCATAGGCCGGGTAGTCTGATATCCACCAGCCTTCCATGGCAAACTGGATGATATGTTCTTTACCGGATTCATCGTAGAGGGAAGCCTTGAGCAGGCCTTCCACCACCAGGAACTCGGCACTCACCTTCTGACCGCTGCGGACCAGGTATTCCTTCCTGGCTACCTGCCGGGGTTTGAAATAGGTCAGGACGTTTTCAAACTCAGCATCTGTGAGCGGCACGATATCTTCTATATGTTGGCGTAAAAAAGAAGCATATTCCATTGGGTAAATGTACAATGGAATATGCTTGGTTAGTAGAACTTTGAGGGGTATTCCACTCAACTCACAGGTCTGTAGCTTTTATGGACATTGTACTGCTTATAATAACTGGGAATATGTGATCAGCAGTTCGGCTTGATTTCTTTAACCGAAATCCTACAATAGAGGCATACAGAGCTAACAGGTTACAGATACACACAATGAACCTGTTGGCTTGGCTGTATGTAATGGGTATTTAGCGTCCGCATGTTACAGGTATTCACATTCTTAAGGGACTTTGACGATTACCCCCTGGGGTGTTTAGAGTCTTTAGGTTGCCGGGGCTTACACCTGATCATTGCTTTTGTTTTTCCAGCTCTTTCACGATTGCTTCGCCTACTCCTTTGGCCGACTGTGGATTTTGTCCGGTGATCAGGCGCTGGTCCACCGTTACATGCGGCTGCCAGGGAGCCGATTTTTCATAGATCCCACCGCGTTCTTTCAGTTTGTCTTCCAGCAGGAAGGGCACAACCTTAGTCAGTTTCACGATGGTTTCTTCTTCATTAGTAAAGCCATTAACCTTTTTACCCTTGACCAGGTAATCACCGTTGCTAAGCTGAATATTGACGAGCCCTGCCGGACCATGACATACTGCAGCCACAATGCCGTTGTTCTCATAGATCTTTGAAGCGATAGTATCAATAGTTGCTGTAATCGGCAGATCCCACATGGCGCCATGGCCGCCGGCATAAAAGATAGCCTGGTAGTCGGCCTGGTTTACCTGATCCGGGGTAAGACTATGGGTGATCTTTTCGTGATAAAGGCTGTCGTCCCAGAACTTTTTGTTCACGGAGTCTGAAAGATCGAAACCGTCAACAGGCGGGTTACCGCCTTGCGGGCTTACAAAATCGATCTCATACCCGGCTTCGGTTAGCACGTCCCAGGGGTGGGATACTTCGCCCAGGTAATAGCCGGTTTTCTCACCGGTACTACCTTTGGTATCGTGGCTGGTCACCACGAATAATATTTTCTTTTTCATGGTAGATGCTGTTTGATTCGTTTGTTCTTCCGCGGATCCTTCCTTTTTGTTTTCCGACTGCTTGCAGCTGCCTGCCAGAACGAGCAGGGCCAGGATTCCCGGCAGGATGCTTTTGAATTTTTGTTGCATAGTATTTTAATTGAATGATGTTGAGTTAGACGGCTATCTGCACCTTACATGCGGGGATAAGAGCCTGGAGATGGGCCAGGTATTGCTGTTGATAGTTCCGGATTCGCTCCGGGGTAGCATTCTTTTCCAGGTCGTGGAAGTGGAAGCTGTCGAGCTTATCCATACCGGTAAAGGCGTTCATCCGGTGGAATCCGAACATGACGCCATCATCCACGCTTGTCTGGCGAAAGAACTCTCCGGGAAGGGTGAAAGCAGTTTCAGGAGCATTCCAGGTAGTGGTCAGCATATAACTACGTCCATGCATCTCTCCGCCTGTACCATAGTTAAGGTGAGGGGTTTCTTTTTTGCGGCCATCACTGTAATAGATCCCTTTCCGGTGTCCCGCAGTAAATACTTTATCCAGGTATTCCTTGAATTTATGGGGAAGTCCAAACCACCAGACGGGTGTATGGTAGATCACGATATCGGCATTGGTGAATTTCTCTACTTCTGCTACGGGATCGTAAGCTTCATTGATATCTGTAGTGGTCAGTTCGAATCCATTTTCCGGGGAGAAATAGGCTGTATCCCATTCTACCAGGGTTTTATTGAATTTACCGCCGGAATGAGCGAAATGCTGTCCTCCGTTGATGACGAATATTTTTTGCATAGCTGAAAACTTTATGCAAAGATGGGAAGGGAGTAGGGATGGCACCTGTGATGTAGGTCACAAATTGGGTGACAGGCTTAATAGATTGGGTTTGATCAATTTGAGGCCTTTTCTGGGGGGATGCTGACATTAGTAGGATGCCGATTGAGTAGGGTTTCTTTTTAAGGATGCATGTCCTTGCAGGCAAACTATAGGATTGCAGCATAGATTTTCTGAAATGAGTCCGTTTTAGCAACAATTAGTCAACTGATTCGATGCAAATACTTTACGACTGGCTCATGGGTAACATAGCGCACAAATAAATAAGTGTATTCCTTTAAGCCCGGTATAATATTCAAAAATCGAAAGTTTTTATCCCAAATTCATAACTGCTTTTTTCGATCTGCCCCTACCTTTGATTCCATAACGACGATAGTTATAGATTTCGACCCTCATTTCTCCGCTGGCGGAATGTCCTCTGCAAACTTCCCCGGCAACTTTATATAAAATAAAGGATCATTCATTACAAACAGGAGAGGTTAGTTATAGCCTCTCAACAATCAGCCCGTTTAATAAAAATTAGGGATGAGTTTATCTCTAGCCCCAAAATAGCGACCACCCTCATCGCATAAAGCCTGCTGCGTAACAAAATACAGGATTCAAGTTGAATATGTTTTCCTTAGCAAGCTATCACCTTCCGATATACACCAAAGTTGTCTAAGAGTATTTTGAAAATTCAAGAAAAAATGCAATATGAAAAGAAATACCATTGTTTTGATTATTTCAATTCTTATTACTTCACTATTTATGTATGCCGCAATTTCAAAGCTATGGGAATATCAAATATTTAAGACAGGTTTGCAAGAAACATCAATTCTAAAGGGCATAGGCGGGTTTCTCTCTATAGCTATTCCTATGGTTGAAATTGTCACAGCCATTCTTTTACTATTACCAAGAACTCGATTATTAGGTTTATTTATTTCGTTCGTTATGATGACCGCTTTTACTACTTATATATTATCGTTGCTATATTTTGCCCCATCCGCAGGTTGTAGTTGCGGAGGAATAATAAAAAAACTGAGTTGGGAACAGCATTTGATTTTTAATCTCTTCTTTACCACTCTATCGGGAATAGGAACATACCTGCACCCTGGAAGGAGTTTAAGAATAAGCAAAAACCTAAATATTCCTTCAACAGTCTAGCTTTAACTCAAACATACTTAAAGATATTATTGCAATAATCAGGGATAAGCCGAACCCTGAATCAACTTCGGCAGTCATTAATCATTAAAGCTTAATTTTATGAAACGAATTAAAATTCTATTTGCAACTCTTTTGGTTACTAGTGGTATTGTTGCTGCATTCGCATTCTCTAATGCAGGTTCAGAAAAAGTTGCTGATGAGTCCGTGAGGCAATCAACTGTGTTTTTTGAATATACAGGAACCTTACCTCCTACTAGCACAACAATTGTTGATCCTGCTAACTGGACACAACGTACATCTTTACCTTCCTCTTGCATTGCACCGAGGCAAGTAATTTGTGCAATTTCCTTCATTGCTACATCTACTGTACCTCCTCCTGCAAACCAATACAATTTGGACGCAGGAAAGCCGCCGTTTAACACTAGTACAACCTTTAGAAATACAATTCTGGCACACTATAGTGTCCCTACTGATCAAGGTCTAACATTTAATGGAGTTACCTTCTATTATAAACCGCAGCCTTAATCAGGATAAATATAAAAGAGGGGCAAATTGCCCCTCTTTTATATTTAATATTTTACCATTCTTCACTAGAATTCCAACAATTTCCTACTGATTGAATTTCATGAAACTTAACATTTTTAATAGAATGCAAATTATTAAAAACATTAAATAATATTGTATTTTTTACACCACTTTGTAACTGAGATGAACTCATTAAACCCCGGCTATTTTTTGTCATTATGTCAGATATAAAGATATTCATTTCCTTTAAATGCGCTAAGGACATTGAATCACTACATTGATCAGCAGCCTTGCTAATATTTGCCTTTATACCTCTTAGATGCTCTTTTATAAGTGAAGGCAAATCACTTTTAAGACTAAAGGAATATTCAGCCATAGTCAATCCTCCATTGATACTTCCCTCATTCGACGGTGGTGTTAAAAGCTTGGCCAGTTGATAAATGTGGGCTTTTTGCAAGTTTCGGCGATAAATGTCTATAGTTTTTTTTGACTTTAACTCTTTCCAAATTCCTTCATACATATCATTTAGCAATTGCTTGCTGGTATAGGAGGGAGTATTACTTATAGTTTCGCATATCATCAAATTGAATAATACATCTAATGACAAGATACTTTGAAGTACTGGTTCCTGAATAGACAGTAGGTGCCAAGGTGTCCCTTGGTTAATTAAAGCGAAATATTTCTTATCAATTAACCATTCAGGGGTAGTAAATAATTGATCTTGTAAAAATCTGATCGCTTCACGCTGATCTTCTGCCTTTGCATATGAATAAACAACTCCTTTTTCTTCAACTGTTTTTGGAGTAATGATTTGGCTCCCGACATAATTCACAACATGCCGCAAGTATCTTTTATACTGATTGACCAATTCTCCGTACATTAGCCTGAAATTATTATACCCTTCACCTGGCTTTTGTGTCCATTCTTCCAAATGTGGAATAATGCGTTTTAAATTTTTTATTCCGTAGGTTCCAGCAATCATTGGATTATTTCCCAAGTCTTCTGATTGGTTACGAGGTCCAAGAAGAACTTCAAAGCCAAAATATAATTGAGGATCCAAACTAGTTCGCTGGATAATCCAACTATTCATAAATTTCCTTTCTTCATCAAAACTTTTCAACTGAGGTAGCCATCTATATCCCCACTCTATCGCCCATTCATCATAAACCCCAATTTTCGGAATTAATGTATTAACATCAATACTATCTTCTGGCTGAGCAACATAATTAAACCTAGCATAGTCCATAATCGAAGGAGTATGCCCATTTTTTGACAGCCAATCCTTATCACGAAGCTTTTCAACTGGAATTGTAGAACTAGCACCAAAATTATGCGTCAACCCCAGAGTATGCCCAATCTCATGTGAGCAAACATATCTGATTAATTCTCCCATCAAGGAGTCATTATATATGGGTTTTCTGGCTCTGTCATCAACAGCACCTGCTTGGATCATATACCAATCATGCATTAATTGCATAATATTATGATACCAATTAACATGTGATTCCAAGATTTCACCACTCCTGGGGTCGGTAATTATAGGCCCACTTGCATTGGATACACGTGACGGCTTGTAAACCAACACATTATGTGCAGCATCTTCCAAGCTCCATCCTGGATTGTTCGTCGGAGCCTCTATCGCGTATATTGCATTTTTAAATCCAGCCAATTCAAAAGCTTTTTGCCAATCATTTACACCCTTAATCAAATATGGAATCCATTTTTTAGGTGTTGCAGGATCAATATAATATACGATGGGCTTTTTAGGCTCTACCAATTCTCCACGTAAATACTTTTCTTCGTCTTCAGAACGAGGCTCCAATCTCCAACGATTAATAAAAGCAGGTTGACTTATGCCCTGTGGATTTAAGTCAAAATCAATGTAGGCACGTCCAAAATAACCAATCCTAGGATCTTCATGCCTAGAAGGCATAACACTCCTTGGAAGCAAAATAATAGAACTATTTAATTCAAAAGTGAAGAATCTGGCACTTCCTGCCGCCGCATAAGTTTTAACAACCCTAATTTCTGTGTTTTTGGGGAACGAAACTATGGTATCAATATAAGATTTATCTTCCTGTAAAGCTCCAATCCCAAAACTAGATTTCATATCAGGTGAAAAAAACAAAAGATAACTATCACTTTTTATAAGATCAGTAATATCTATAACAATTCCAGAGCTATCAGGAGTTATTGCTTTTAGATCGAAAGCAGCAATAATAGGTTGTACGTTTGAATTATTAACCGCCCTAGATAGGCCATTTTCAGTACTATCAGTCGAGCGTATAGAATATGAAGATTTTGTTATATATACCTTGTTAACATTTCTTGTAAACTGCACTATACTTTCACCTATCTGATCACCGCCATATCCCATATAACCTTCCATTGGCCTATTTTCAGCAGCAGATCTAATAATTCTATTAACGATTAAAATATCACGCTTAAGCAGAGAATCAGGAATTTGGAAATAATATTTTCCTTCGACCTTATGAATAGTAAATAGACCTCTTTGAGAAATAGCATTTTTTTTAATCAATTTTTCAAATGGCAAAAAGCTGGTATCAGCAGTTAGCGAATCCTTTTTCAGATTTACAACTGAAACATTGTTATTCAATTCCCTTCTATTATAATCACTTTTTCTTAGGGCTCCACAAGCAACACAAAATACAATAACAATGATTAATGGTGATTTTACAAGCATGGACTTTTTAATTAACTGTAATATTTTGGTTTATCGTAAGCATATCATTTGTTTTTGATAATAAGCATTTCTCGGACACGCTCGGTTTTGACAATATCTAAGTTGTAGCAGGCGATAGCAGACTTAAAGCTATCTAGGTTATCAGCGGGTCCCCATAAAGGAAATGTAAAGTCACCCTTTATTTTTCGGCCTGATTCATCAAAGACATATGGCCTCGGAGTAGCGGTCTTCCTAAACAAATCTGTCAATGAATTCAGTATTGCATCACTTAACTGACAATCTAAATACTTTACTGAATCCGAATCTCTCCCACCATTTTTCATCCCTGAAGCATTACCCTCGACAGAAACTTGCTTTTGAACTATTACGTAGCATGGTATTTTAACTGGAATAAGGAGGCATTCAGTATGTAGAAGATTGCCAAAATAGCGGTTTAAATCCTGCAGCATATAGATCCTTCTTTCTTCATCTGAAATATCTTGAGGAACTACCTGTTCAAAGCAAAAATGATTTTTTACAAACTGTTCATCAGTCTGCCCATTCTTAAGGTAATTACATGTAAGACTCAAAGTATCTTCGGTATTCAGCACGAAAAAATCCAAATATTCAATATTATTAGGTCCTACCAATTTACCTGCCCATTTTTCCCTATACCTTTCACTAAGCGTTTTTGCATATAATTCCAGCACATCAAAATTAATGTATGAATATCTTGAGGTTTTGGCAATAGTATCTTTTGTCACTCTTGCCTGACCCAAGGGGGCCACGTAATTATTATGTGTTGTGAAGAAAGAGCTATACTGCACAATTGATGATGTATATTTATCAATTAGCTTAAAATACGGGGCATCATCTTCATCATAACTCCTGCTGTTATTATCATCTCTCATAAAGGTGATTACTCTTCCCTCTAATAGAGCCTTTATTTTTTCACTATAGGTGTTTAAATGAGACCCTATTAAGACGATTTTACCTTTGTAAATCCAAACATGGTGTGGAACACCTAAATGTGGAAATAACTTCAAAAGATCCACTGCATTAACAATCATAGGAAGTGACGCTGCCGAATATCCTTGCAAGTGTTTTTGCTTCAGTCTGCGAGAAATTTGTTCCTCGTTTTCGAATGAATTCACAAGAAACACTTGAATTTTTTCATTAAACTCATCTTGAAGTTTTTGCATCTTGGGAAATGCAGCAATGCAATTAGAACAACCGGTTGTCCAAAAATCTAAAATGATTAATTTGTCATAATAATCCGAAAACTTTGTTTTTTCTAAGTGGCCATTTATAACCGTCCCTAGCGGTATGTCCACCATCTCATCCCCAACTTTAAGTTGTTTATCATCCGCTCCGATAAATTTTCTATACTCGTGAATCTCCTCATTTTTCGAGTTGTTTCCTTGAGCGAAACCATGGGTATTCTCCATTGTTAGGATAAAAAATAGCAGGAGATATACTTTTGATGCAATATTTGATTTAGGTCCTTTCCTACTCATAGACGAATAATATTAGATTCAATATTTGTACGCTATCGATTAGGAAACGCGGGAAACATCAAACTGTAACAATAAATATTTTACATTTATTTGTAATATTTTTATACCCAATCCTCTAATTTAAGGGTACACAAAAACAGAATTCCGTTTGAAATTAACTTTAATTTTTAACGTTGATTTTGCGCAATACCTGAATGTATAATAACGTCCTGTGGAATAAGCAGTACCCAACGAGGATCTCCGGGAGCAAGAATATATTCAACTCCACCAATTATTCTCTTTAATGCAATATTCGCCCCTTCAACATTCAATCTTCTAATATCTGTCCATCTCAATCCGCGATAGACAAGCTCTTTTCTTCTTTCATCAAGTATTTTACTTTTGGCATCATCAGCATTAGCCGCAGTTATCTCATTCCAAGATCCGTTATTCTTCCATCTTTTCCTTAGGAGCATATTTAAGTCAGTTAAAGCAGCATCTTTATCTCCCTCACGAGCAAAGCATTCAGATCGAATAAGAAGCATCTCAGCCGTAGTCAACCCGTCAAAAATTAAATTTGAATAGTAATCACCATCATAAGCACCCTTAAATCGATAGGTGCCGTCAGGATTTTCTTTAAAAAACAACTGTTTCCTTAAATCATTATCATGGTATGAATGGTAAAGAGTGCTGTCTATTTTCCCTCTTGATCCGTATAGAAGGTATGAGTATGGCTCACAATAATTATAAAAAATTGTTTCATCGTTAAAATGACCAAATGGCGCATCTCCATCTAAAATAATATTATAATCTAAAATGACACTAACCTCTTTCAAACATTTATCTGCAAAATTCTTAGCATTGTTGTAATCACCCATACATAAATAAGTTCTAGCTAAGGCACCATAGGCTGCAGCCCGAGATGGTTGGCTCGGAAATTGTACATTTTCAGGTAACAATTCACTCGCCTCAGTAAAATCACGAACTATTTGATCATATGTTTCCTTTACTGTTGAGCGTTTAGATTTATCATTTATATTAGAATTTAATCGAAGTACGATTCCTAGATCTGAATTGGAAGTAGCTGAAAAGGGTTTACAATAAAGCTGAGCCAGTTGATAAAATGCAAATGCTCGATAAAAAAGCGCAGTTCCTCTAATGTAATCTCCTTGTATCCTATCTGAATTATTTATAACAATTTTCCCAATTTGATCAAGTACAATGTTAGAATAATAGATTGGCTTCTGATAAAGGGCATTCCAACTGGACGCAGAAGTTGCATTTCCTGCCCAAATATAATTAAGTCGTTCATCCATATTCGCAGCTTGCCAGAAGGTTGTAGTAGTATAATAGTTATCTGTTATTAGCTCCAGTAATTCCGGACTTTGATTATTCATCTGTAGTCTAAAATTTAACAATGCTTGCAAATCTTCAATTGATTCTGGAACGGACAAAGACTTTAATGGCTTTTCATCAAGTATTTTATTGCATCCCAACAACACACTCATTAAAAAAAGTGCAACTATTTTACAACAAATATTATTTATTATTTTACTAACCATAAGGAACTTTTTTCAATTTTCATTCTAAAAAGAGGCAAAAAAACCAACGGTAAACAACCGTGATGTAGGCAAAGCGCGAATACTATTACCACCAGAAAAATCAGGATCATAGCTAGAATTTTCCTTTCTCCATAGTATTAGATTCAAATTATTAGCGTAAACAAAAACCTGAGCATTCTTTAAAAAACTACTACTATTAGTTCCCTCCAAACTGTATTGAAATCTAATGTCTTGTAACTTCACATTATCTGCTCTAAGTACATTAATCGAGGATAACTGGTAAAACAAATCTCTCTCCGTATTGAGCGGATATATAAAAGAAGGCACTGAGGTATATCTTTCGTCGCCTGGATTTTGCCAACGACGAGAATAGTCAGAATGACCATTCCACGTTTGTATTAATGAAGAATAATTAACAGTGGGTTTTCTGAAATAGTATTTTAAACGATAAGTAATATTTGCAGAAATAGAAAAACCTTTCCAACTAATTGTATTTCGTAAGAACCCAAAACACAAGGGAATAGCAGAACCATGAAATAATTGGTTTTGGATTGAATCATTTAAAATACTTTGATAGTCATTACTTATCTTGTTATTCCAATATCCCAATGGGTCACCATTAGAAGGATCAAGACCTGCATATCGATAACTTGCAATGCCATATGCCAGTCTTCCTTCTGATGGATTTATGGAATATGTAGTGAAATCAGTTACTTTAACAGGGCTATTGAATATTTTCTTCACTATAGTTTTGGCATAACTTAATCCAAACCCTGTTTCCCATTGAAATTCGCCCTCAATATTTCTTGAATTAATAGCAAGGTCTATTCCATGCCCACTTAAGCTGGCAGAATTTACAGTGAATTCATTTACTCCACTTGTCGGATCCAGTTTTATTGGAGCAATAATATCTTTTGATATTTTCTTAAATATTTCAACACTTCCACTAATTCGTTGTTTAAATAATCCAAAGTCGATCCCTGCATTGAATATTTTAACTTCTTCCCACCTGAGTTCAGGATTGGGTGCAGCTCCTATTTGCGCATAAGGTAATTTAGTATAGGCATCTGGCGTCGCCGTATACTGGACCGTAGGCAATCCTGACAACTGATTATTGACATTTCCTGTATATCCATAAGAAGTTCGGAAACGAAACAGGGGAAGCCAGTCTACTTGAAAAAAACCCTCCTGAGCAATATTCCAATTTATTCCAGCAGACCACAATGGCTTGAACTTATTATTTGTACTAACACCGAATACGTTTGCCCCATCCCTTCTGGCACTTCCATATATCGTATACCTTCCGTTATAAGTATAGGACGCATTTCCGACTAATGATAAAAGGTTTGTCTTAGGGTCTTCTCCAAGAATATTACCTTGAATAATTTGCATTGAGTAGAATGGAAAACCGTAGACAGGATTAAAGCTTGCGTAGTCTAAATTTGAGGCATATGTAAAATTAGCATCATTATAGCCATAAAATCTTGTTCCACTATTCTCTCCGTTTGTTTTCGACATTTCGGCAGCAAGTAATATTCCTAACTCATGTTTATCAGCCCAATTATTTGAAATATCTAATTGGCCACGTATTTGATTACTTGTGTACATTGAATTACTTACATCCAGAATACTTCCTTTTGGTATTATTCTCGTTACAACATCTCCGTCAATTTGAGATAGAGAATTTATTAAATTTCTTGAATAATAACTTTGAAGATTATTTTCATTATTTGTAGATCTTGTTCCCTTTATATATTGGTACTTCAAGGAACCCTTTAACCATGAAAAAAAACGATAAGATGCTATAAAGTTAAATCTTGCAACTTGACTTCTGGATAAATAATTAGAGTTATGCATTTCATCAAGAGGCCTATAATGCCAATCAAGCAATTTCCCTTCACCCGCAGTATCTACAAAAGCCATTCTTATTCCATTTGATATTGGCAAAGCCTTACCTTGGCTATCCGCGAGACTTGTGTAAGGAGACACATTCGGCAAACTAATATCCAAATTTCTGTCAGTTGCCTTTATTAAGTTTATTCCAATTTCAAAATCCAAATCCTTATGTGGCTTTATAGAATTAATAAAATTAAATGTAAACTGATCATTTTGGTCGCTTCCCTTCAAGTTTGATAGACTATAATTGTATCCTGTCGAAAGTTGATAACTGAAAATCGGATTACCACCACTTAAATTAACATGATGCTGCTGTGCCAACCCTGTTCGATATAAAAATTTGTCCATTTCGTCCCTGACATCAACATTTTTAAGTTTTTCAATTTGCCTATTTGCTTCTTCTGATGTAATGATATTACGCTTTGCCTTATCAAGAATATCAACCACGATTGGAACTGGTGTCCAGTTATATATATCCGCAAGTGCACCATCGTATCCTCCTTTCTCAAATACGTTTTTTTCCAATTCGACCATTTCAGCACTTGATATTTGCGGAAAATAGTATAGGTCTGGTTTTCCTTGAAAAGTCAAATTTGAACTTGCAGTTACACGTAAAGGACTATTATATCTAGCTTTTTTAGTTGTTATAACGACTACTCCATTCCCAGCCCTTGTGCCCCATATTGATGCAGCTGCAGCGTCTTTTAAAACAATTACATTATCCACATCATTAGGATTAATATCATTAATGTTTCCTGGATAAGGGAAGTTGTCAACAATTATTAAAGGGCTCAGAGATGTTCCTGGAACTCCCAATGTACTTATTCCCCTGACTTGCATTGAAGCCCCGCCACCCTTTTTATCAAATAAAACTCCAGATACAGTTCCATCTAATCGACTGACAATATCCATACCTGCTCTCCGATGGTAATTCGCACTATCTAATTTTGAATAGGAGCCAACCATTCTTTCCTTATTGATATTTTGGTAGCCGGTTGAAATAGTGACCGTCTTTAATTCTGCTGTTTTGGGGGTAAGTTCTACTTTAAGGCTTTGCCGTCCCCTGATTCGTATAATTTTTGTTTCATAATTTACACTTGAAAAAAGCAGCGTTGCACCTATTCGGACATCCGGTATGACAAAATATCCGTTATCATCACTTACTACAGAATATAAACTTCCTTTTTGAGATATGGTGGCGCCGACAACAGGCTCGTTCTTTTCGTTGGTCACCTGGCCCTGGATGGTGATCAGCGAATCGGCAGGATCAGCACCCGGCTCAGGAGCGATCTTCTGAGAAACAGGCTCGCGGTCGTTGAGGATGATATAATTCTCGCGCACTACATGCTTGATCTTAGGCTGGTCTTTGAAAATACGGTCCACAAGGGTAAGCACATCCCCCTTGTAGGAGATAGTGACAGGCTTGGACTTTTGCTGCAGGAATTCGATGGAATAGATAAACCGGTAAGAAGATTTTTTTTCAATGGCTGATAATACCGATTCAAGCGATTCGTTTTTGACGGACAATGATATGTCCTGGCTGACGCCTACACCGAGCGCGCTTAGCTGGATAGCCAGCAAGAGAATGAGGAGAGGAGCAAGTTTCATAAACAGTCTTTTGATTTGGAGGTGCGGCATTTGGACGATCCCCGGACACCGCAGAACCGAATTTTTCAAGAATTGGAAAAATGATAATAGATGAATACCACTAATGGCGAGCCGGCAAGCGACTATATGCTGTAACGTTACCAGCATGCCAATAGCTTTTCAGGTGGCGGGGCAAATGCGTCAGGAGGATCCCTTCTACTGGTGGGGCCAGTATAGAGATGAATAAGAGGAGGAGGTTGTAATGGTCGGTGGTATATCGAAAACGAACGGAAAAAATTTATTATATACCAGGCGGCGAAGGATCATACCCGCCTTTGGGCAGCGCGTTAGCCGCGCTGTGCTGTTCCTGGTATCGTTGGTTGTCGGTTGTCAATTGTTGTTCAAAAGCATTGATCATTTAGGCCGGACAGTAACAGTACGGCCGTCTATAGAAAACTCTACATACCCGGTCAGCTCAAGCATCTTTAACACCTCGGAGAGATTTTCTTTATTGGAGATCCTGGCCATGAAAGAATAATTCAGTTTGCCAGGTTCATAGACTACATCGATATCATACCAGCGGGAAAGCACCCGCATCACATCCTGGATCGAAGACCTGCGGAAAGACAACTCGCCGTCCACCCAGGCAGTAACCCCTTCCGGAGCCGGGATCACTTTGATGCCCGATTGCAGCTGCAATCCCATCGGCACCTGCGCCTGCTGTCCGGGACGAAGCAGGACGCTATTCCTGCTGTCTGCTTCCTGGCCACCAGTCTTCCGGATCCTTACAGCACCTTCCAGCAAAGTGGTATTGACCATGCGCTCATCTGCGTAAGCCATCACATTGAAGCTGGTACCCAGCACTTCTACTTCTGCTTCGTTATTCACTACTACCCGGAAAGGAGACCGGACATTCTGCGCTACACTGAAAAAAGCTTCACCAGTGACTTCTACCTTTCTTTCCACCCCCGAAAATCTTGTCGGGTAGCGGATGGAACTGGCTGCATTCAGCCACACCCGGGTACCATCCGGCAACAGGAGACTGAACTGACGCCCCTTGGGGGTGGTCATTGTATTGTATTGAACAGCGCCGGAACCGGCGCCCTTGAGATTATACGCTAACTGGCCATCTTTCAACACTGCTTCTGCACCCGACTGGGTAGCCACAACGCCATTGGCCGCACTATCCAGAGACACCTGCCGGCCATCAGCCAGTGTAAGCACTGCGCCTTCTATGCCAGGCGCCACATCATTTTTGAAACGAACGCTATCCGCCTTGACTACCGGCGCTTCCGAAGGGCTGCCGTTCATGAAACGGATCACCAGGAAAACAACCAATATTGCGCTGGCAGCAGCCATTGCATACAAAAGCCTGAACATTTTCCGGGGCCTGCGTACTGGCTCCTGCAATATAGTGGCATGAGCGGCTGCCGGAAAGATCCGGGACAGGTGCAGGGACAACCTGGCTTCTGATGATCGCTCCAGTTCTGCATAAGCCTGTAAGGCCACTTGCAAACGATCAACATCCGTAAACTCTTCACGCAGGGAATCAACCAATTCCTGGCCCAGCAGCTGAACCAGTTCTGCTTTCTCCGCACTGGTAATAGTGCCACAAACATCTTTAATCAACAGAGGAGCTGCACGTCCAATAATGTCTTGCATGATGAGTAGTTCTTACGTATTAATTTGCCTTGGCATACGAGCGCGTAACAATCTGTAATCCTGACACATAACTTAATAGAACGAAAGCGTGCGGTTACTGTAACACAGGTATGAAAAATATTTTTCGACTTAAAACAAAGCGGCCGCCAGTGCAGGATACAATAGCAGCGAGGTAGCCGCCAATGGAAGGAGTTGCTGGATCTCGGGATTATCCGCCAGTATCTTTCTGATCTGGGCCAGGGCCCGGGATTTCTGGTTCCTGACCACCTGGTACTGGATATTCAGCAGCTTGCTGATCTCCATATCAGGTATGCCTTCCAAAAAGGCCAGGTCGAATACTTTTTTGGTGGCGGGCGCCAGCCGCTGGGAAGCAGTCAGGATGCGACTGATCAATTCATGCCGCATAGACTCACGCAGTTGAATGAAATCAAAGGACTGTTGCACATCTATTGTTTTTTTGTAATCTGCTTTTCGCACATGCTCTTTTTTATCGGCCCTGTACCGGTCAATACAACGATTCTTGGTAGCTACCAATAGAAATGCCTTAACATCACTTTCGTTCTTGCCCGCAAAATTCTGGTGAATGCGCCATAGCTTCTCAAATATCTCGGAAACAATATCTTCTGCCGCGGCCTTGTCGCCCAAAAAACTACTGGCTACACTATACGCAACAGGGTAGAACTTTCTCCATATCAGAGAAAAAGCCGCTTGATCACCTTGACTGAATCTGTCAACAATGTTCATGAATGCTACAATTTGCCTTGTACAAATGCCATTTTTTAGGAAGGAGGGAAATTGAAAACAACAAGCTTGCTGCTTTCCAGAGAAGGGTAAAAACAACGAAATCAAAACCAATGACTGATACAATTATGCCCTTGAAAAGCATAGTTAATCAACTGTTCCTGGCTTAATTCAAATGAGTTTGAAGGAAATGATCCGTTCGAAAATAAAGAAAAAATAAAAACAAAAGAATATACCCGAAAATTTTAGAGTGGAATTTTGTTTAATATTTTGACCTATAAATTAAGCAATCCTGAAATATAAATTCTCTGGTATTCGTATATACCTGCTGATAAGTCATTTATTTAAATCCCGTGTTACAGTGCGTAATTCTATCGTTAATAATACACTTGACCGTAACCAACCGTTAATAACAATCGATAATAATGTGTTTCTCATAGGCCCCTTGCTTTAACCCATTGATCCCGATTAATAACGCCAGATCCGGGTATTTCCGCTCTACAGTATTACCTATTATATACCCGGAACGGTTGTCTTTAGTTTTTGATAATGGCTTATCCTAAAATATTTCCACAATTATCAATAAAATCCACCTGGCGGATAAATTAGTAAAAATACGAGGCAAGATTATGTTACATTTTACTTGGTCGTTCGTTATATTTACGTTCAATTCTCAGTATTCACTCGTTTCTGGTAACACATCATCCTTCTCCACCTGGCTAAACAATAGTCAATCATTCATTTTTAAAAAATTGCACGCATGTAGACCATTTCTAAACGGTCATATGTACTATTTGTAACAATAGTGATCACTCGAAAGGATATTGGCTGTCGCTAACCCTTCGGCAATTGAAGCTCATTAAGAGCCGGCGTCGAAACTATACAACAAACAACCAATGCGAAAAAGATGAAGAACCTAAACCTTCTGGCCTCAGTGGCCTTGCTAAGAGAGCTGCACACCGCTCCTTCCTATGGAGAATTGCTGGGCATCATAGCAGCACTCATTGTCAAATCCACTCACAACCACAATATATACTCCGCAAGCGCCGGAGAGATCAGAAACCTGCTGAAAGAGTATTATGATATCAATCTCCCGGAATCTATCATCCAGCATGTACTGAATCACCAGCTGCAAAGACACGCAAGCTTTTATAATGGCGCCTATTATTTCAACGTATCTGTAAACGACTATTTTTCCGATCTGTACCAGGACTACACAGATCTGGAAAAGATGCATCACCATATCGTTGAGTTGTATATGGCTTTCCTGAAAGAACAGGGCAAAAGCAACCTGACCGTGAAAGAAAAAGAGGAAGCCCTGCAAAAATTCTGGAATAAATTGTTCGATGAAAGTTTCAGCGAAGCCTATTCACGGAAAATGCAGGAAGAAAAGCTGCAACGGCATAGGAATGAAAAAGCCAGAATGCTCAGGGACTTACAACTTGAACAATGGACCCGGATGACCCAATCCCTGGATAAGGATAGAAGTTATGCGGTAGGCCTCAGCTCTCTGGGATTTGTTATCTTTCTCCTGGGCATACTCTTCACCGTGGTCCCTTCACTTAACAACTGGCTGAATAGTATCCCCTTCTTAAGGATCGGGTTCTGGACCATATTGCTCATTTTATACATCATGAACCAGCCAGGCAAGTCCATGCTGCCAGATATGAAGCGTTTCAGAAGAGGATGGTCCTGGATACTGGCCAGCCTGCTTCCCGATCAAAAGGAACAACTAAAGAATAAAATGGAAGAAAAGCCCAAAGGAGAGCTGCCGGAAGAAAGTTCCAGGTCCAACGTAAAAAAACGTGTTTAAAAGTTACGGGCGGTATAGCCGATATAATGCCCCATTCATGCGGCCTATTGCTCCACTCATAAATACTGCAGCATAGCCCAGTGCTACATATCCAGTATCCCCTCATTCCGGATGATCATCATCCCCTGCCTGTCTTCCGTTATACCTTCAGCCAGCCGATAGGTATAACGCGGCGTCAGCCCATCCATGACAGTAGGCATATAGCGGAATCGGATATTGGGCCGCGACTGTAAAGCAGCCCCCACTTCAATAATATGGGTTGAAACAATGAACAGGCAATTGGTATATTCACTGAAACCTTCCGTTACAGCCAGCGTACCATCATAGGCATCTTTCACATTCGTCCCCTTGAACAACTCATCAAACAACAACAGCAGGTGCTTACCGGTACTGGTGGCTTCGGCCGCTTGTTTTACCCGCACCACCTCAGCATAAAAATGACTATAGCCCAGGCCGATATTATCAGCCACATTGATGCTGGAACAGATACCCTCCCGAATGGAAAACGCCATAGACTTTGCAGCTACCGGGAAACCGATATGCGCCAGGTATACATTGATACCAATAGCTTTCATCCAGGTGGACTTACCCGCCATATTAGCCCCGGTCAGGAAGAGCACGTTGCTGCCCTCCTGCATCGTCAGCTCATTCCCTATAGCATTGTCCAGGCAGGGATGACGCAGGCCGTCGGCCTTCAGCAGATTGGCCTCCCGGACGCAGGCAGCGGCATAGGTCAGGTTGTTTTCCCGGGCTACCCTGCCCACAGCAATATTGACATCCACTTCAGCAATGAAATGAAGCATATCCTGGATAGCCGGCTTCAACTTCACTTTCAGGAGATGATCAAATGCAGCAATGGTGGTTACCGACATAGTTCTGTAGATATCCGTTTCCAGCAAGCGGTTGACCCCTTCCTGCTGCAGCAAGCCCCTCACCGAGGCCACCCGGCTGGCATAGGGACCAGACAATGTGGCCAGGTACTCCGTCAAACCAGCACATTTTTTCAAAATTTCAATAGTCGCCTGCAAGCCCTGGATGATCCTTTTGTAGCGCTCATCGCGGGTCAGGACAGACAGTCCCTTTTTCAGCAGCATACCGGCATGACCTGCCAGCCTGCCCTGTTCTGTTCCTGAATCAATATATTCCCTTACCAGGACCAGCTGCCGCGGATCAAATGGAAAGCTCAGATCGGCCTGCTCAAAGAACCGGAAAATGGCTGTCCGCTCATTGATCCGACCTGCATCTGTCAGCGGCTGCCGGAACAACTCATCCAGCAGCTGCTCCCCACCCCTGCTCTTAACCTTATTGAATAAAAAATACACCGAACCCTGTCGGTATTTACCCAACAGGTCCAATTCTTCTATTGATTGCTTATCTATCGTAAAACTCATATTATCCTCTTTTCTTGCCATTTTTCAAAATATCCAGTATGCCTTCATTGCGGATGATGATCATGCCATGCCGGTCCGCTGTGATCCCTTCTTGCAGCGTATAGGTATACTCCGGCCTATGGCCGTTCATCCGGGTAGGGAGAAAATGAAAGCCAATATTGGACAGCTGTTCCAACTGTGCCCCTGCTTCTACAATATGCGAGGAAACAATGAACATACTGGTGGTTCTGCGGGCAAAGGACCGGATCACTTCTACTGTTCCTTCATACGCATCTTTCACATTGGTGCCCCGGAACAGCTCATCGAACAACACAAACAACGAGCGACCGGCTGCCAGCTCCGTTGCTATCTTTTTCACCCGCAGCACTTCTGCATAAAAATGACTGGCGCCGATACCCAGGTTATCCGGCAGGTTGATGGTGGTATAAATGCCATCCATAACTGAAAATTCCATCCTGCCGGCAGCAACAGGAAAACCCATATGGGCCACATATAAGGCCGTACTCAAGGCCCGGAGGAAAGTAGATTTGCCCGCCATATTGGCCCCGGTCAGGAAGACAATATTCCTCTGACTGTCCATAGACAGGTCATTGGCCACAGGGTCCTTCAGCTCAGGATGGTATACCCCTTCCACTTTCAGCACCGCCGATCCTTTGGGATGCACTAAGGGAAAAACAAAATCCCGCTCCCTGGCCACCCGGGCAACGGAAAGATAAACATCCACCAGGTAGATGAACTGCAATACGACGACGACCTTTTCTTTTTCGCGTATACGGAGCAGTACGTCGAAAGCAGTGATGGCCGCATAGGAAAGCTTTCCCCCTGGCTTTTCCCTGAACACAGGCTGCAGGGCTTCATCGTCCAGCAGTAACAGCATACGGGCACGTTCGTTGCTGAGCCCTGCCACCCGGGCTACCGGGCCATTGTCCGAAAGGAACCTGCGCACTTCATGCAGCAGGCTGATCATGGCCATTACGCCGTTCTGTATCTCCTTCTCCCCCAATCCAGCTTTCTGCCCACCCAGTGATTCCTCCGTAAAGGAGATGTATTTTTCTGCACTGTCCAGCAGGGCGCCTGCAAAAGGAAAGGAGCAGGAGAGAGCAGCAAAATCCGCAATGATCCCTGCCCTGGCCGTAATAGCTTCCCTGTCCGACAGGGGACAACGGAACATTTCTTCCAGCAGGCTTTCTCCCCCGCGGGTAGTAGCGTGATTGTAAATATCATAAATGCCGGCCTGGTCCCGCCGGGCAAATAATCGCAGGTCGTCAATGGTCTGGTCGTCCGTTTGTAACAACATCATGGTTTAATTTCTGTTTCTGCGAATCAATAAGATCATACCAACAGTCAGTACCAGGGCGGGAAGAATATATACATATAAGGTATACAGCATTTTCCCGGTCTTTCTGCCGATGCTCAGGAAAATGTCCTGCGGTATCCTGACCGTCTGGTAGACCGGATAGTCATTGTATAATAACCAGCTGTAACAGGCATTAAAAACAGACACGCCATTCTGCCTGAACCTGGACATATGATCAGCATCTCCGGCAACAATGATCCGCTGCTCCTTGCCTTTGATGGTACGCGTAAGCTGTACAGCCAGCACATATTCGTCCTTTCTCGTATCGCCCTGTTCCGCGGAGAAGCTGGCCATAGCGGAATCGGGGACATAATGGCCCTGTTCTATCCAGGTATCCTTGTTCCCTTTTACTACCAGTATGGGTTTCACCGAAAAGCCATCCCGCTCCATATATTTAAGTGTTACCGGCCTCGTCATATAGGCATCAGCCCCCTTGCCCTTTCCAAGCCAGTAGGATTGGATCGCTTCTTCCCGGGCCAGCTTATTACCAGCTGCTGTAGTTGCTGCTGTAAAATCGATATAGGAGTTTTCACCATTCCTGTCGAATAAGGTCCCCCGCTCCAGCCGTATGCCGATCTTATCCAGGATCGGGTTCAGCATCGCTTCTTTCCCGTATTCTCCATAAAAAAGCGCATTACCGCCATCGTTAATAAAGTCGAGGATCTTTTGCTGTTCTGTAGTGTCCAGCATCGACCTGGGGTCTGCTACCACCAGGGCAGCAGTGGAAAGAGGTACTTCCTGGTGCCGCAGGGAAACAGTATCAATATCCACGCCCAGGTTGGTCAATGCCTGCAAGCTGAAAGTTTCATTGGTATGACCGCCAAACTCCCGCTCCCCGAACTTGTTGGGACTTCTTTCATAGTGACCGGTGGTAAATAATAGCGCTGGTGTACTGTCTCTTACCAGCCGCCTGAGCGATCCCGCCACTACCCTATCCGGTGGCCAATGCGGCTTTACCTCAAAGGTTCGCAACACCGACTTCTTCCCCTTATATTCCAGCTCCATCAATAACAAAGCCGGCTCATGGGTGAAATCAAAAAGGCTGTCGATCTGTTCCGGCTTTTTGAACAGGCTGAAATCCGTCTCATAGGTCTTTGCCGTCAGGGACGCTATTTCATGGATCGTCTTCCCGGCATAGGAGGCGACAGTATACTGGTTATACGGATCTATTTTATAGTAGTATTCATATTTCATTTTCATAGCCGGATAAAAGCGCCGGTATTTCTCCCAGAAATCCCAGACATAGTGGTTCCTGTTCTTCGGGGCCGCCAATGCAAACCGGCCATCAAACAGGTTGGCATACAGGGTGACGGTGATGGGCGATCCATCAAATTCCTTAAACACTTCCTGCACAGTGGAATCAATGGTATTGATCTTATTATTCGTTACATCCAGGTAGGCTATATAGCCGGGCCTTGATGAAAAATAGCCGAGGCAACTGATCAGCAGAAAGATCAGTGCATAGCGAATAATGAGCCTGCTCCTGGGAATATATGCCTGCGTACTTTTCAGCTTCAATAGGGTGAAACTAAGGAACATGGCAATGATCAGCAGGTAGTACAGCAGATCCCGGGAAGTGATCAGCCCGTTGATCATCCTATCTACCCTGTTGGGCAGGGAAAGAAAATAGCTGATATCCCTGAAGAAGTCGTATCCCTGCCAGAAATTCCCGATGAAACCCAGCAGGACAAATACCATCATAGTGGCCAGCCCTGCCAATAGCTGGTAACCCGTTAAGCAGGAGATGAACAGACCAATAGCCGAGTAGGTGGCGGACAACAGGAAAAGACCCAGGAAGGCAGCCAGGTATATCTTATACTCCACCTCCCGGATACTGAGCATGCCCGTTATCAAAAGAATAGCCACGCCTGACAGCAGCACGAGATTGAACAACAACAGGCCCAGGTATTTCCCGAACACCAGCTCACGCACACTCACCGGGGACGAATACAATAAGCGGATACTGCCATTGTTGATCTCCCTGCTGAAAACGCCCATGGTAAGCAGCGGAATGAATAAATACAGGTAGAAGAGGATGGCCGAAAATGTCTCCGCAAACAGGCTGGCTGAGTAACCATCCTTAAAGCCTTCGTAGTTGGGGTTGTTGCTCTGGCTGATCTCCTGTATCCGCGAATGCTCTACCAGCGGCTCCACAAACAGCACGCCACTGATGATAAAGAATACCACCAGGATTACCCAGGCAATGGGCGAATAAAACAAGGTCCTTAACTCGGCCCATGCAATTTTAAAGAGGACTCTCATGCTATTGAAAAAATTAATTTGAAGAGGGTTGATTTATTTCCGGTTCCTGCGCAGCAGCCAGACAACAGCGCCTATCAGCAAAAGCCCCGGTATTCCATACAGCAATCCATACCGAAGTACGCTGGCGCCCGCCGGCCGGAGCCTGAATTTATTGTCCTTTGCCTTCCGCTCATTCACATACACGGGGTATTCATTGTACAGCAGCCAGCTGTAGAATGCCAGCCCCTGGGTTCCCATATTGTAACGCAGCCTGGCCATGAAATCGGCATCGGAAGCTACAATCACGCGCTGCTCTTTGTTATCAATGGTCCTCGTCAGCGCAGCCACTGTTACATATTCGCTGAGGCGTTCATCACCGTTCCAGCCTGAAAACTCAGGCGCTGCCGAATCTGCCACCAGCACGCCTTTTTTTATCCAGCTGTTGGCGCCTCCTGTAATAGTAGCGATCGGTTCAAAAGAAAACCCCTTCTCAGAATTATAGCTGATCTGCGAGGCGCCAATAAAATTGATATGAGAAAGGTTGATCTTTTCCCTTAATGATTTAACTGATTCCGGCTCATTGGCCATGGTCAGACCGGCATTGGTAAGCCGTCCCGGTAAATTATTGGGCAACTCATGGGGTGTGAGGTAAACGATAGTACCATCCTCAATGGTGATGCCCAGGTCGGCCAGCAACGGCTGCAGAATGAACTTCTTCTCCGGCTCTGTATAGAACAGGGCATTGCCGCCACGTGCAATATATTGCCTTATCCTTGCTGTTTCCTCCGGCTGATAAGGCGAGAGCGGATCGGCAATGACCAGCACATCCACATCCGCCGGCACGTCCTGGTGCAGGAGGGAAATAGTGTCCGTATCAAAGCCCCTGTTGATGGCTGCCTGGTTATCTGCTTTGAAGGTAAGATGCTGGCCATAGTCGCGCTCCAAAAACCCAAAAGGCGCTCTTTCATAATGGCCGGTGACAAAAGAGACCCGGATCTCTTTGTCCCGCACCAGTCGTTTCAGGGTGCCCGCCACCATGGACTGATCTGGCCAGGCCGGGTCCCCCCCTCTGGTACGCAGCAGCGCTTTCTTTCCTTTATACTCCAACTGCATCAACAGCTTCAGGTCATCTCCCTCCAGGTTCGCCATACTCCTGAATTGATTCGGCGTCATGAACAGAGACGGATCTATATTGTAGATATCCGCCTGGATTCCGGCAATTTCTTCCAGACTTTTCCGGGGATATCTCCGGTACCAGCTGCTGTCCGTAACAGCAACATCATAGTAGTAAATATAATCCAGCTCAATATTTGGGTAGAACCGGAAATACTGCTCCCAACATTTCCAGATATACTTGTTCCGCTGCTGCGGCAGACCATGGTTGGCGGATATACCCAACAGGTTGGTGAACAGCGTTACTTTTAATGGCGAACCGTCAAGCCCCGCCAACAATTGCTGCAACTGGGGATCAATAGTATTGAGCTGGTTATTGGTAACATCCTTATACGCGATAGCACTTCGCCTCGACGAAAAATAAACGCCCGTTACAAACAACACAAACAGCAAGGCGTATTTACAGGCCAGCTCCAGCCTGCCAACAGTGCGCTGTGTGCTGTTGAGCCTGATCCAGGTAAATCCCAGGAACAAGGCAATCACCAGCATAAAATACAGCAGTTCCCGGCTCGTGATCAGGCCCATCAGCAGGGTCTCGGCCTTGCCCGATAAGGACAGGTAATAGGTGATATCCCGCACCAGGTCATATTGCTGCCAGATGGCCGACAGGTTTTCCATAATGAAAAAGACCGCAAACATCATGACCGCTGCTACCAGCTGGTACCGGGTCAGACTGGAAATAAAAACCCCGATAGCTGCATAGGTATTCATCAGTAAAAAGAAACCCAGTAACACAGATAGCAGCCACCTGTACTCCACTCCTTCAATGATGAACAGACCGCAGGTGATAAAGATGGCCAGCGCCAGCAGCAGCACAATATTGACAATTACCATGGCCAGGTATTTACCAAGGATGATATCCCCGGTCCTTACCGGTGATGAATACAATAGCTGGACAGTATTATTAGTATACTCCCTGTTGATGATGCCCATGGTGAGCAGGGGTATGAACAGGTAGACCAGGGTCAGCAGTTGCCCGCTGATAGGCAGGAAAATGATCTCCATCATACCCATATTGAAGCCGCCAAACGCTTTGCGCAGCTGAAATTCCACATCCTGTAAATTCACCAGCAAGCTGGTCATGGTAGTGAAGAGCGCGGCCACCACCACATAAAAGCAGATGATCACAAACCAGGCCACAGGAGAAAAGAATAAATTCCTCAGCTCAGCCAGCGCAACCTTCCGGATTATCCTCATAGTATATTTTTTTAGGGCTGGTTGGACAATTGTTTGAACACATCATCAAGCAGGGATTTTTCCAGGCTGATCTCCTTGAGCCGCCAGTTATGCTGCATGCTGCTGGCAATCAGGGTTTCGGTGATATCACTGGTCCCGCTGAAATAGACCCGGTATCGCTTATCCGACAGGTACTGCACTTTTGTTACGCCGCTCACCCCCAGCAGGGCCGATTCGGGCGGCATGTTCTCCATGTGTACAATGAGCGATTGTGGTTTCAGGTAGTTATTGAAAGCATCCATGGTATCAGAGAACACGATCCTGCCTCCTTCAATCATGATAATATCCTTGCAGAGCAGGTTGATCTCCGACAATACATGCGAGGATAACAATACCGTATGTTCGGCTGCTATCTCGCGGATCAGTTTCCTGGCTTCGATGATCTGGTTAGGATCGAGGCCATTGGTAGGTTCGTCCAAAATCACCAGCCCCGGATTGTGGATGATGGCCTGGGCAATACCCACACGTTGCCGGTAGCCACCGGAAAGGTTTTTGATCAGCCGCGAGCTGAAATGCGCTATACCAGTCTTTTCCATGACTGCGCCCACCGCCTGTTTGATGGTAGTTTTATCCATCCGGCGCAGATCGGCTGTATAGGTCAGGTACTCGCTTACGGTAAAGTCCGGGTATAAAGGCGGGTTCTGCGGCAGGAACCCAATCTGTTTTTTGGCCAGCTGAGGGTCCTTACGTTTATTGATCCCATTGATATATACTTCGCCTTCCGTCTGGTTCAGCACGCCGGCAATGATATTCATGATGGTGGACTTACCGGCGCCATTGGAGCCCAGCAGACCAATCACGCCTGTTTGCCCGATCCCGAAGCTGACTTCACGGACAGCCCAGGCAGCAGAATACCTATGGGAGATATTCTCCACTTTTAAAACCGTACTCATAAAATTGGATTAGTGATTATCTATAAAAAAATAGTTAATAGGAATGGACCATCAACAGCAGCTGGGGCGCATTCACACCCGTGCCATCTTTCCGGCCAACAAATACCAGGCTGTTAGACTTGTTGATGTATAAATTCTTCCCACCATAATTGTTCTGTACAGGATCGGTGGTCAGGCTGGTGAGCAGACTGCCGGTAGCCGCATCCCTGACTTCGAACTCAAGGGAAAGGGTAGACGCTGTTATCCGGTGCCCTGCAAACTCAGAGACGCCCCTGAAGTCCACCTGACCGGCGGTAGAACCTGCGGGCTGCCCTTTCAGGTTCACACTGATGGACTGATCGGGACAAAGGTTTACCACCCGGATAAAGCTGAGGCTATCAGCGAAATTTCCCACCGGATGCACATCTTTATGCAATAAATTTCCCGGATCTGTTTTACTGCCGTAGACAAATAAAGAATAAATGCCTCCTGGCTCCAGCTCCAATTGCAGGTCCAGCACCGGAATGGATTTTTCCAGTGTGTCCGCTTCGCCATACAGGGCCAGCGGTTGTGGGAACTGACTGATATAATTGGTATTGAAAGGCCCGAATTGCTTATTCCATAGTTTCAGCGCCGTGTAATACGTAATGGGATGCTGACCTGCATAGTTGGTACGCAGCTCCAACCCGTTATCCATGGCATTGAGCAGCTGCAATACAGCCGGGTTGTCTTCATGGACACTGTTCTTTTTGCAACCGGCAGACAGACTGGCCAGCAACAGCAGGAAAATTAACAGCCTGCCTCCGCGTGATGGTTGAAATAGTATATGGGAAGATAACATGATGAGGATGTATTAACGGTTGTACAATGGGTTTTGCTGCAGGTTCGCATTTGTCTCAATCTCGGATGGCGGGATGGGATACAGCAACTGGTAATCGCCCAGCCAGGGCTGTTTATAAGAGAGTGCAGGCAATACCTGTGTTGCGCGACCGGTACGCTTCAGGTCAAGCCAGCGATGGCCCCACTCTGCAAACAGTTCCACCCGCCGTTCCTGCGCAATGGCAGTCTTTACGGCTTCAGCAGTCAGTGTGGTTTCCAGCAGGTCCAGATTGGCCCTTTGCCGCAACACATTGAGATCGTTCACAGCTGTTACAGTATTGGCGTCTGATAAAAGGATATTTGCCTCGGCGCGGATCAGGTACAGCTCAGCCAGCCGCATCACCATATAATATTCGCTCTGCGGGCCATAGGAGGCACTGTTTTCCATTCTTACTTTGTACTTGTAGGGCGCCAGCCACTCGCCCATGGCCATTGTCCAGTCCTGTTTTCTTTTATCACCCGGCTCAAAAGCAGCCGCCAGGTCTTTTGACAGGGCGAAATTGGGCTCGGGCACCCTTGTATCATGACCAATAGCAAATCCTTCAGGAGTGGCATTGTTGAAATACGCCTGGTTGGTAGGCTGCAGCTGCAGGATAGCCTCCCCACTGTTCTTCAGGAATACGTCCGGCAATGGCGCCAGGCTGAACAGGCTGCGCTGACCAATTACATTGGTTGCCTGTTCAACAGCCCGCTGGTAATTGCCGGTATAGAGGTATACCCTGGCCAGCAATGCCTCTGCAAACCATTTGTTGATGCGGATCCTTTCCCTGCCGGCAATGGTAAAGTCAGTATTCAATAAGTTACTTGCTTTTGTAAGATCAGTGAGCATCTGCTCATAGACCTTCGCTACAGCTGTCCTGCCCAGCTTTACCGATCCATTAAAATCCGTTGACAGGACCAGCGGCACATCACCATAAAAATTCACCAGGTAGAAATAGCAGAAGGCACGCAGGGCCAGCGCTTCACCGGTCACCTGCTTGCGGGCGCTATCCGTAAGGGCCGCAGCAGTTGATTGCGCAATCCCTTCCATTACGGCATTGGCGTCATAGATCACTTTATAGGCGCTCCGCCAGTATTCAAAGCTGTAGGAAAGCTGATCCAGCGCCAGCCTGTTCTGTACTACCGCCAGGAACGGATTGGAGCCTGTAGCTATGGGCAGCATCATGTCATCGGCAGATAAACCACCCATGATGGTGGAAAGACCGGCCCCAAAATTGGTGAAAGCAATGGCGCTTCCATCAAAGCTGGCCTCCATGCCATTGATCATTTTTGAGTATACACCTGCTATGGCCCACTCAGCCTGCTGGTTGGTAGCAAAGACCTCTGCAGTGGTCAGGGTATCAATGGGAGGATCAACATCCAGGAATTTGGAACAACCTGTTGCCGAAACAATACCTATATAGAAGAGCCATTTAATTATTGTTGAGCGCATAAACCCTTTTTTAGAAAGTGAGTAGTAAACGAGTTTCAATGGTCCGCGGAATTGGCGTAAGCCCTGACAGGGTATGGATCTCGGGATCAAAGCCCTTATAGTTAGTAATGGTGAGCAGGTTCTGTGTACTCACCGAGAGGCTGGCGCCCTTGAGCTTTGCCGGGCTGATCCATTTTTCAGGTAAGCGGTAGAGCAGGGACAAATTACTCCACCTGAGATAGGAACCATTGATATAATAAGCATCCGAACTGTTGATATAGGTGTTCAGCGCAATGGTAGAAAACCGGAGGTATTTAGCCTGATCACCCGGCGCCTTCCAGTGATTGTCCATGATATCCTTTGGCACCACCAGGTTATTCAATCCACCCACTGTCAGGTTAAGATAAGGGTCCGCCGCTAACCTGTTCACAAAAGAGAACTGCGAGCTGATGCTGAGGTTCTGGAAGCGCAGGTTGACACCGAATCCGCCTCGGTATTTATCCGTAAGGTCTTTTACAATATAGCGGTCGTCATAATCATACAGCGGCACTTCGCCGGATGGTACGCTGATCACCCCATCTTTGTTCCTGTCTTCGTAAGTGTATTCACCGGTCAAAGGGTCAATGCCTGTATAGTGCAGCAGGTATTTGGAATTGACGGACTGGCCCACTTTGAACCGGTTGTAAAAAGGCGTTCTGTCCAGTCCCGGAAAACTTTTAAGGATATTGTTATTGGTATTGATATTGAAATTGGCGCTCAGGTTCCAGTCTTTAGTATTGATCAGACTGGCAAAAAGGCTCAGTTCCCAGCCCCGGTTCTCTATCTCGGCAGCCCAATTGCTGAGCACATCCTGGAAACCGGTATATGCCGGCATAGGTACCTGGGTCAGCTGGTCGCCCGCCAGGTTGGAATAATACGTGATCTCCAGGTTCACCCGGTCTTTCCAGAAGCCGAACTGTGCGGCCAGTTCTCTTTTTATATTGGAAGCCCAATGGAAGTCCTGGTTCATTGCCCGCACCACCTGAAATGCATCACTGCCACTATAAGGGTACAGCAGGGTGGAACTGCCCAGCGAGTAGTTACGGGCCCAGCGCGACAGGTACTCATAATCCCCTACCGCATCGCTGCCTGTAATGCCATAGCTGCCCCTCAGCTTGAAGAAAGTGATCCATTCGGGCAGCAGGTTATGCATCCAGTGCTCATCAGAAAGGATCCAGGCCAGTCCTACCGAACCGAAATTGCCGAAACGCTTCCCCGGCCCAAACTTGGAAGATCCGTCCCTTCTGCCGTTGAGGTTGATCACGTATTTGTTGTCCCAGGTATACCGGATAATAGCAGAGCCGGATATATACCGGTTCTCCGCATACCCTTCAGTAGGTGTTTTTATCTGCGCATTGTTGCTGCTCTTCATCATGGCGTCATTGGGGAACAGCATCCCGATCATGGTCTGCCCTCTTGTCTCCAGGCCACGCATGCTGCCGATCAACTGCGCATTCAGTTCGCCTTTGCCGATCCGCGTGATATACCGGAGCTGCGGCTCAAAGGTCCAGTCCCTGTTGGTGGAGTTGCCATAGTAGGCCATGTTAAACCCGCCATAATAGGGGTCCATGGAAGCGGCCGGTGTAAGGTTGCTGTTCTCATTGGAGGAGAAGGAATAACCAGCCGTGGCTGATAAAGACAGCCCATTGAACAGCTCATAGCGCAGTAAGGCCGTGCTCTGCAGCTGGAAGGTCTTGCTGTTGCTGGGTCTTTTCAGGGCGGAAAAGGGAAAGCGGCTGGAATACTGGCCCCTGTAAAGGCCAAAATTGAAAGAGCCATCTTCCAGGTATACATCCGGCGCATTGGGTGGAATGGAGGTCACGTCAATGGGCTTGTAAGACTCTACCGAGCTAAGACCAATATTATTACTGAAGGTCAGCTGCAGCTTCTGATCCATACTGGTATGTCCCAGGCTGGTCCGGACAGTTGTCCTGTTATTGCCGCCGCCATTGTTCATGATCTCTTCGGTATTGATATGACTTACCGATACAATGTAGTTGGTCTGGGCCGTACCGCCGGACAGGCCGGCGTCAACCGACAGCTGGTTACCTGTTGTACCGAAATAGCGTTGCCAGTCGGTATATTTGTCCTGCTCCCAAAGCGTAAGGTCCGGTGCATTGAACTGATCAGGCTTCACGCCATCATTCTCAAAAGCTTCCCTGCGGATGGCCAGGAATTCTTCCGTACTCAGCAGTTTGGGAAAACGCTGTATGGATTTATAGCCATTGCTCACGCTCATATTGAAGCGGGCTGGCCCGGCTTTAGGCCGCTTGGTGGTGATAAGGATCACGCCATTGGCCGCTTTGGAACCGTAAATGGCAGTAGCATCGGCATCTTTGAGGATATCAATACTCTCTATATCTTTTGGATTAATGCCCAGTAAAGGATTTTCACCGATCAGGTTGGTCAATCCCGATTGAACAGCACCCGTAGAGACAGGCAGGTTGCCATTGACCATGGATACATTAAGCGTGGCTACCGGGATGCCATCTATCACGTACAGGGGATCGCCGCTGAGATTAGGATTCAACGTATTCCTTCCCCTGATCTCAATGGATATGGGAGCGGCGGAGTTACCGGACCAGGCGTTGACGGTTACTCCCGGCACCCGGCCCACGATAGCTTCCTGCAAAGTAAGCACAGGCTGTTTCTCTATATCTTCCGATTTTACAGTGCCGATGCTGCCGGTGGCCATTCTGCGGGTGGTCCGGCCATAAGGTGTCACCTGCACTTCATCCAGCCTGGAGTCGGATTTTTTCATTGTCACTACGGCGGTGCCGGAGGCTATCATGGCCTCATTTACTACCAGCTGGTAATCTTCATAACCGATATAGCTCACGGTGAGCTTATCTCCCGCGTCTGCCGGAATGCTCAGCTGTCCCCTGGAATTGGTCATATCACTGATCTTCTTTTCCCTGATGGCAACGGTGGCGCCGGAAAGGGGTTTCAGTTCCGGATCAAACACAATGATGGAAAGCCGGCTGGGTTGAAAAGAGATCTTCAGCGGCGTTGCCGGCGGCTCTTTGCGGGTGACCAGGATATTCTTGTCAATGATCCTGAATTCCAGCGGCAGACCGGTGAACAGGTTGGCCAGAAAGATGTCTACAGGAATGCCATTGGCCACTACGGAGACCTTCGCCAGCCCTTCCAGCACCGAAGACCGGTACAGGAATACATAACTGCTCTGCTTCTCTACTGCAGCAAAAACAGTCTCTACCGGAACATCCTTTCCTTTGTAATAAATGTTTTGCGATAGCCCCCTGGCATGTACGGTACTGAGAAAAACGGTCAGCAGAAAAATTGTTAGTTTCATTACTAACATAGTTTTGGTGAACAAGCGGCTGCCCCCATAGGCCGGCCGGATGCAATGTGGGTCAATTTGCATACTTTCGCTTTGGTTTGGGTAAATGAATAAGCAGTATTTCTTGCTGGTTTACGACAATTACTCAAATGACGGCCGGGAGTGTTGCACCACTTCCGGCTTTTTAAATAACGGTCAGTCTTTTCAGTTATTTACATATAATGTGTCTCCTTTTAATTCAAAATTCACTTCCATGATCTCAAGCACTTTTAATGCATCAGACAGGTTGATGTTCCGGTAGATCTTGCCCTTGAAAGTCACTTCCTTCGCTGGCGGCTGATACACTACACGGATATTGTACCAGCGCTCCAATTGCCGCAATACGGCCGACAGCGGCGCATCGTCGAAATTGAACAACCCATTTTTCCAGGCAATTACCTTGTCCGTATCCACAGACCGGACAAGGCGCAGGCCCGCTTCACTACGTCTATTGGTCTCTGTTATTAACTGCACCTGCTGCCCGGGTTCCAGCAGCAAAGGCCCAGGCTGCCCCTGTATACCGGCAACATTCACCTGTATACTGCCTTTGAGCAGTGTGGCGCTGACAGCTTCATCATTATCGTAAGCGCTGATATTAAAATCAGTTCCCAGTACCGCTACTTCCATTTTATCCCGCACATCCACCAGGAAGGGCCTGCCCGGATCTTTTTCTACTATAAAATAAGCTTCACCGGTAATTTCCACTTTGCGCTCATTACCGGTAAATACAGTGGGGAAGCGAATAGAACTGGCGGCATTCAACCAGACCTTTGTTCCATCCGGAAGGGTTAGCTGGTACTGACGGCCCTTGGGTGTGGTCATGGTATTGTACACCACCTCTTTGCCCCTGGCTTCATAGATCAGCTTGCCGGTCTGCACCCTGGCGACAGCACCTCCCTGCAAGGCAACGATGCCATTCTCCAGGCTGTCCAGTGATACCTGCCTGCCATCTGCCAGCGTCAGGACAGCGCCATCACGGCCAGGCGGTATGCCCTGCACAACCATAGGAGCCGCTGCTTTTTTGTTGTCATTGATGACCAGGAAGAAAAGCCCCACGCATAGCAGGACCAGGACGGCAGCCGCTGCCCAGCCCCATTTCCGGAGAAAATGGATCCGGTGAACAACGGGCCCGGTTTCCGGCTGACCGGCATCCTGCCCGTTGCTGTCCCCAAGGAGCAGCCCGGGAAATTCGGCCTGCAGCCTTTCTTCCATTCTGTTGACAGGATAGGTGTACACTTCTTTGAGGAGACCGGCAATAGACTCAGCACTGCTGATATCTTTTAGTATACCGGCATGACGCAAGCTTTCCGATGCCCATTGTTCCAGGTCTGCCTTCTCAGCAGCAGACAACTGGTCATTCAGCAACCTGGCTGTTAACCGGGCAATATATTGGGCACGTTCAGTCATTACTATTACAAACGACAGTACTGTTTTATTATACCTATTGTGCTAAAAAAAATTATAACTGCTCCAGGAAAGAAAGTGCAAAAGCCGCCACCAGGGGGGAAAGCAGTTTATTCCTGACCAGGTGGGTGCGCATCAGGTCCAGCCCCCGGGCCCGGTAATTCTGAACAGTGTTATAGGAAAGCCCCAGCTCGGCTGCTATCTCAGGCAATTTCTTCCCCTCAATAAAGAGCATCCTGATCACTTTGCGGGATTGTTCCGGTAATAGCTCTATGGACTGATGTACGGCCCTGACTGCCTCTGCCCTGATATAAGCCAGCTCCACATCACCCATTTCACCCTCCGCCAGGTAGCGGATCTGCTCATGCGCCTGCTGATGCCGCTTTTCCGTTTTAAGGTGGTCCAGTGCAGCATTATTGACAGTAATATACAGGTAGGCTTTCAGTTTTTCCAGCAGCAGGAAATCCGTATGTCTGCGAAAAGTGCGGGCAAATGCCTCGGCGGTAATATCCTCCGCCACCACTGTATCATTGACCAGCTGTTCAGCAAAAAAACGCAGTGGCCGCGCATAGTACCGGTAGATGGTGGCAAAAGCCTTTTCATCCCCCGACCTGAACTGCTGCATTAACGCATCATCCCCGTATGGTTGGCCTGTTGACAATATAGTATGGTAATAACCTGACCCACAATACTATATTAAAAAGCTGAAAACGGTCCTTATTCCACAAAAAATTGTGATGGGTAACGATATAGTCGTTTCCAAACTGCCTTTCCGCTGAAACCAGCCCCAAATCCGCACGAACACTTGTTTGCTTTTGAGAATATATCAGGCTAAACGTCCGTTTCGAGTAACCAAAATCACTTCAGTTAATGACCTTATTCAGCCTGCAACATTGAAATACTGGTTTATTTTTGTGTCATCAATTCACTGAACGCTTCACCAGATCATAACAGATCATCCGCAATAGGTGCCAAACCAGTTACCTTTGCATAAGCCAGTGTGATCAAACTGACAATGTGCACTGCTGACAACAACAGCAGTTCCCTGAAGCATAAAACATAAAACAGATGAGCATTCTTCAATCTATCTCAGCAGAGCAGGCGGTAAAAGTGGTAAAATCCGGCGACCGCGTATTTATCCATGGCAGTGCCGCCACCCCGGTACATCTTGTCCAGGCCCTACAGGCCAGGCATGAAGAATTGGAAAGTGTAGAGCTGGTGAGCATCACCAACCTCGGCGCTATTGAATTCAATAAACCCGAATTCAGGAAGAGCTTCTTCTTTAATTCCCTCTTCGTGTCCGGTAATACCAGGTCCGTAGCCAACAGTGAAGCTGGTGATTATGTACCCGTTTTCCTCAGCGAGATCCCCCTCCTGTTCAGACGCGCTATCCTGCCCATCGACGTAGCCCTGATCCATGTATCTCCTCCTGACTCCCATGGTTTCTGCTCACTCGGCCCCTCCGTGGATATTGCCGTAGCAGCTGTAGAAACTGCCAAATATGTTATTGCACAGGTGAACCCCCGTATTCCCCGTACCCTCGGCGACGGCTATATCCACCTGAACAAGATCAACGCCGTTGTAGTCCATGTAGCTGAACTGCCCGAAGTTGACTACGCCGCAGGCGCCAACGAGATCAGCCAGCAGATCGGCCGCAACGTAGCCTCCCTCATCGAAGATGAAGCCACCCTGCAAATGGGTATCGGCACCATCCCCGACCAGGTGTTGAAAAATCTCCACAACCACAAGAACCTCGGCCTCCATACCGAAATGCTTTCTGACGGTGTTATTCCGCTCCTGGAAAAAGGCGTTATCAACAATACCAAAAAGAAGAACAATAAAGGGCTGTCCGTAACCAGCTTCCTGGTAGGTACCCGCAAGCTGTACGATTTTGTACATGACAACCCTTCCCTCCGGGTAATGGATATCAGCTATGTGAATGATACCAGCGTGATCCGCCAGAACCCCAAGGCAACGGCTATCAACAGCGCTATCGAGATTGACCTCACCGGCCAGGTTTGCGCTGACTCCATCGGTTCCTTCCAATACTCCGGTATCGGCGGCCAGATGGACTTCATGAGGGGCGCCTCCCTGTCTGTTGGTGGTAAACCCATCATTGCCCTGCCTTCCGTTACTTCCAAAGGGCTTACCCGCATCGTTCCCTTCCTGAAAGAAGGCGCCGGCGTGGTAACCACCAGGGGCCATATGCACTGGGTTGTCACCGAACACGGTATCGTTGACCTCTTTGGTAAGAACCTGAAACAACGCGCTGCCGCCCTGATCAGCATTGCCCACCCCGATCACCGGGAAGGGCTGGAAAAGGCCATGCACGCCAGGTTCTTCAAGAAATCCCTGGCCACTTCTTAGTAGCCACCGGGACACAGTTCCAAATACGAACCAATCGCATACTTGCTATCCGCTGCCGTTGTCAGATACAACGGCAGCTTTTTTTTGCGCCAGCCTGAACATATCCCCAAATCTTATAGTCTGCCACTACCGCTAACCCCTCCCCGTTCTTCCCAATTCCCCCTCCACAGCCATCATTTTTTGACTCAGATCAATGCTCCATTCTTTCCAAATTATCTCCATTTTTAAACGGTTTTTGTGAATTACATTTATATTTACCACCTCTTTGTAAAAACCCTGGAAAAATTATGAAAGTAGATATCACTAAACTGCTTCAGAAAAACAAGAAGCAGATACTTGAGCAGTGGATGAAAAATCAACTGGCCGACGAAAGCCTGCGGGAAGACCTGATGACCAATGATGAGCTTCGTATCCAGTCCGAAGAGCTGCTGGATGCTTTCGCCAAATCGGTCAATAACAAGAATATCGCCGATCCCAATTCCGCTGATTTTGACAGCATCACCGAGATCCTTTCCGGTATCTCCATTTCCCGGGCCCGTCAGGGTTATTCGCCCAGGGAAACCGGTGTATATATTTTCAGCCTTAAAGATGCGATCCTCACCCTCCTGCAACAGGAGATCACCGATCCCATCGCTTTATACCAGGTCACGCTTCAGTTCAGCAAACTGATCGATAATTTCGGCGTCACTACTTTTGAGACCTTTATCAAAGGCCGTGAAGAAGTGATCCTTCGCCAGACAGATGAGATCACCGAGATCTCCACCCCCGTGATCCGCGTTTGGGACAATATCCTGGCCCTGCCTATCATCGGCACCCTGGACAGTTCCCGTACTCAGGTAGTGATGGAAAACCTGCTGGTGCAGATCGTGGAAACCGGCAGCAGCATTGCTATCCTGGATATCTCCGGCGTTCCCGCAGTGGACTCCCTGGTAGCCCAGCACCTGATCAAGACGGTTAGCGCTACCCGCCTCATGGGCGCCGAATGTATCATCAGCGGTATCCGCCCGGAAATTGCCCAGACCGTGGTACACCTCGGTATTGATCTTTCCGGCATCGTCACCAAAGCTACCCTGGCCAGCGCCCTCAAACATGCCTACGGCATGCTGCAGCTGGAAGTAAAAAAATCAGTTAAAGAAAAAAGCAGTCTCTAATCTCGTATGGACAGAATTCCGATCCTCCAGATGGGGAAATTCCTGCTGGTCACTATCCAGGTTGATCTCTACGACCGCCTGGCATTAAATTTAGAGAGTGACCTGGTGCAGATGGTAAGCAAAACCGGCGCAAGAGGTGTGCTGATAGATATTTCCGCACTCTCTATCGTTGATTCCTTTATGGGCCGCATCATCGGCAATATCGGCAGCATGAGCAAGATCATGGACGCTGAGACTGTGGTGGTGGGGATGCAACCAGCTGTTGCCATTACCCTTGTTGAGCTGGGACTTGAACTCAAAGGAGTCAATACCGCCCTCAATGTGGAAAGGGGAATGGCATTATTAAACAAAAAAATAGGTTCTTCCGGTGACGGGGATAACCAGGAGGACCAACAGGATGATACTGGTACTGAATAAGGACGTTATGGCTATCGGGAATGAAAGGGATGTAGTTCCCTTTCGTAACCGGGTAAAAGAACATGCCGTCAAAATAGGCATGAGCCTGGTAAATCAGACCAAACTCATCACCGCCGCCTCCGAGCTGGTCCGCAATATGCTGCGGTATGCCAATGGAGGCGTTACCAATATTGAAACAGTCAGTAAAGGAAGAGAGAACGGCATCCGCCTCACCTTCCTCGATAAAGGCCCCGGGATCAAAGATATTCCCCAGGCTATGAAGGACGGCTTCTCCACCGGCAAAAGCCTGGGACTGGGCTTACCGGGCGCGAGGCGGCTGGTGAGCGAATTTGACATTGTCAGCTCACCCGGCAAAGGGACTACGGTCACTATTATAAAGTGGAAGAATGGTTAATGCAGTACATCATCGCCTCAATGCCTCCGACAGAAGTTATTTTGCCATCCTGAAAAAAGAAATTCATGCGCTGGCCTCCGGGGTCGGCTTCTCCGCCAAAAAACTGGCCGAGATAGATATTGTTGTGGCCGAAATTGTCTCTAACCTGGCCAAACATGCCGGCGGCGGGGAACTGCTGGTCAAGATCATTGAACAGGCAGGCATTCCCGGTATTGAACTGATCAGCGTGGACAACGGCCCCGGCATCAACGACCTCAACTATATGATGCAGGACGGCGCTTCTTCCAAAAAAACACTTGGTCAGGGCCTGGGCGCCATCAAAAGACTGTCCGATTTCCTCCAGATCTATACCAACAAAGCCTGGGGCACTATCCTGCTCTGCCGCTTTTTTCTGCAGGCGCTGCCCGCGGCTGCCAGTAAAGACCCGGTTGAAATCCGTTCTGTAGTGATCCCCAAACCAGGAGAAACTGCCTGCGGTGACGGTTTTTCCTATAAGCAAACCAAGCAGGACCTTCGCCTCTTCCTGGGTGACGGCCTGGGCCATGGACCCGAAGCCGCTGCTGCCGTAGCGGCCGCCGATGAAGCTTTCCGCACCTGTCCCGACAATAGCCCCTGTGAGATCATCCGCTTTATGCATACCGCCGTCAAAAAAACCCGCGGGCTGGTAGGCACCGTCGCCATCTTCAATTTCAAGGAAAAACAATGGCGGCTCTGCGGCGTAGGCAATATTGCCACCAGGATGCAATCCCGTACCTTCAGCAAGAACTATATCTCTTATAACGGTATTATAGGTCTTAACATTCCCGGCACCATGAACGACCAGGAAATACCCTACGAGAAAGGTCAGCATATGGTCCTTTGCAGCGATGGCATCCGCTCCCGCTGGGATCTGCTGAAATATACCGGTATTTTCAGGTACGACCTGTCCATCCTGGCAACAGCTTTGCTGAAGGATCATACCCGCAACACGGATGACAGCTCCGTGGTCAGCTGTAAAATCAATGTATGAGAACAGAGGAAATTGTTAAGGTAACCCTGCAGAACGAAATGGACCTGATCCTGGCACACAGGCGGTCCATGCGGCTGGCAGAGCTCGTTGGTTGTAGCCTGGCTGCCCAGACTACCTTCGCCACTGCGGTGTCGGAAGTGTCCCGGATGGCCATTGAGAAAGGGAAAGACAATTACCTGGTCCTCTGCATCAGCCAGTCGCAGAAAGACAAACACCTGATTGCCCGCATCATCCATGAAGAAGGCGCCCGCAAACATGAAGGGCTCGCCTTTGCCCAGCGGCTGGTAGATAAAGTGCATGTCAGCACCAGCGGCGCCAAAACCCAGGTAGAGCTGTTCTTCCTGATGCCCGGGTCCGAAAAACAGGACGCCACCCGCATTGATGAATGGCGCCAGACCCTGCGCAATGAACCCGCCGTTTCCCCTTACGAAGAGATCAAACGCAAAAATGACCAGCTCCAGAGCCTGGCCAATAAGCTCAGGGACAGCGAGACCCAGTACAAGACCCTGACCAATTCCCTGCCCATCATCATCTTTTCCGCAGATCCGGCAGGCAACCTGATCTACGCCAACGACTGGCTCCAGAAGTTCACAGGACAATCCATCGCCCAACTCAATAAAAGCTGGGAACAGGTGATCCACTCGGACGACCTGCCCTGCTTCCTGGCCCTGCTGAAACAGCCCGAGCCCACCAGCTCTGGCCCGCAGCGCGTCCAGTGCAGGCTCAAGAACAAATACGCCGAAGACTACCTATGGCATATGGCTTCCGTATCCCCACTGACCAATGAGGCCGGGACCCTGACCCAATGGATCGGTTTTATTGTGGATATCAATGCACAGAAGCTGGTGGAACAAACCTTGCAGGATAATGAGGAGCTGATGCAGATCCAGGCAAGATTGAAGGAGAACGAAGCCAAGCTGGAAGGAAATATCAACGAACTGAACCGGAGCAACCAGGACCTGCAGCAGTTCGCTTACGTGGCCTCCCATGACCTGCAGGAGCCGGTCCGGAAGATCAGCATTTACAGCGACTACTTCCTGACCAAGTACCACCACCTGTTCGATAGCAAAGGAACAGAATACCTGCGCGGCATGCGCTCAGCCACCCAGCGGATGCGTAACCTGATCCACGACCTCCTGTCCTATTCACAGATTGACAGGAACAGGATCCAGTTTAAACAAACAGATCTGAACCAGGTGATCCAGGATGTCCGGGAAGACCTTGAACTGCTGATCAGGGAAAAGGAAGCAACTATCCGGTCCACCCCATTGCCCCAGATCATGGCAGATTTCGGAATGATGCGACAACTCTTTGCCAATATTATCGTTAATTCATTGAAATATTCCAGCGAAGACCGCAAACCTATCATCGAGATCTCCCACCAGCAGACTGAAGGATTCCTGGAAATTGCGGTCAAAGACAACGGCATTGGCTTTGAGGAGAAATACCTTCCCAAAATGTTCAAACTGTTCCAACGGCTGCATTCAGAAGAAAAGTATAAAGGCACCGGCCTCGGACTGGCCATTTGTGGAAAGATAGTAGCCCTCCACAACGGCCAGCTCTCAGCAACCAGTAAGTTGACAGAAGGCGCTACCTTTACTATTAAATTGCCCTATCAGCATAATCAGTAAGATGCAAGATTACCCCACCATATTACTCATTGACGACGATATTGAAGATCGCGTATTCCTCCAGGAGATCTTTGAAGGACTGGGTTACCAGTCTTCCATTGAATTTGCAGACAATGGGGAGCATGCCCTCCTGTACCTTGAAAAAAGCATCAACGATCAAAAGATACCGCACCTCATTGTGCTGGACCTGAACATGCCCCGGATGAATGGCACCCAGGTACTCCGGTTATTGAAGAAGAATAATTCGCTGAAAGACATTACTGTTATCATTTACAGCACTTCGCTCAATCCTATTGAGCGGGATGAATGCATTGCCCTCGGCGCCCATTCCTACGTTATCAAACCCATCACTTACAACGAATCCATCGCCAACGCCCGGATGTTCTATGACCTGGCCACGGCTTAACAGCCAGCTCCGGTTGTGATCAGGCGCCTGCCTTCCACCCGCTGCCAGGATCCCTCACAGCGTTTTCCGCCTAATCCCATTTTATTTTGGGACGAACCAGGGATCAGCCCTTCACCCCACATTCGATATATACTTTCCCATCAAACTTTTCATTGACCGCATTCAGCGTTTCTTCATGCGCTTTTTTGATAGTGACCCTGTCCGTTTTGATATTCGGCAGTAACTGACCCCGGTCCCCTGAAAAATAAAAATGGCCTTTTGTCTTACCGATCAGGCTGGCGCAGAGCAGGTCGTTCGGCATGGTATTCAGCCAACCGGTCTGTATCTTTTTAAAGCTCAGCGGGGCCATGGCCACCAGGTCCTCATGGGTCATCAGGTCCACCCCCAGCCTGCTGGCAGAGCCGTTCTGGCTGCAGTGATGCCCTATCTTGTAGAAAACAGTATTGTTGAGCAGGTAGCCGGCATTGACCTTTTTATGCTGGCCCTTCACCTCAATAGTCCAGTTCAGGCCTTCATGCCAGCTCTTCCAGTTCCCAAACTCCGCATCACCGGGAAACAGCAATACCCTTTCACTTTCTTCAAACTGGAAAGCCAGGGCCAGGCTGGTATTGTTGATGCTGCCTTCATACCGTAAGGACAGGCTCCCCGCTGTATATAGCCAGTCGTAATCAATCCTTCGCCAGTCTGCTGTTTTATCATAATCCGCTTTCAGGTTGGCCAGCGCCAGCCCTTCCCCGTCTTCAAATTGCGGCTCAAAAGGCAGGTAGGAACCTGTCAATCCTTTTTTTGTCAGCGCAGCCGCAAAGGCAAAGCCAATATCACTGGGATTCTCCCGCTTTTCAAAATGTTCACCAGCTTCTTCCGTCAGGTCCAGCAGATCCGTATCCTTAGGTGGCCCCAACACAAATACCCGCATACCGGGCAATTCCGGCAGCTCCGGCCCTTTGAGCAGATCGCCGGGACTGAGGTATTCCACCGCCGTACCTTCCTTGATGATATTGTACTCTTTAAAGCGCTGGGTCATGCCCGGTACCGTACCATTGGCGGCCGGAGCGGCCGCCATATTTAAGGAATCCAGAGAAGCCAGCGACTGGATAAAATACTCCTTTGATCTTACCATCAGGCTGTTCTGGAATTCATTGGCAAAAAGGCTTTCGTAATATTTATCTTTCACCAGCCCGGTCAGTTGCGTGGTAGCCATGGCCAGGGCCATTTTCAGTTTGCTATGGTTCTCCCGCAGATCATTGGCCAGCTCTTCGTCCTCATCCTCCGTCCAGGCAAACCAGACCTTCTTAAAAGTAAATTTGTCGAACAGGTCCTTGCAGCGATCAAACCCATTGATATGATCCGCATGTTCATGCGTTACCACCAGGATGTCGATCACGCCGCCGGTGATGTCTTCTATATCTTTTACAATGGGCTCAAAATCTTTCCTGCCGCCAAGGATGCAGCCACAATCAATCATCAGCCTGCATACAACCGTATCCCCCGATCTGAAGCGCAGCAGGAAGCAATCGCCGGTACCGGCACGGTACATGCGCACAGATACATTATCAATGATACCCTGTGGGCCGGACGCCGCTTTGGGCGTTGCTTTCGAAGCCGTGTTGCCAGCCGTTTTCGACGCTGCTTTTGAAGCCGATTTGGGAGCCGATTTGGGAGCCGTTTTGTTAGTTGCTTTCGGAGCTGCTTTGCCGGCAGCTTTTGACGCCGTTGTACTGGTAGGCCCGGACGCCGATTTAGCAGCCGCTTTGGGCGCTGTTGCAGACGCAGCCCTGGTAGCCGCTTTGCCGGACGTCTTTGACGCCACTTTTTTCACTGATTTCTTTACTGTCTTCTTCGCCGCTTTTTTTGCCGTTGCCATAATGATCAGTTTAATGAGTATGCAGGAAAGCAAAGGGTTCGCCAATGCCCTGTACGCCCGCCATGCCGAAATAGGCCTGGTAGGCATTCATATGTTGTGTTTTGCCCTGCAGGTGGCGGCGTATCTGGATGGCGCGACCGGTATGCAGCTGCCGGACGCCGCTATTGGCCAGTGCTTCCACATCCAGCAGCGGCTTGCTGATGGCATATTTCAGTTCCAAAGTATCCAGGTCGAAGATGAGGGTACAGCCTCCACCGATCAGCAGGTCCGGCTGTTTCCGGTTACCGGCAGCCCGCGGATTGCCCTGTTTGTCCTTGCTGATACTGGCCGCCGCATTTTGCAGCAGGGTCACCACCACCTGGTTGGTCTGGTTGCCCGAAGGACTGATCCGCGTGGCAAAATGCAGGGAATGCACCTGGAAAGAAGGCCGCTCCGTTTTATAGGCCTTGGATTCAGCAATGCCCAGTGACTCATAGTCGTCCCCGAATACCAGCCCGGTCAGCAGTTCAAATTCCTTCGAGTTCCTGAACTTGACGCTCAGCCGGCGATGCAGGCCCAGCAAGGGTTCCTGGCCGGGCGTATAATCGCCCGCAATGAATTTCCGGTTGATGGCATAAATGGCTTCCCGCTTTTTGGCATAGGTGATCTCCGCACGGAACTCGCGCAGGAAACTGGTCAGGATCCTGATCTGTTCCTCCATGCCGGTGGTGTTGGGAATGGGGTACGAGAGGCTCTCTACCGACAGGTTCTTGATGCCCGTTGGGTAAATGCCCCTGCGCCGGAAAGCATCAATGAACATCAGCCGGTAATCCCGGCTGTCATCCGCCACCAGATCGGCATCGGCAGTGATGATGGCCCGCAGGAAATCGCCAAAAGTAATGTCCACCGGCGGACAGAAGTCCAGCGCCCGGATACACATCTTCAGCACATGGCCGGCAGTCTTGGCCGCCTCAGCAGCCAGCCTGTTGACCAGGTCCGGCTGCAGCTCACCCTGCGGCAGTATGCCCGTACCATTGGAAGCAATACGCAGCAGGTCGGCCACACGGACCTTATAGATATTGAGGAAAGCTTCAAAAACAGCAGACACCAGGATAGCACCCCGGGCATGTGGCTCCATCACTTTCCGGTATTCATCTCCATCCGGCACTTTAGGCGCCCATTTGCCCGTTACCCGGTCATAGCTGCCGATGGCATCGCGCAGCGCACCATAATTACCAATGGCAATCCCGAACTCCTGGGCCAGTTTGCCCAACAGGTTCTGTGAGGCCAGGTCGCCCCGCGTAGCTGCTATCTGGCTCTTCAGCACATCGGGAAAAGTGAAGTGCTGGAACAGGGCCACAATATCTGAAAAGGCTTCATGAAAGGCCAGCACATCCGGGTTGGTATTGTCCGTGTACTTCCGGTACAGCCCATCCAGGATAGCATGCGTGGTCTCGTGAGCAATGATATCATGACTGAGGCAGGTAAAGGTCAGGTTGTCCGGCATCTGTAAGGTGATATCCGCAGGACGCGCCGCAAAATAACCAAAGAGCAGGGCTTTCTTCTGCGGGCTGTAATAGGCGTTGGCATCCCGTAAAGCATGGGGATAGATGCGCAGTACCGGTACATAATCGTAGGACTGCTTCTGTTCCGGTTTGCCGGCAGCCTTGCCTGCTTTCTTTTTGGGAGCCTGTGTAGTCACCGTATGCCGGGGACTCCAGAGGACCGGCCTGCCCAGGGCGGCCTCAAAATTTTTGATGGTGGTCATCGCCACCGCATAGACCATCTGCTGGTGGAACTGCGGATTACTGCTGCTGGGCTCTATGCCATCCTGCGCTGCTATATACAGTTGATTGAGGTCTACCGGCGCATACCATTTGCCCACGGTAGGATCGTAATCCATCACTTCTATATATTCTCCCCTGGGACCGGGACGCAGGTCCTCTTCCCAGGGGATTTTGTAGGTGATATTATTGATCAGGGCCGTATCCACTTTGAGTGAAAGGCTTGGATCAAAAGCGTAGCCGCGCAATTTGCGGCAGGGAGGTTTGCGGATCATGGCTTGGTTGTAAACAATGAAGGACAATATAGTTTTACCTGCAACTCAGTGAGCGCCGCCGCCTGGCCTACCAGGGCATCCACCCGGGCCTTGCTCAGCGCTGTCAGGTTGGTGCCCACCTTACGGGCCAGCGCTTTGGCGTCAGGTCCGGGCTCCTTAATGGTTGAATAGCCGGTCCTATCCTGTAAGTGCTGCGTAATAGCTGCTTCATGTGCATTGGGATCGGCTATCCATTCGGGTAATAACCCATGGGCTTCCTTTACTTTATCCGTGATCTGGCCTTTGGCCAGGTTGCTGATGAATCCCGGGATACATTTATCCAGGTCCCAGCCCAGGGATAAATAGGCTATTTCTTTGCCCGCAGTGGCGGCATTATCATATACGTTGCGCACCATCTGTACTTTTTTGATGCGGGACATGAACACTTCCACCGTTTCCAGCAGCAGGCTGAAAGTATTGCGGAAGCGCAGCTCGCCGGAAGACCCGGCGCCGGCATCACTGGTGATCACAATATCACAGGCAAAAGAACCTTTCTGCATCACTTTATGAATACCCTGGTTATCATACACGCCACCATCCACCAGGATAGGATGAATGGTCTTGGCCTGCGCAGGATCCTGGAAGAATTTCCGGTGGATCCTGACCGGTGTAAAGGCAAAGGGCACGCAGCTGGAAGCCATCACTGCCCTGGCCAGCGGGAAACCTTTTGGATTGAACTTAATTGGTTCGTCCAAAAACTGGTAAGTACTGTCCTGCATATAGGTCCTGCTGAAAACAAATGGGCGGGCCGTTTGCAGGTTGGTAGCGCCAATGACCAGCCTGGGATGCGCCGGCAGTTGGTCCAGCGTCATGCCTTTATAAAAAAAACGGTTATACACTTTCTCTATCCGCCGGCTGATGGGCAGCAGGGCAAACTGGAAAAAATACAGCAGGATAAAGACCAGCAGCCAGATAACAGGAAATAACCAGGCCGGACCGGCAAACAGGAAATAGAAAGAACCGCCCAGGATGCCCAGCAGGAGCAGGAACCGTAACCCGATGGGCGATAACAATACCCATTTGATCACATTCTTCCGCTGCAGGTCCATATACAGCTCCTCATAAAATTCCGGGAAGTCTTTTTCAGAAGCCATATAACAGGCACCTGTAATGGAACCACCGGAAATGGTAGAGATCACATCTACCTTATCTAAAATACCCAGGCGATGGAGGGTGCGCAGCGTTCCCAGGTGAAAGGCTGTGGCCCGGTATCCGCCGCCGGAAAGGGCGAGTCCAATTTTATTTTTTGGTGACAATGACATAAGCATTTTGGGTTTAGCAGGGGAAAGTTGAGGAAAAAGCAGGATAAGTCCAATGGTGAAATCACCTTTTTATCCCCCGTCCCTGGTACACATAATACTAACAGTCAGTAGTTTAACAGCAGTTATGGAGGATTTATTGTAATATTACCGGAGGTACTGGTCCAATGCCGGATGACAGTACCTTTGTTAAGGAGCCACTCACCACGTATGCAGCACCAGGAAAGAATATGGCATTTATTGGGTAAAAAACTGGCTGGCGAAGCTACGGGAGATGAATTGCAGGAACTGGAAGAGTTGTTGCGCAGATCACCCGATGTCACTTATTCTGCCGGTATCCTGTCTGAGCTCTGGCAGCAGGAAAAAACACCCGGCCGTATGGAGAAGAAAGAAGTGGAGGATGCCTTTGACCGGCACCTGCAGCGGATGGCGCAGAAGAACGCTGATTCGGCGGCACAGGAAGGCGGCCCTATTCCGGAATATGAACAGCCTTTCCCCTGGACCAGGCCCGGCGGCGCCAAAGCCTGGCTGGCCCAAAACCTCCAGACTAACGGTAAACTGAACAGCTATTTTAAATCCGCCTGGCGCAATCTTTCCCGTAACAAGGTTTTCTCCGTGATCAATATCAGCGGCCTGGCCATTGGTATGGCCAGCGCTATCCTTATCCTGATCTGGATCTGGCGGGAAATGGGGGTAGACCAGTTCCATGCCCAGCGGGACCGCACCTATGCCGTGCTGAACAGCTCGGTTTCCGAGGGCAAGACCTACACCTGGTCCTCCACCCCGCACCTGCTGGCGCCCACCCTGAAAGCCAGCTACCCAACACTGGTGGACCAGACCCTGCGCATCAACTGGGTAGGCGCTTTTGCCTTCAGCGTGGGTAACCGCTTTGTAGAAACACATGGTTATATCACAGATCCCAATTACCTGTCCATATTCAGCTTTCCCCTGCTGCAGGGCGATCCCGCTACGGTCCTGAGCAATGAACGCTCCGTAGTGATCACGGAATCCCTGGCCCGTAAATTATTTGATGACCAGCCCGCTATGGGCAAGCTGATCCGGGTGGATACCAGCGGTTACTTCTATGTCAGCGGCATCCTTAAAGACCTGCCCGATAATACTTCCCAGCATTTTGAATACCTGCTGCCCTGGAGCTACATGAAAGACGTGGGTTGGAACAGCGAGGTCTGGGGCCATAACAATATATCAACTGTAGTGACCCTGCAACCCGGAGTATCGGAAGCCGCAGCGGGTAAAGCCTTTGCCGGCATCATACAGGCCAATGATCCTACGGTGCCCAACCAGCCTTACCTGCATCCCATGCGCAAATGGTATCTCTGGTCGCAATTTGATAACGGCGTCAGCGTAGGCGGCCGCATCCATATTGTCCGGCTCTTTGGCATCATTGCCGCTTTCATCCTGCTGATAGCCTGCATCAATTATATGAACCTGAGTACAGCCCGCAGCATCAAGCGGGCAAGGGAAGTAGGCATCCGCAAAGTGGTGGGCGCCGGCAAAAGCTCCCTGGTCTGGCAGTTCCTCGGTGAATCCATACTGATCTCGGCAGTGGCCGGAGCCATAGCTTTGGTCCTGTTATTCCCTGCTGTCAAAGGATTCAATAAGCTGGTGGATAGCGCCATCCATATTCCCTGGAACAATCCCTGGGCCTGGCTGACAGCCCTCGGCTTCATCCTCTTCACCGGCATTATTGCCGGCAGCTATCCCGCTTTCTTCCTGGCAGGTTACCGGCCCGTCAGCGTGATCAAAGGAAGCTTCAAAGCTGCACGGACTTTTATGACCCCACGCAAAGTGCTGGTGGTGGTACAGTTCACTTTTGCCATTGTACTGATCATCTGCAGCATCATTATTTACCGACAGGTAAGGCATGGCCTGCAGCGTGATGTGGGCTATAACCGGAATGAGCTGGCCTTTATCTACAACAAAGGCAATGCGGACAAACATTATGCGGAGCTGAAATCCGCCCTGCTGAACAGCGGCGCAGTTACCAGCGTGACCCGGATCAGCGCGCCCATCACGGAAGTATGGAATACTACAGACGGGTTCCAGTGGGCCGGCAAGGACAGCAGCCAGCGCAGGGAATTTTTCCAGTATACCGCGGACGACGATTATATTAAGACCATCGGCCTGCAACTGGTAGCGGGCCGCGATTTCAACCGGCAGCAGTTTGCCCGTGATACAGCAGCTGTCATCATCAATGAGACCGCCGCCAGGCAGACTGGATTTACCCGGCCCCTGGGACAAACTTTACAAATGGGCCCGCACCGCTGGACCATTATCGGCATCGTCAAAGACTTTATACCGCATAGCCCCTATAGCAGGCCCTTCCCTATCTGCGTGCTGGGCCCCAGGGACGACCTCAACGTATACGGCGCCGTGCATTTCCGGTTCAACCCCGCCCATACGGATGCAGAGAACCTGGCCACCGTCAAAGACATCTATAACCGGATCAACCCGGGCTTTCCTATCGCCTATCATTACGTGAATGAGGCATTTGCCGTTAAAGTGCTGGACGAAAAAAGAATGGGCGCCCTGGCCTTTATCTTTGCCGGACTCACCGTTCTCATCTCCTGCCTGGGCCTGTATGCACTGGCTATCTATATGGCAGAGAACAGGACCAAAGAGATCGGGGTAAGAAAAGTACTGGGTGCTTCCGTAGCCGCTATCACTACGCTCCTGTCCAAAGATTTCCTGAAGCTGGTGCTGATCTCTTTTGCCATTGCTTCGCCCCTGGCCTGGTGGTTCATGCATTCCTGGTTGCAGCAGTTCGATTACCATGTGCATATCAGCTGGTGGATATTTGTGCTGACAGGTATCCTGTCCGTCTTTATTGCCATTGCCACGGTGATCCAGCAATCCATCAAAGCGGCGCTGACCAATCCCATCAATGCCTTACGGGCCGAATAGCTCCCTGACAGTAAGCTATGCCGGAACGCCACCTGCCCGGAGTGGCGGGCTGTAAATATTGCCGGAATTTTATTTTGGGACGAACCTATCACTACTCCGTGACAGCGGGCGATACTGCGAGCGAGAAGCCAAAGCGGCTGCCTTCGCCAATATGGCTTTCCGCCCAGATAGCGCCGCCCTGCGCTTCAATGAATTCTTTGGAGATAGCCAGTCCCAGCCCGGTACCGGATTGCTCATAGGAGCCGGGGACTTTATAATACCTGTCAAAAATGCGGGGTAAATATTGTCCGTCAATACCCCGGCCCTGGTCCTGCACAGTGAACTGTACCCGCTGGTCTTTCATCATCACGGCCAGGTCCACTACTCCTTTCTCCGGGGAATAGCGGAGGGCGTTGGTGAGGAAATTGATCAGCACCCAGCTGGTCTTTTCCGGATCGGCCAGGACAGCAGGCAGGTTGGGAGCAAGGGAGGTCCGGATGGTCAGCTGCTGCTGTTGCGCCATGAACTGCACGGCGCCTACTGCCTGGTGTACAATGGCGGCGGGCTGCGCGGGTTGCAACTTCAATTGAATATTGCCCGTTTCCACCTGCGAGAGGCTCAGCAATTCACTGGTGATCCGGAGCAGCCGGTCTGCATCATCCCGGATGCCCTGTAATAATTCCTGCTGCTCTTTGTTAAGGCTGCCCACGCGGGTATCTTCCAGCAATTTTGCGCTCATCTTGATGCCGGAGATCGGCGTCTTCAATTCATGGGATACGGTGGCTATGAAATTTGTCTTGGCCTCGTCCAACTCATGGAAGGGCGTGATATTGCGCAGTACGATCACTTCACCAATGATGGTTTCCTCATTCTTTACTTCAATATATTCCCGGGTGAAATAACTTTCCCGGCTGTCTGCAAAGATCTTCAGTTCGGCAGGTGAATCCCGTTGCAGGAGCGTGCGCAGCAGGTCGTTCCGCAGCGCCAGGTCGGGCCCGTATTGTCCTGCAACATCCTTCTCCCGCAATCCTGTCAGGTTCTCCGCTACCGTATTCATGAAGAGCAGGCGCCGTTGCTCATCGAAACCGATAATAGCGTCCCGCATCTGGTTGATGATGGTCTCAATCCTGGTCTTCTCAAAAGTCAGTTTGGCCAGGTTGCTATGTTCGTATTCATCCAGCCGGGCGGCCATGCTGTTGAAAGCATTGGCCAGTTCCCCGAACTCATCTTTCCGGGACAGGTGTATGCGTTTGGAATAGTCCTTGCCGGCAATAGCGCCAATGCCTTCCGCCAGGGAGCGGATAGGCCCGCTGATCACGGAAGGGAAATTGATCACCAGTGTAAAAGCGATCAGCGCCAGGGCAGTGAAGATGATGCTCATCCAGGTCACGGCATTCTCCGCGGTATCTTTTGTCTGCTGGTGTTTGCGCAGGATGGCGGCCTGGTTGAGATCGTTCACCAGCCTGATCTGCTGGCGGATGCCGCTGAGGGCCAGGGAATCTGCGGGATACGTCTGCAACTGGCCAAAGTAGCGGCGCAGGGATTGGGTGGCTTCTTTTTCGCCGGGCTCGGTGACATTGGTCTCCTGCTGGCGCAGGCTCTCGTCAAACAATTGCCAGGCGGTGCTGTCCGCAGGCAACTGGTCCAGCGCTTTCAGCATCCGGTTATTGTACACCAGGGTTTCGTAGTTGTTTTGCAGGATCCGCTCGGCATCGCGCTGGAGGCGGGTCAGGGACACAATGCCCAAAACACCGAATACAACGATGATCAGGAAGAGGAAGCTTATGCCCAGCGTCAGTTTAGTTTGTAAACGCATCTTAGGATAAAATTACGATATCAATATCAGCCGTAGCCAGCTTGTTGAGCAGCTGGTTAAAAACGGCCGTATTCAGGATCAGCTTCCGCAGGGTAAAATGGGGCTTGCCGATACAGATGGTGGTGATGCCTTTCTGTTCGGCGACTTCCAGGATACCCCGGGCAATATTGGGGTGCTGCACTTTGATCACCTCACCGCCCAGTTCGGTGGCCAGCTTGAAATTATTGATCAGGTGGCGCTGCGCCGCCAGGCCGATCCTGTCCCCCGATTCCGCCGGCGTCTGCACATAGCCGGCATACCAGCGGGAATGGTAATAGGCCGCCAGCCGCGCCGTTTTCCGGATCACCATTTTAGCCGTGGTATGGTTACTGCCTATGCAGGCCAGGAATCTTTCCGGCCTCAGCTGGGCGCCCCTTGGCAGCTCCCGCTCAATCTTTCCCTCAACCTGGGAAGCTACTTCTTTCAATGCCAGCTCCCGCAGCTGCAGGATCTTTTCGGCCTGGAAAAAATTATTCAGGGCCAGCGGGATCTTGTCCGGCGTATAGATCTTTCCTTCTTTCAGCCGGGTCACCAGCTCATCTGCCGTAAGGTCTATGTTCACCACTTCATCGGCCTGTTGCAGGATGCTGTCCGGAACCCTTTCCGTTACTTCCAGGCCCGTAATGGCCAGCACTTCCTCATGCAGGCTTTCCATATGCTGGATATTGACGGCGCTGATCACGTTGATGCCGGCATTGAGAATGTCCTGGACATCCTGCCAGCGTTTGGCGTTACGGCTCCCGTCAATATTGGTATGCGCCAGCTCATCCACTATCACCACTTCAGGCCGCAGGTTAAGGATGGCCTGCAGGTCCATTTCTTCCAGGTCCTTACCCTTATAGAAAAGGTGGCGGCGCGGGATCACCGGCAACCCTTCTACCAGTGCCCTGGTCTCCTGCCGCTGATGGGTTTCCACGTAACCGATCTTCACATCCACGCCATTCCGCAGCAGGCTATGCGCTTCCTGCAGCATGCGATAGGTTTTGCCCACACCGGCGCTCATGCCGATGTAGACCTTGAATTTTCCTTTGCGCGACTGTTTGATCAGGTCCAGGAAATGCTGCGGACTGTCTGCTGATGACATCTTACATAGTTTTAACGACTTACTGAAAACAGGGCCGTCATCCCTTTCCGGCAACCCGCCTGATCGGCTTTGGACCGAAGCGAGGTACCAGCTGGATGACGCACCCGTAGTGGTTCCTGAGCGGCAGGACAAGGCTTAAAAGGCAATGGCCAGTGCTGTTGAAACAAATAAATTGTTCTTAGTGGCGCTTTGATCCCGTTTGCTGAAATAATCTTCCTTTCCGTGCAGGCTGCGCAGTTCTATACGCCAGACCGCTTTATTGAACAACTGCCGGTCGTAGTTGATGCTCCAGCCAATTGTTTTGAAACCGGCCGGTGTTCCTGAAGAGATAATAACGCCGTTCTTGTCCTGGAAATATTCTCCGCGTACGGCCAGGCTGTTGGTTGCGTCCGGCTTGTACTGCAGGATCAGCACAGGCGTAAACCAGTTATTGAGCTTACTGCTTCCTTTTTCCTGCTGCTCCAATCCATAGTCAAACCCGGCCATGATACCAAACTGCGGGCTCAATTGAAAAATACCATACAGGTTATGATAGTACCGCATCAGCCGGGCGCTGTCTGGTTTATCGTTCCCGGCAAAACCGCTGTAGTTCAGAGTTACAGCAGCAGCTGGTTTGAAGCTGAGCTGTATACCGGCGGCAGGCGTGGTATTCCCGTCTACCCGCTGGATGCGTTGCCAGCCGTTCAGGTACAGGACGGCGAGGTACCATTTTTCATTTTTGCTGGTATAACCCAGTTTTGCGCCGGCCTCATAGTAGGGCGAGTTATCGGCCACCAGGCTGCGCGTCAGGGTCCAGTTGTCTTTACCGATAGCGCTTTCAAAACCGATATGCGAAGGCAGGATGCCGGCATCCAGCCAGAGGTTATGGGTTTTAGAAAGCTTCACCCCGGCATTGGCCTCATAGATATTCTTTAGCACGCCGGGCTCCGCAGCCAGGTTGGCGTTCATATAGGTCCCGGCGCCGATGGCCAGGTTGGCCCTTAACCGCTCCGCGGAATAATTCCCTTTCAGGAAAGCCAGGTTAAGATTGACCTCATTGGCCCGGTGATGACTGTACACAAAACCTGGCCGGGTATTGTTGAGCGGCCTGTTGGCGTCATACGTGTAATACAGTTCTGCATAACCGCTGAGTGTAAAAGTAGTTTTCGCTTCTTCCTGGGCCAGGACGCTGCTGCAGATCCCTGCAGCCAGAGCACCGGCCATCATGAGTTTTTTCATTGTGTAAACGACTGTTCTGTGAATGGTTTATTGTAATTTATCTAAGGCGATATTGAGCCGGAGTACATTGATCCGCGCCGGCCCCAACAAACCCAGCAGGGGTTGTTCTGTCTGCGCCTGCACCAGGGCCGCTACTTTCTCTTCCGCTATGCCACGTACCTGCGCAATACGCTTTACCTGTACCTGGGCGGCAGCAGGAGAAATATCCGGGTCCAGGCCGCTGCCGGAAGCCGTTACCAGCTCAGCGGGGAGCTGTTCTTTATGGATGCCCGGGTGATGTACCAGGAAAGTATCTATCCGCTGCTGCACTGTTTGCAGGTAATCTGGATTGGAGGGTCCTTTATTGGAACCCGCCGAACCGGCGGCATTGTAGTCCACGGCCGAAGGACGGCCCCAGAAATAGGCATCGCTGGTGAATTTTTGACCTATGTTGGCATAGCCCACCACGTTACCATCCACCAGCACTTTTTCTCCCTGGCCGCCGCCGGGCGCCACGGTGCCGATCATAGCAATAATGGCCGGGTAGATCAGGGCACAGAGTACAAGCATTACCCCGGTCATTTTGATGGAAGGCAGTATATATTTTTTCATGATCGTTGATATTTAGAAGTGAATGAAAAGGCTCAGGAGCAGATCAATCAGCTTGATACCGAGGAAGGGCACTATCACACCGCCCAGGCCATATACCAGCAGGTTGCGGCGCAACAGGGCGCTGGCGCCGATGGGCCGGTAAGCCACACCACGCAGGGCCAGCGGGATCAGTGCCGGTATAATGAGGGCATTGAAAATGACTGCTGAGAGGATAGCGCTTTCCGGGCTTTGCAGCTGCATGATGTTCAGGGCCTGCAGGGCCGGGATGGAGCCGATGAACAGCGCCGGCACAATAGCAAAATATTTGGCCACATCGTTGGCAATGGAAAAAGTAGTAAGCGTTCCCCGGGTCATCAGCAATTGCTTGCCGATCTCTACTATCTCAATGAGCTTGGTGGGATCATTGTCCAGGTCCACCATATTGCCCGCTTCTTTGGCAGCCTGCGTGCCACTGTTCATGGCCACGCCCACATCGGCCTGCGCCAGGGCCGGTGCATCATTGGTGCCATCCCCCATCATCGCCACCAGCTTGCCGCTTTGCTGTTCCTGTTTGATATAATTCATCTTGTCGGCTGGCTTAGCCTCCGCAATGAAATCATCCACGCCGGCTTTCTCCGCAATGAATTTTGCGGTGAGCGGGTTATCACCGGTGACCATCACGGTCTTGACGCCCATTTTACGCAGGCGGTCAAAACGCTCGCGGATACCGGGTTTGATGATATCCTGCAATTCTATCACGCCTACCACCTGTTCATTGCGGCTCACCACCAGCGGGGTGCCGCCGTTCTTAGCAATCCTTTCTACCTGCTCCGCTGTTTCCAGCGGAAAGCCGTTGCCCGCTTTTTGCACTAAATTTTTGATGGCGTCTGCTGCGCCTTTCCGGATACGAAGTCCCTCCATGGTCTCAATGCCGCTGGTGCGGGTCTCGGCCGTGAAAGGCAGGAATTTCATAGCGGCCAGGTCGGGTACAGGCTTTTTGAAACCCTGGCTGACACCCAGCTCTATGATGGATTTGCCCTCCGGCGTTTCATCGGCCAGGGAAGCCAGCAGGCAGGTTTCAATGAACAGGGCTTCCGGAATAGTTGCGGACGGGTGGAAGTGAGTGGCCTTCCGGTTACCGATGGTGATGGTGCCTGTTTTATCCAGCAGCAGGGTGTCCAGGTCGCCCGCTGTTTCCACCGCCTTACCGCTTTTGGTGATCACATTGGCCCGCAGGGCTCTGTCCATGCCGGCAATCCCGATGGCCGACAGCAGGCCGCCAATGGTGGTGGGGATCAGGCAGACAAAGAGCGATATAAAGGCCGCAATGGTGATGGCCGTATTGGCATAATCAGCAAAGGGTTTAAGGGTAACGCAGACGATCACAAAGATCAGCGTAAAGCTGGCCAGCAGGATGGTAAGCGCTATCTCATTGGGCGTCTTCTGCCGGGAAGCCCCTTCCACCAGTGCGATCATCTTATCCAGGAAACTCTCACCGGGTTCAGTGGTCACTTTCACCAGGATCCGGTCCGACAATACTTTGGTGCCGCCGGTCACGGAGGATTTATCACCGCCGGCTTCCCGGATCACGGGCGCTGATTCACCCGTGATAGCACTTTCATCTACGGTAGCAATGCCTTCTACAATTTCACCGTCCATAGGGATGAGGTCGCCGGCTTCGCAAACAAACAGGTCACCTTTACGCAGCAGTGAAGAACGGACCAGGCTGATCCGCGCACCGGACTGGCCGTTCTCCGGTTCCAGTTTTTTGGCGGGCGTATCTTCTCTTGTGCGACGCAGGCTATCAGCCTGCGCCTTGCCGCGGGCTTCAGCAATGGCTTCCGCAAAATTGGCAAAGAGCAGGGTGATCAGCAGGATAGCTGTGATCCCTATATTATATCCCAGGCTCCCTTGCGTGGTTTCGCCGGCAGCTATCCAGCAGCAGACCAGCAGCATAATGAAAGTCCCTATCTCCACGGTGAACATGACCGGGTTGCGGAACATAGTAACGGGGTTCAGCTTCAGGAACGACTGCTTCAGCGCCGCCGCCATGAGCTGGCGCGGGAATAAAGCGGACTGATTGGAATTTCGCATAAAACTATTTTTCAAATTCGGTTAGTGCATACTGAAATATTCGGCCAGGGGACCTAATGCCAGTGCGGGGAAAAAAGAGAGGGCATTGATGATGATGATCACGGCAAAGGTCATCATGCCGAAGGTCATGGAATCGGTGCGCAGGGTACCTGCCGCCGGTGGTATATATTTCTTGTTGGCCAGCAGCCCCACAATGGCAACAGGGCCAATGATGGGCAGGAAGCGGGACAGCAACAGTACAAGACCGGTACTGACATTCCAGAAGATATTGTTATCGCCCAGTCCTTCAAAACCGCTGCCGTTATTGGCATTGGCCGAGGTGAACTCGTACAGCATTTCCGAGAAGCCGTGGTAACCGGGATTGTTGAGCCAGTTGCCTGGCTGAACTGCCCAGTCCATCTGCGGGTGGTGCGCTACAAAATAAGCGGCCAGCGCGGTTCCGCCCTTGATAAGGACCGCCGATAACAGGGTCACCAGCGCCGCTATTTTTACTTCCCGTGCTTCCACTTTATGGCCCATGAACTCAGGCGTACGCCCCACCATCAGTCCTGAGATGAAGACGGCAATAATGAGGTAGATCAGGTAGTTGAGGATGCCTACGCCACAGCCGCCATAAAAGGCGTTGATCATCATGGCCAGCAGCTGCATCATACCTGAGAGCGGCATGGAGCTGTCATGCATCCCATTCACAGAACCCGTAGAGATCACGGTGGTGATGATGCTCCAGAAACCGGAAGCCGCGGGGCCAAAGCGCACCTCTTTCCCTTCCATAGCACCGGTGGGCTGTGCCAGGCCCAGTTGGGCAAGGGCAGGGTTACCATTCATTTCCCAGGCTACTGTGGGGATCAGCAGGCAAAGCGTGCCGAGGGTCATGATGCCAAAGATCACCCAGGCAAATTTGCGGCGGTTGATATAGAAGCCCAGCGCAAAGATCATGGCCAGCGGTAATAGCAGCTGCGCTACCATTTCCAGCATATTGGTGAAATAGTTGGGGTTCTCCAGTGGGTGGGCGGAGTTGACGCCAAAGTAGCCGCCACCGTTAGTGCCCAGGTGTTTGATAGCGATCATCCCGGCAGCAGGGCCGCGGGATACCTGCACGGAATCACCCTGCAAGTTTACGATGCTGTCTTTCCCTTCAAAGCCGGCAGGAGTCCCGTTGAATACCAGCAGTACAGCCATGACCAGGCTGAGCGGCAATAACACACGGGTCATGGTGCGGGTAAAAATGCTCCAGAAATTACCAAAGTTATTAGTGGTCTTTTCTTTCAACCCATTGAAAACGCCGATAGCGGCAGTGAGGCCTGTAGCAGCGCTGACAAACATCAGGAAGTTGAAAACAAAGAGTTGAGTGAGATAAGTGGCGCCGGATTCACCGGAATAGTGCTGCAGATCACAGTTGACCAGGAAACTGATGGCGCTGTTGAAGGCCAGGTCGGGGCTCTGGCCCGGGTTGCCGTCCGGGTTGAGCGGCAGGTTTCCCTGGAAGACCAGCATAAAAAAAGCATAGACGAACCATAGGCTGTTGATGGTCAGCAGGGCCTGCAGGAATTCTTTCCAGTTCATTTTCCGGTTGGGGTCAATAGCGCAGATCCGGAAAATAAAACGTTCCATGGGGTTCATGAAATCAGTGATGGTCCGCCCTCCGCTGAACACACGGGCTATATACCGGCCCAGTGGCAGGGCCAGCAGCACGGCGGCGAGAAAGGTCAGGATAACACCGTTCAGTTCTGTATTCATTGTCCTTTCGGTTTGGGGTTAAAATTTTTCTGGTTTCAGTAATACGTAAACGAGGTAGATAAATACCCCCACGCTTACAATCAGTAATGCGGTCATCATATCGGGTGGTTTTTGCCGGTTAAATGTTTTCGAAGAAGTGGATGCAGCGGGCCATCAGCCAGAAACATACCAGGCCGGTTAACAAAAGGATCACGGTGAGCATAGTATTTTGTTTGGCATGACAAGGGCAAAGCCTGTACCGGAGAAAGAAATAATAATGGACGAACCATAAAATGCAGTAGCAGTAATGGTTGCAGGACGTAGACAACTATAACCCAGAAATTGCAGAAAATAAAAAACCCTTCCATTTTGAAAAAAGGGATTTTCAAAATGGAAGGGCGCTGTCTTAATTTTTGTATTGCTGGTGGTTGACCTGAAAGGTTTCAGCATTACCGGATACTGCGGGAATAAGCCGGGGCTACAGGCGCTCGCCCCTGGCGAGTGCTCCCGTATTTGTTAACCTCCGGCTAACCAGTTGCACCGGCCTGTTGGTACTGGTAGCCAGCGGCGACGGAATAGTAGTCACTCGCCGGAGGCGATCGACTGCACTCGCGGAGTACACTCATCAGGCACTCACCTAACCGGTGCTTTAATTTGGTCAATCCTTCGTCCCTAAACCGTATTCCTCTACTTTCCTGTATAACGTGGTCAGCCCTATCTCCAGCAGCCTGGCCGCTTCGGTCTTATTGCCGTTGGTATGATTGAGTACGCGCTGGATATGCAGTTTCTCCATGCTGGCCAGGGAGAAGGCGGAAAGCGCGGCAGTACTGCCGGGCGCTGCCGTTGTGGAAGCAGTTTGCAATTCCAGGGGCAGATCGTCCACCTGTAGTTCCGGGCCGGCGGCCAGCAGGACAGCTCTTTCCAGAACATTTTTGAGTTCGCGCACATTGCCTTTCCAGGAATGACGCTGCAGGGCCTGAATAAAAGCAGGGCTTAGGCGGTCAATCCGCCTGTCGCCCTTTCGGGCAAATACCTGCAGGTAATAATCGGCCAGGAGGGGAATATCTTCGGGACGCTCCTTCAGTGCAGGGAGCGGGATGGTAAATACATTGAGGCGGTAGAACAGGTCTTCCCGGAACCTGCCCTGTTCTGCTTCCTGTTGGAGATTGCGGTTGGTGGCGGCAATGATCCGTACATTGACGCGGGTGGGTCTGGTATCCCCTACTTTAATGAATTCATTTGTTTCCAGGACCCGCAGCAGTTTACTTTGCAGTTCCAGTGGCATCTCCCCTATTTCATCCAGGAAGAGGGTGCCGGTGTGCGCTTCTTCTATCAATCCTTTCTTATCCTTTACCGCACTGGTGAATGCGCCGGCCTTATGTCCAAAAAGTTCAGATTCCAGCAGCTCTTTGCTGAAGGCACTGCAATTGAGGGGAAGAAAAGGTTTATCGGCCCTTTTGCTGCCATAATGGATGGCCTGAGCAAACACTTCTTTACCGGAGCCGGTGGGGCCTAATAAGAGGACGGTGGTATCTGCGGGTGCTACTTTTTGTGCAAGGGTAACCGCATTTCTGATAACGGGCGACTGGCCCAGGATGGCCGAAAAGCCATACCGTTTATCCACCTGCTGTTCCAGCCTGGCTACCCGCTGTTGGAGGCGGATCTTTTCCAGGGCCCTGCTGAGCAAAGGGAGGATACGGTCATTATCATCACCCTTGGTGATATAATCAAAGGCGCCATGCTTCATGGCCTGCACACCATCCGGGATATTACCATAGGCGGTCAGGAGGATGACCTCGGTAGCCGGGAAACGACGGCGGACAAGAGGAACAAAATCCAGCCCGCTGCCATCGGGCAGTTTGACATCGCAGAGCAGGACATCCACGGCATTTGTTTCCAGCACCTGGAGACCAGCATTCAGGCTGGCGGCTTCCAGCACAGTATAGCCCTCCAGGCTGATGATCCGTTTCAGCAGCCCGCGTAACTTGTCTTCATCATCCACTAACAAAATAGTAGCTCCCATAAAGAAAGATTGCCTGTTTGGGAGACAAAACTACTCTTTATCAGCGAATGCGAAACAGGGTGTTGCCGGCAACCGGTCCCTGCTATCAGCGAGTGATGACCAGCTTTCTGATCATCGGCTCTTTGTTCTCCGTTTCAAAACGGCAGAAGTAGACACCGGAAGGCAATTGCTCCGTTGCGGACAGGGGCACAAGATGGGTGCCCCTGTCGTACGACCTCCCGGGGATAGGCACAGCTACCAGTTTGCCATCAGCACTGTGGATAGTTACCCTGATGCGTGTGGCATTTCTCAGGGAAAACCGCAGTGCAGCTGTGCTGCTTGTCGGATTTGGATATAAAGCGAGGTCCAATTCACGGACGGGGTCAACGCCTACAGGAGGCGTGGGCTCATCATCCAGTGGTAATTGGTTCAGAATCTCCGTCAGGAAAATGGGCGTACCGCCCAATTGCACAGCGGTAGAGCTAACATTGCTGACCGCTTTGGTCTGTGAGAAGTTCCAGGTCCTTCTTTCCATCAGCGGCGTTGCATTGGCGCTGGCAGGAAAATCGTAGGTGGCGAATACCGTTTCCACCTGGTCCGTGGTGGTCTTGGCCCAGAGCACATAGGTGAACTTACCATCCTGGTCCCGGAAGGCAGCGCCGTCAATATTGGCAGGCAGTTGCAGGGCAGCTGTCCGTGCAGCATCAAATCGATGCCTGAACAGGATATCCGAGGTGGATTTAAACGCATACCCTTCATTATTGTATTGCTGGAGGTAAGCGCCATTATTGGTCAGCGGCCCCTTTCCTTCCAGCACGCCATACAACCCCATGGTCTCATAGTGATCAGTAGAGGAAGCATAATCTTTGGTATCGCCCAGCATATACATATAGTACTGCCAGACATCATGCTCCTGGCTGGCCACCAGCGTCTTGATGATGAAATTGATCTGGGCCTCGTCTGATCCGATCATATCTTCCAGCGGTTTGCGGGGGATATTGCTTTCGGTACAGATAAACCCTTTTTTGGGATACTGCTGCCCATCATAGCCATGCACCATCATCACACTGTCCATCGTATTCTTCTGCTTCACATATTCCACGATGGCGGCGTCCGAATGCCTTCTTCTCACAAAACCACCTGCGGCATCACTCCAGGAGGCCAGGGCGTACATGGGATAGCTGTGAAAACTACAGACGTCGAAGTAAGCGCCGCCCATCAGGGGATACTCCGAAGTAACCACGCCGTTATTGGGATTATCTGTATAACGCATGATGGCATCCAGGAAACTGGGATAGCCCAGGCCACCAGTAGTGACATAAGCCCCAGGATCTATGGACTTGATCACTTCATAGCTGATACGCAGCAGGCGGATATAATGATAAATGGGCGCTTTCATATTGGGGAGATGGCAGGGCACGGGGGCGTTCTCCCACCAGTTGCCGGGAGTACCCCTGGTCAGGTAGGAATAGCCTACACCATCATAGTCTGGTTCATTAAGGATCTCCCAGAACTTAACCCATTGTTTGTATGTGGTAACCAGCTTGTAGATATAGAGTGCGTAGTAGTTATTCTCATTCACGGGCGTGCCGTTGGCGCCGCCATCCCAGATTGGTTCGTACATATTGGCCCAGAGAACAGACTGGTCGGCACAGCCGCCATAAGTGCTGTTATCCCTATGGTGCGCTACCGGCTTATGGACAAAAACAGTGTGTTCGCTGGTGCCAAGGGTTGCGTAATGAGTAAATTCTGCAATGCGGATATTGTAGCCCCACCAGTCTATGAAATCTTCCGGCAGTGTTGGGCGAAAGGTCTTAACGCCAACGCCGTTAACATTCTTGGCCGGATTGCCCGCGGCAATATCGGCCACTGCTTTATCATCCCAGGAGTTGCCGTACCAGCCGCCATTGGCTCCGTACATGAAATAACCTGTGTAGGGTAACACATGGTCAAATTCATTGGCAGAGTAAGCTATTTGGGAAAAACTCTTTTGGCAAATGCACAAAAGCACCGCCAGGCATGTGGTGTGTAAAAGGTGTTTCATAGAACAGACGCACTAATTCTCGTGATTGATTAAAGGTTGAAATCGCCGGATATACAATCACAATAATTTTGCCAAAATGGGAAAAATGAAAAAAATAATCTACAATCCTGATCGGCAAAAAGCCTGTTCCCATGCGGCTTTCAGGAAAATGCGTTTTGGCAAGACTGTAATAATGCGCAGGTCCTGGAAGATGGAGGTTTCATTGTCAAGGAATTGAAGTACATCCCTGAGCTGATTATGCTGGAAGAGCTGCGTAAAAAGCAGCTGTCCCGGAAAGCTGCGCCGGGCAAGAACGCGCAGCAGTACGCTATCATAAAAACGGAAGCGGGCAGGAGTACTGGTCTTTGCAGCCAGGGGATCTCCATGGGCCAGAAGCGCCGCCAGCAGGGCATCACACTGTTTCTGAATGAATTGAAAAGTATAACCGCTGGACGCTTTGGTCTGACCACCGGCACTGCCGATATATATAATATTACCTTCTCTTTCCGGAAACCGGTGATTGGTCATGGGGATGACGCCGAATTCTTCTTCCTTTACAATATAGGGCTGGCCGATGTTCTGTTGAATGTATCGTTGCAGCGCTTCAACATAATCAGCAGGCTGCAACAACTGCTCAGAAAAGACCGTATACTCCACCAACGCCTTTGTGGCGGAGAAAGGCATTACATACACAAAGGCCGTAAAATCGGGCTGCGGCACGCGGAAATCCATAAGGGTAGCGGTTTCCGGGTCAAAGACGGGTGCGGCCGTTTCAATCACCTGCCCCTTGAAATGCTGCAACAGGTACAGCTCATTTGTAGCCAGTACCGGCATACCGGTCAATATACTGTTGAAGAGGTAGCGACCCTGAAAAATTTGACCATTGTCAAGAAACAGCGCTGCGCCATCGGGCAAGGACTCCTGCCGGACCACTTCACCCCAGTGGCAATCCACCTGCGGCGATTGCCGGATGGCCTTAGCACAATATTGATAAAAGTCATCTCCCCGGATCATTTTATAGGAATAGGGTGCAATGGGCTGCACAGCACTGTACCCCGGCCCATGTACCGCCAGCTGGTCCCATTGCCTGTAAACAATGGCGTCAAAAAAACCGGCGTCCTTTTCCCAGAAGCACCAGGTCCGGTCATTTTGCGGAATGGCATCGGTGGGAATAGCTGTTCCGGCAGGAATAGTGGCTGTTTGAGACAGGAGGCCCAGCTGCCGGCCCCTGGCGGGCCTGTCTACCAGCAGGATGCGTTTACCGGTAAAGTCGCGGTGCTGCAGCAGGCGCAGTAACAGGCTGAGGCCGGCGCAACCGGCCCCTGCAATGATATAATCATATTGATTGCCGGGAGGAATGATCAGGACTTTTGGAGTTGCTGCATTTTCCGGTCTTTCCGGATCTTCTGCCAGTATTTACGGTGTACATACAACATACCGAAGGATTCGCCCTCTTCCTTGTCCAGGTGTTTATGGTGCATCTTATGCGCCCAGCGGATGGTCCGCACATACAAACTGTTGGATCGGGAGAACCATTTGAAGCGCTGGTGGATGATGACATCATGCACCAGGAAATAAGCGGCGCCATAGGCCATGATGCCAAAACCGATAGCCTGCAGCCAGTATTTTTCCTGGAGGGTGCCAAAGAGGATGCACAGGAAACTGGGGATAGCAAAGATTACGAAGAAGGCGTCATTCTTTTCAAAGAAGCCCGGCTCCGGCTGGTGATGGTCTTTGTGCAGGTACCAGAGAAAGCCATGCATCACAAATTTATGGGTACACCAGGTTACTCCTTCCATCAGGAGGAAGGTGCCCACTACTATTCCTGTATATGCCAACCAGAACATACTGCTCACTTTATTGGTTTTCCTTCACTGGCCCGTGCTGCCGGATCCATTGCGCTACCCGGGGGAAAGCGATATGGAACCAGGAAGTATAGGTGTCCGGCTGCTCCTGCAACCCCTTGCTGATGGCTTCCAGGGAGCTATATCGCCAGGCCATCACTTCCGCCGCATTAGGCCGGATGACGCCATTGTACAGACCGGTGAAGACATGATCATATTCGTGTTCTATTAACCCATTGTCAAAATCCGTGCGATAGGTGAAGGTGAAGACGGGCTCCAGCGAAGTGGTAAAACCCAGTTCTTCCTGTAACCGCCTGGCCGCTGCCTGTGAAGTAGCTTCGCCGGGGGCAGGATGGCTGCAGCAGGCATTGGTCCAGAGCCCGCCGCTATGGTATTTGTCCAGCGCCCGTTGCTGTAGCAGCATCTCCCCTTCCCGGTTGAAGATGAATACGCTGAATGCCCGGTGCAGCAGGGCTTTGCGGTGAGCTTCCATTTTTTCCATCGTCCCGATGGGTTCATCGCGCTCATTGACCAGTATCACTTCCTGGAGATTCATGCCTGCAATTTATCGTATAAATAGCCTCCGCCAAAACTGTTTCAGATCATCCGCAACTGGTTCTTCACGCCTGCCCGCAGCAGGATCAGCCATTTATAAAAATTGGGTATCCGGATCCGCTCTTCCAGTATCCTGGCCGCTTCGGTGCGCCGGATCTTGTTGAAGAGGGAATAATAATACTTGTAGGCAACATATACCCCAAAACGCGCTTTCCAGGGCAATTGCAGGATGCCCTCGAAGGCATGGGTGAAATCGGCTTCAATATCCTGCTCAATGGCTTCCTTATCGGCCGGACGCAACTGGTGCAGGTCCACCCCGGGAAAATAGATGCGCTGCAGCTGCTGGGCGTCTGCTTTCATATCCCGGAGAAAATTGACTTTCTGGAAAGCGGCGCCCAGCGATTGGGCATGCGGCTGCAAGCGGGCATACTGCTCCTGGTCCCCTTCACAGAAAACGGTCAGGCACATCAGCCCCACCACTTCCGCACTGCCATAGATATATTGCCGGTATTGCTCATCACTGTAATACTGCTTATGCAGGTCCATTTCCATGCTGGTAAAAAAAGCTTCTATCAGCGCAGGGGCTATACCATAACGGTTCACAGTCTGCTGGAAACTGTGGAGTACGGGGTTAAGACTGATCCCATCCCGGATGGCCAGCCAGGTATCTTCCCGGAAACGCGCCATCAGCTTCGGCTTATCGTACCCGTGAAAGGTATCCACTATCTCGTCCGCCAACCGGACAAAGCCATAGATATTGAATACCGGCTGACGCAGTTCCTGGTGCAGTAACTTGATGGCAGACGCAAAGGAAGTACTGTATACCTCCGTGGTATGCCTGCTGCAATGCTGACTGATCTGGTGAAACAGAGACATCATAAGCGCAACTGGTTACTGATGATTGAATGATCGTGAATGAATTCCTTTCTTGCTGTCAATTTAAGGTAAATACAGCAGCAAAACATAGGCCTGGCCTGCAAATGCTGCCAAAAAAAGGTTCTGTTCAAGTATTCGTTGCTTAGTCCTTAAAATGCTTCAACACTTGTCCGGCCACTACTTCCCCACTGATGAGACTGGGCGGCACACCAGGACCCGGCACCGTCAGCTGACCGGTATAGAACAGGTTGCTGATCTTCCTGCTGCGGCAGGAGGGTTTCAGGAGGGCTGTCTGCCGGAGCGTATTGGCCAGACCGTAAGCATTTCCCTTGAACGAATTATATTCATGTACGAAATCAGACACCGCGAAGGATTTCCGGTAAACAATAGCATCAGCCACAGGCAGTCCGATCCGCTGCTCAAAACGGTGGAGTATATCCTGGAAATAGCGCTCCCGCAGCGCTTCATCGTCGCCGGTCAGACCGGCCGCCACAGGGATCAGGAAGAACAGGTTCTCCTGTCCTGCCGGCGCTACAGCAGGATCCGTCACAGAGGGGGCGCTTACATAGAATAGGGGGTTGGAAGGCCATTCCTTACTGGTATAGATCTCCTGCGCATGGAGATCAAAAGGGGAATCAAAAAAAAGCATATGGTGCCGGATACCCGGCAGTTTTTTATTCAGCCCCACATAATACAGCAGGCAGCTGGGCGCCATGAGGCGTTGCTCCCAATAGGCAGTGGAATAGCTGCGGTGGCTGGGGGGCAGCAGGCTGGTCTCAATAAAATGATAATCCGCGCCACCGATCACAACATCGGCCGGGTAACGCCCCTGCGTTGTTTGTACTTCCCGGGCTTTGGCATCCTCCAGGTGGATGGCCGTCACTTCTTCATTGAACCGGAACTGCACACCCAATTCTCTGGCGAGGGTATACATCCCCGTTACCACACTGTACATGCCGCCTTCAGGGTACCAGGTCCCCCCAACAATATCAGCATAGTTCATCAGGCTGTACAGCGCCGGCGTATTCTCCGGCAGGGCGCCCAGGAAGAGGATGGGGAATTCCAGCAGCTGGCGGATGCGGGGATGCCGGAAATGCTGGTGGATATGCGCTTTCATAGAGCCCAGGAGGTCCAGCCGGAAAACGCCTTTGATCACGGACCAGTCCAGGAATTCCGTAAGGGAACGGCCTGGTTTGAACACCAGTTTCTGCATACCGGTCCGGTATTTATAGTGGGCTTCTTCCAGGAATGTATCCAGGCGCCGGGCGGCCCCTGGCTCCCATTGCTCCAGCATGGCTTTAAAGGCGGGCAAACTGGCGGGGATATCAGAAAAACCTTCCTGCCAGTACACCCGGTAGGAAGGGTCCAGGCGTTGCAGGCGGTAATAATCACTTACTTTTTTACCAAAAGCGGCAAAATATCGTTCAAACACATCAGGCATCCAGTACCAGCTTGGCCCCATATCAAAACGGAAACCGGCGGCTTCCAGCTGACGGGCGCGGCCGCCGGGGCCGTCCTGCTTTTCCACTACGGTCACTTCCCAGCCGGCACGGGCCATGAATGAGGCGGCGGAAAGACCTGCAAACCCGCTTCCGATGACGATCAGTTTTTTTGCCACTTTTGTCAGGATTAGTACAGAAAAATAAAAGGCGCAACACCAAAGTCAAAGGACTTAACAGTGTTGCGCCAGCGAATATATTGAAAATGCTGTTAGAGCGACTTAGAAACGATGGATCTGCGTTTTCAATAATTTCCGTGCAAAGTGGATCCGGCTCTTGATGGTACCCAGGGGCTCATCCAGCATGTCAGCGATCTCATGGTATTTGAACCCGTCAAAATACAGCAGGAACGGGTTCCTGAAGATCTCGGGCAGGTTATGGATAGCGAACTGGATATCTTTCAACCGCAGGTTACCTTCTGCTGCGTTAGCCGTGATGGCCTGGCTCTGGTTGATGAGAAAATCGTTGGGCGTACTATCGAAAATGACATTCTGTTTTACTTTCCTGCGATAATTATTGATGAAAATATTTCGCATGATCGTATACAGCCAGGCCTTAATGTTCGTCCCTACGTTATATTTTTCCTTATTAGCCAAAGCCCTGTACAGGGTCTCCTGGAACAAGTCTTTAGCCGCTTCTTGATCTCTGGTGAGCGTAATGGCGAAGGGTTTGAGGAACTCCGCATTGTTCACCAGCATTTGGTTAAATTCAATCGTCGACATGGCTCAAGTGTTTAATTATTTTCACTGTAAATTTAAACATAGATTGCCGAACTAAACGTTAAGGGTTCATTTCTAAATGTTAAAATGTCATTAACACATATTTTAGGCCGGAAATCATGATGCAAATTTAATGTTTAGCCATTGAACAAAATAAGCTTTAACTAACCGTTAATGCGGGCGGTTTAGCAGCGGGTGGAAATGAATTGCTGTAATTCATCCATTGAATTGATTACTACCAGGTTACTATACTCGTGGGGGTCGCAGTCGCGGGCCATCTGGCCAGAGATCACCAGTGGGGTCTGGTGCAAACGCAGGACTGCCTGCTGCAGGAACTTATCGAGGTTGAAATTGCCGGTCACACCGGTCAGGTGGGTATATACAAAATCCGGTTTCTGGATATCCAGGAGGAAGTCCATATCATTCACGGGGACGCTGGCGCCCAGGTAAAGGACCTGCACACCTTTTCGCCTGAACATATAATAAGCATACAGCAGTCCCAGTTCATGATACTCCCCTTCGGGCAGGAAAAGAACGGCTTTGGCGGGACTGCTCTTGGGGGGAATAAGGCTTTCGATGCCCGCTATGAGCTTCTGCCGGATCACGTTGCTGACCAGGTGCTCCTGGGCCGGGTTTATCTGGTTGGCCAGCCAGAGGATGCCGATCTTTTCCAGGAAAGGAAAGACCAGCTGGCGGATAGCCGTATCAATACCATGCGTATGGATCGCTTCATTCAATACCCCCTCAAAAGCATGCATGTCCAGCTCCACCATATACTGCAGCAGTTCATTGACGCGGCGCTCCTGCTGGGCTTCCACATGCACCAGGGTCATCACCCGCTGACGCATCTCTTCCCCGCTCATTTTGTCAATATGCGAGATCTTGTACCCATACTTATTGAGCAGGGCGATGTTCAGCACAGCTTTCAGCTCATCCGTACTGTAATAGCGTATATTGGTATCCGTTCTCCTGGGCTTCAGGAATGAATACCGCTGCTCCCAGATCCGGATGGTATGCGCCTTGATGCCGGAGAGGCTGGCCAGTTCTTTTATGGTGAAAGCATTCAAGGTTCGCTATTTATGTATCAATATATACAAGTTCCGGGTTACAATTGTTTACCCTGTCCTTTAACCGGGCCAAACTGTACCCAGGCCTGCCTCATGCTGGGAAGAGCAGAAAAATAAATTGGGGGAATGGCTGCCGGCGGCAGCAACAATACTTACTACAGGCTGGGGTTCAGTAGCTTGCCGGAATCTGCCAGGGCTTTCACCGTGTTCATAATAATGGGTGAGGTCCTGATGGCCTGCAGGTGCCGTTCATTGTGCAGATCCGTTCCCAGCAGATTGATATATTCTTTTTTGAGCAGGTATCTGGCCAGTTCCTGAACAGGTTTGCTGTAGTAGTTGGTAAGTGAAAGAAGGTTCAGCTGGAACAGGATACCCATGGATTTCAGCTCATCATACAGTCCTTTTTCCTCCAGCAGGTAGGTATACCGCTCGGGATGGGCCAACACCGGCTGGTAACCTTTGATCTGCAGCTGGAATAATATCCTGTTCACATCTATGGGCAGGGAAGCAAAAGAGAACTCCACCAGCACCCAGTTGTCCCTGATGGTCAGCAGGGGCACATTTTTTTCCAGCAGGGAAATAAAATGTTCGTCAATATAATACTCAGCAGCAGCCCGCAGCGGCGGGCTGTTGGTGCCAGCCAGTGCGGCCTGCACGGTCTGGAGCTGCTGTTGAATAATGACCGCATCATTCTTATAAAGATCCCAGAAAATATGCGGCGTAGTGATCAGTTGACGGAACCCCAGCTCTTCCAGGCCTTTGATCAGTGTCCGGGAGCTTTCTATATCGGGAGATCCGTCATCAATGGCAGGCAGCAGATGTGAGTGCATATCGGTACCGATTGCACTCAGATCCACTGTTTCGCCGGTTGTTTTCTTTTTAAATATAGAGAACATGCAGGTTCTTTACTATCTGTATCAGGCAAGCGCTGCTGCCTGTTTGCTGAATTCGGCATACACTTTCTCAATACCTTCCCGTAGTGATATACGCGCCTGCCAGCCAAGGCCATGGAGCTTGCTTACATCCATCAGTTTCCTGGGCGTGCCATCAGGCTTACTGAGGTCATGCTGCAATTCACCCGTATATCCCACTACATCCCTGATAAGCAGGGCCAGGTCACGGATAGGAATATCCGTTCCGGTACCAATATTGACCAATCCTTCTTCATTGTACTGCTCCATCAGGTAAAAGCAGGCATCCGCCAGATCATCGGCATGCAGGAACTCACGCAGCGGCTGTCCTGTTCCCCACATGATCACAGCAGGCTCATTGTTTACTTTGGCCTCATGGAACTTGCGGATCAGCGCAGGCAGCACATGTGATTTGTTAAGGTCATAATTGTCATTGGGACCGTAGAGGTTGGTAGGCATTACGGAAATGAAATTACAACCATACTGCGCCCGATAGGCATCACACATCTTAATACCGGCTATCTTGGCAATGGCATAAGGCTCATTGGTAGGTTCCAGCAACCCGGTCAGCAGGTATTCCTCTTTAAGCGGTTGCGGCGCCAGTTTGGGATAAATACAGGAAGAGCCAAGGAACATGAGCTTTGTCACCTTGTTCAGGTAAGCCGCATGGATCACATTGCTCTGGATCATCATATTCTCATAAATGAAATCCGCCCTGTAGGTATTATTGGCCAGGATGCCTCCTACTTTGGCTGCTGCCAGGAAAACATAATCCGGTTTTTCTGCTGCAAAGAATTCGTTAACAGCCTGCTGGTTCCGGAGGTCAAGTTCTGCGGAGGTGCGCAGCAGCAGGTTGGAAAACCCCTCCTGCTGCAGCTTACGCACAATGGCAGAACCAACCATACCCCGATGACCGGCTACATATATCTTATCGGTTTTGTTCATATGCGGCATTGATATTATTCAAACTGATTTTTAACGTAATAACCTGCGTCTTTCAGTAAACGGTCTTTCTTGAACAGGTCAACGTCGTTTTCCATCATCTCCTTAACAAGTCCGGCCAGGTCATAGTTCGGTTTCCAGTTTAATTTGGTCTGGGCCTTGGTAGGATCACCGATCAGCAGTTCCACTTCCGTGGGACGGAAATAGCGGGGATCAACAGCCACTACCTCTTTACCGATAGCTACCTGGTATTCAGGATTGTTGCAGGCGGTGACCACAGCCACTTCCTTCTCGTCCTTGCCTTTGAATTCCAGTTCTATGCCTACTTCTGCAAAAGCCAGCCGTACAAACTCCCGTACACGGGTGGTAACGCCGGTAGCAATTACATAATCTTCCGGTTCCGGCTGTTGCAGGATCCGCCACATAGCCTCTACATAATCTTTGGCATGGCCCCAGTCGCGCTGAGCATCCAGGTTACCCAGGAACACCTTATCCTGCAATCCCAGTGCAATTTTGGCTACCGCACGGGTGATCTTACGGGTAACAAAGGTTTCTCCGCGCAATGGTGATTCATGGTTGAAGAGAATACCGTTCACTGCAAACATTTTGTACGCCTCGCGGTAGTTAACGGTTATCCAGTAACCGTAGAGTTTGGCAACGGCATAGGGAGAGCGGGGATAGAATGGCGTGGTTTCAGACTGGGGAACAGCCTGTACCAGACCGTACAGCTCCGAAGTGGAAGCCTGGTAGATCTTTGTCTTTTGGGTCAATCCCAGCAGCCTTACCGCCTCAAGTATACGCAGGGTGCCGATGCCATCAGCATTGGCAGTATATTCAGGAGTTTCAAAGCTTACATGTACGTGACTCATGGCAGCCAGATTATAGATCTCATCGGGCTGTGTTTCCTGGATGATGCGGATCAGGTTGGTTGAATCCGTCAGATCACCGTAGTGCAGTTTCAGCTGAACATTCTTTTCATGCGGGTCCTGGTACAGATGGTCAATCCTTTCGGTATTGAATAGAGAGCTTCTTCTCTTGATACCGTGTACGATATACCCTTTCTTCAGAAGCAGGTCGGCTAAATAAGCGCCGTCCTGCCCGGTAATGCCTGTAATGAGTGCTACTTTTGCCATGGTTGGTTTATCTGTTTATGAATTGAAATATTTTACGTAAGGGTTTAAGCCAGAGTGTAAAGAAATAAGGTTGCAGCCCGTTCATTTCCCAGGCCCTGCGGTCTTCCTGATTTGCCTTGAGCCTGTTCTTCAGTGAAGCATTGCTCATGCCGCCAGCTCTCATTTTCACCAGCACTTCCTGCACATAACCAGCAGTAGCGCCATGTTTCAGCAGCATACGCAGCATCAGCTCATAGTCTGCCGCAGAGCGGAGGGACAGGTCAAAAAGCCCCGCTTTATCATATACCTGCCGCCGTACAAAAAAAGTAGGATGTGGCGGCATCCAGCCGTAATAAAAGGAGCGCGGCCTGAAACCTCCGCTTTTCCAGGTACGGGTCACCACCTGCACATTGTCCTGCTGCACGTATTGCAGGTCTCCGTATACCGTATCAACGGCTGGATCGCTGAAAAGGGCCATCACCCTGGACAGCACCTGCGGATGGTTATAGAAATCGTCCGAATTGAGTATCCCGATCACCTCACCGGTGGCTACCTGCACACCTTTGTTCATGGCGTCATAGATGCCTTTATCCTTTTCAGAGATCACCTTGCTCACGTGGGGGAATTCACGCACAATGTCCAGGGTATTGTCTTTGGACAGACCATCAATAATAATATGCTCTATATCTGCATAGTCCTGCCCGGCTACACTTTTCAGTGTATCCCTCACCGTAACAGCACTGTTATAGGTGGCGGTAATAATGGAGATCTTCATGGGTGTGGGGTGGTTTTGATAATTCGCTCCCGTATGGGCTGAGCCGGGTTCCCTTTGTAAACGGTATAAGGCTGGAGCGTGCCGCTGCAAACGGACATGGCCGACAATACCGCATGTGTCTCTGCCCTGACGCCCGGGCATACCAGTGCAAGGGCGCCTATCCAGACGCCATCTTCCAGGGTAATGCCATCAACCATCAGGTCAAAGCTGGTGCTGGTATAATCATGATTGCCTGTCAGCAGCATGGCGCCCTGTGATATACAGACACTGCGGCCAATAACAACAGGCGCCAGGTTATCGATCCAGACCTTTTCCCCGATCCAGGAATGATCGCCTACAGTAAGCTTCCAGGGATACTTGATATTGATGCCTGGTTTCAGCACCACCCCGGTGCCCAGCCTGGCGCCAAACCATTTCAGCAGTATTCTTTTCAGCCCCGAAGAAGGATTCAGGGGATTGATAAAGAACAGCACATTTACAAAATACCAGCAAAGTTGCCTGATGCGGGAAGCACCAATTTCCTTGCTGTACCAGTCATTGTTATACGTGGAAAAATCGGCTGACGGCCTCATTGAAACAAAATACGGTATTTGGAAATAATGTCTACACTCTCTAAAAAATGCCGGCTGAAAGCCAGTGCGCCGGCTGACCACTCCCGGTATTCCTGCTGATCCATGGCCAGCATTTCCCGGATAGCCTGCAGGTATTGCTCCGGCAATTTAAGCGGGATCTCCCAACCGGCTTTCCGGGCAGCCAGTCCGGACCAGGGTGTTTTATCGCTGATCAGCACGGGCGTACCCGAGGACAATGCTTCAAAAATAGCATGCCCAAAATTTTCACCAAGGGTGGGTAATACAAACAGGTGATACTGATGCAGGGTGCCAAATACCAGGTTATGGGGCAGCGGCCCCCTGAAGGTAACCGTTATATTACCCGGCAGTCCCGCTGCTGTCTGTCTGCATTTTCTCTCATACTCCGGATCTTCTGCTTCCCCATATACATCCAGGCTCAGGCTGCCCTGCAGGCTATGCTGCCGTAATAACTCCAGCAGCAGGTGCAGGTTCTTCTTGGCATGCAGCCTGGAGATGAAGACCAGCCTGAGGGTATCTTTTTCCTTTTCCCGCAGGGTAAGCGGGTCCGGATCCGTATTGGGAATATTCTCTGCCAGCACTACCTGTTTAGAGCGCCGGAAATAACGCTTCACATCTTTTTGCTCCTGTGCGTCCGTAGCATGGAAGACCATTTTACCGGGCCAGCCGCTGAGCCAGAAGGTGCGCAGGAAAATTGTTTTTTTGACGCTCTTGCGCATGAGGGCGCCTGCATGCAGCATACCCCGCGGAGCCAGCACCACCCTGCCGCCAAAGCGCATGCGCTGCAACACCCATAAAGGCATCAGCGTATACAGCAGGGAAAACATACTGTTGAAGTAAATGACATCCGGCTGCACCTCATGCATGATCTTCCGGACCGTACCGGGATTCATGGTATTGCGGTAGAGGTACCGGATCTTTTCTCCATCATTGCCATCCACCCAGTCTGTGGTGGAAATACCCGCATAGGGCTGGGTATCTCCCAGGTCCCTGTCTGAGGTAACCACGTAGAACTGGTACTGGTGTCCAAGCATTTTAGCAATGTTATGGCAGGACTGTACAGGCCCCCCGGCTTTAAAAGCGGGATAGTACCAGTCTGCAAACAGCAGGATCTTTCTTTTAGGTGTGTTTGTCAACGAAAACAGATTTTAAGGCAGCCGCCCAGCTGTCATGTGTAATGCGGGCTGATAGCTGCCGGCTGAAATCTCCCATGGCAATCCTTTGCGCTGTGGAGGTTTTCATCAGCTGGTGCAGCTTCTCCCGGAAGTCCTCATAGGACGGGCTTTTGAACTGGTATCCGTTGCGACCATTTTCCAGGAAGGTAACACCTGCCGCAACAGTATCAGAAAGTAGTAAAGGCAATCCGGCTGCGGCTGCTTCCTGCACTACTACCCCCCAATGCTCATGATGGCTGGGCAGGCAGAAGATACTGGCCCCGGCATAACGTTGCTTCACAGCTGCCGGCTGCAGGAAAGGTATGAAACTTATGGCTGGAACCTTGCCGAAGTTTGCCTCCAATTCCTGCTTGAGCGGTCCCTGGCCAACCAGGGTCAGCCTCCAGTGTCCGAGCGCCGGATCAAGGTTCAGTATTTCTGTAAAGGCCTTCAGGAGCCAGTCAGGCCGTTTATACCCAACCATCCTCCCGGTATATAATATCTCAGGGGCTTCCGCCGGCAGGGTACTGGGAATAATATCCTTTGTATCTGCGCAGTACAGGCCGCTGATCAGCTGCTTCTTTGAAAAGCCAAGGCGCCGGCCAAAAGTATATTGCGGCGGACCGGTCACCCACAAATGCGTGCAATAGGGTTTAATCAGCAATGGCGCCAGCAGGGCGGCCATCCATTGCCTGGGAGAACCCAGCCAGGGATTATCCAGCCCCATCACCACAGGCAGCTTTTTTTTCCAGGCTGCGGTGATGGATTTATACACCGGATCACCCCAGCCTGCCACATAGATCAGGTCAGGCCTGATGGTTTCCATCATGGCCGGCTGAAAAGAGGATTTACCTATAAAGCTGATCCTGTTATCCTGGAACACATGCTCATAGGGAGCATCCTGGTCTGATTCATAGTGTACTACCCATGCCCGGGAGCCTGCAGGACAGGTGTCCAGCAAATGCCGGATACATTGCAGGAAATAGTCCGGCAATCGGGTATATAAGAAAAGGAAATGGTTCGGGTCTCCGGTATTGTATGCCATAGAAAGAAATTAATGCCTGTCAGTTTTCCGCTAATGCCGGTTCTTCGTCTCTTTCGGCCTTCTCTGAATGATGACGGTTTTTGTATTCAACAAAGTTGATGCAAAGCATTGCGAAAAAGAAAGGAGTGCCGTAGTCTATTATACCTCCAAGTTTGAATGTCTTACACAGAAAATGGCTGAAGCAGGCCAGTGAGATGCTCCTGTATACGCCATCGTTGAACAGGATGATCCGGCGCACCAGGCTGACAATATAAAGGATCAGTCCTACCACCCCAAATTCAGACAGGATGCGGATGGTCAGGGAGTGTCCTGATTTGGCATTGATCCCATAATACCAGTTCAGGCGGAAAATAGAGCCCTGGTAGTACCTGTCGTACGTTTGCTCATGTCCGCCGAGGCCGGCTCCGGAAAGAAAGTTATCCTTGGCATTCTGCTCTGCCACCATCAGGTTGGAGTACAGGGAGATGGTGGTGCCATTGGCCTCTACTGAAGAGGTCAGGACGGAAGTATTGCCCTGGAATACCTGCAGGGTATCATTGATCCGGTTGGAGAAATTCTCATTGAAATTCGGGAATACCACGAATATGAGATAATACATTACCGGCAGGCTGACGATAAAGTAGAACGGGTTGATATAGGCAAAGCTCACTACCAGCAGGAACACCATATAACCGGTAAGGTTAAAGGTCAGGAACAGCGCAGTGAGCATGATAAAGAAATAGGTCTTATACTCCCGGAGATGAAAGAAGGTGAAGATCAGCGCAGGCATCAGTAATGCGGCATAGTGCGAAGGCTCATAGGCAATAGAGTCCAGGCGTCCCGGCACCTGCACCAGCAGGTTGATCCCTACCAGGGAAAGGAAGAACTGTGCAATGCCAAAGATAGCTGAGTAATAGGCCAGCTTTACATATAACCGGAAGATACTTTTCCAGTCGCCCTCCTGTATGACCACAAAGTTTACGGAAAAGATGACGATGATGGAAAATATCTGCTTCATGAATCCACCATAGTCAAGGTTCAGCAGGAAAATGGCGAACAGGCTGGAGAAAACAATATAGAGGAAGAAAACCCAGGGTGTAGCAGGCGAGTCCAGGATCCTCTTCATGTAAAACACGAAATAGCCGATACAGAATGTATAGCTGATAAAGTCAAAGTCGATCCCCGCCAGCCTGCTGGATGCGATCTCCTTGGTAAAGATACCCAATACCAGCAGCGCTTCAGGTATAGAATTGATATACACCTGGTCCCGGCCATAAGGTACTGTTCTGATTGTTCCTGCTATCATACTTTTATTAGTATCCGGTCAAGGCTGATATTGCCTTTCATTGTTCTTACTGTCAATTTTCCGCTTTTACCCAGGAGGGCAGCAGTCTCATCCCGGCTCAGCCTGATCTCTGTCCAGCTGTCGGAAGATACGGACCGCTGCAAATTCTTTGCTCCTTCCAGCACTATGGCAGCATCTCCGCTGCCTGTTCTCCGGACACGCAATACCAGTACGGCGTTATTGCTGCTGGCTGGTGGCAGGTCAAAGGAGAGCGCTGCACCGGAGGGCAGGTTGACCCAGGTTTCAAAGTTGCTGAAATTATTATCCGGCTGGGCCTTTGTCTGTCGTACTGCACCGGCCGCCAATTTATCTGCATTTTCTGCTTCTACCAAAATGTCCTTTGTCCAGTACCAGGGGTGCTGGTACTGGTGCCAGCCATCTACCTGGTAAAAAACCGGCGATACCCCTGAAGGGTCATACACATACATGCTTCCCTGCCGGCGAACGGTAAAGCGGATGGTCCTGCCGTCCAGTACTATACCGGCAGTTTCTTCTTCCCGGACATTACCAATAACATTGGCATTGGGCTGGATACTCCCATAGAGCAGGTAGCTGCTGCCCATTTTACGAACCAGGATCAGCTGATTTTCTTTGTCGCCCTTAAAGCGATAGGGATCGCTGCCACCGGCCACAGCAGGCTCCAGCAGTACGCCTTTCTCCAGGAAGGGGCGGATCCGGGAGGCAATCGCCTGTGCATAGGCCGGCATTGCCACCTGGTAAGCATAACCCCGTGGGTCATTGGGGCCTGCCCCATTGGGCCAGCCGGTATTGCCTGTTACGTTGAAATAGCCCACATGGAAAAAATCGGCCCCGAGCATCACCATTGATTTGAGCTGGGCCAGCCATTGTGCGGGCCGCACATTCTTTTCCTCCTGGTCCCAGCCGGCCGAAACAAAGGGGGCGAATAATTTATCGCCTGCAGCAATTTCATCCTTACGGCCTGCAGCGATCCTTCCATACCCGTTAGCCGGTCCATTGGCATCCCGCCAGTTGGCCGGTGTTCTCGGATAAAAAGCTGGTGTAGCATAGTGCATGCCATTGATCACGCTATTGGAAGTCCGTCGCTGCTCATAGGCCGGCCAGTAGGCTTTGTTGGTGGCGCTTACGTTATAGAATGTGAACAGGGTATTTTTCCAACCCATGCGCCGCAGTATCTCATTTTTATAACAGGTGTCCAGCCTGTTCTGGAAATATCCGTTATAGGCCGGGTTGCTGAGTCCCCTGGCTTCCATATCTTTTTTTACGGCCGGATCGGTCTTCAGCAGGCTTTCAGGCCGCATATGCCCGAATAGCTCACCATTATCATTCAGCATATCCACCGGCCTTCCCAGGTGCCGGGTCAGCTGCCGCAGGTAAAAGCTGGTGGTGGCTGCATCATCCCTGATATAATCAAGGGGCGCCAGCGGGCTGAACCATTTTTTCTTGCCGGAAAGCACAGGCTTTCCATTGGCATCCCGCAGATAGTAATTGTCCGCCAGGTCCTGTGCCAGCGCAAATGGCCTGCCCCGCTTAAAGCCTGCCTGAATGGGCTTACCCTGTACCTGCATGATCACGCTGGCTGTGGGATATTCCGGGTGCATGCGGGCAAAATTGATCAGCGCATATTCCAGGTTGCCTTTGGTGCTGTATTTATTGTTGGCCGCCACCGAGTCAACACGGAGGACGGGCAGTTCCAGGTAATAGTTCCAGCGCGTGATCATTTCTTCTACCATCTCCACGCCTTTTTCAGGATTCACTTTCCCAAAGCCTTTACCACCGGCTCCAGGCAGTTCCCGGTGCAGGTAGCTGATATCCAGCCAGGGGAAATTCCTTGAGACCTGGCTGCCTGCCAGGAAGCGGGGATCAGGAAAAGCTTTCAGCTGATCAATAGCCTGTACCGTGTAATCCGGGTAACCGGGTGCAAATTCCAGTTTATCCACGCCGGCAGCGCTTATTGTTTGCCGGGTACCGGCAGCTTTGCTGACACCAGTTGTAGAAAACGAATAAGCATTTCCGTTACGCATATCCTGCGCATGGCGTGCTATCTGGCTGGCCGGCAGCAGGCCTGAATAAAAAGCCAGCTCATCCAGTCCGGTAGCGCTTTTAAAGCCATCCAGCCCGTCAAACACCAGCTGATCGCCTTTTTCAATTGTTTTTGAGAATCCTTCCGGGCATTCACCATCAACATAGAGTTGCTTGATCCCCTTTCTGGCATCCACCAGGAAAACAAAATGATGCCAGTTGCCATCAGCATAGTAGTCGTAGGCGTTTTTACCACTACCGTACAGCATGATCTTCCAGGTATCTTTTTTCAATGCATTCCCCGCCTTGACGGTAGTAGTGAATTCAATATAGGGATAGGCGAACAGGAGTTGCAGGTGAGCAGTAGCAAGGGTCTGGTAGCGAAAGCTGCTGCCCCGGGAACAGAACTCTATAGCAAGGGTCTGGCTGCCGCGCACAAGGGAGGAGGTGAGTATCACCTTATCCGAGCCGGGCAGACTGATGCCTTTTTTAACAGCGCCATCAATGGTAGTAACCTCAGCACGATAGCGTTTTACATCTATCTGCAGGTTGCTTTTGCTGTCTTTCAGCAAAGGATCGCCATCAAAGGTAAAATAACGGTAAGGCTGCACTGCCTGCTGAGCCTGGCTGCTATTGCAAAGCAAAGCCAGCGGGAGCATGCATAACCAGCAGGTTATTTTATTCAGCAACATATGTTTTTTTTAATACCGTTTCAAAAGCATCAATGACGCGAAGAATGATCCGGTCCCAGAGAAAATCATCTTTTATCCGCTGTACGGAAGCTTTTTTTCTGGCCAGCAGGGAAACATCGTCCAGGTCAATGACCGTTTGCAAAGCAGCCTGCAGGGCAGTTACAGAGCCGGGCTCCACCAGCCAGCCATTGGCATTGCTGACCTGTGCATTGACAGCGCCAACATCTGAGGCAATGACTGCGCATCCTGCTGCCATACCTTCCAGGATCACATTGGGCATTCCTTCGGCATAGCTGGGACAAACCAGCACATCGGCCTGCTGCAGCACATCTTTGATCAGCTGTTTATCATTCACCACCCCGTAGTAGGTAATGGCAGGAGATTGTATCCGGTCTTTTTCAGGCAGGTTACCAATAAAGTGGAACCTGAAAGGGGCATTTTGCTTCAGCAGCTGTAGGATCGCTTTATTCAGTTCAATGATCCCTTTCCTTCGCTCATATCTTCCCACAAATACAAACTGTCTCGGTTGCTGTACGGTCAGCAGCTGCTCATTCAGGAATTCCGGCTCTATGCCTGTAGGTATCTCAATGATCTTGGCCGCAGGCTGCCCCGTATGTTTCCGGATGATCTCTGATACCCGGCCGCCATAGGAAAAGATATGGTCTGCCTGCTGGTTCACATACAGGAAAGGCGGGCGCAGGAGCTGGTGCTCTATCTTCATCCTGAGGGAAGCAGCCTTCTGGTAATATTCATAACCATGCACGTTGAGAAAGACCGGTGGTAAAGCCACTCCTGCAGCCTTTTGCTGCAGCAGGTACCAGCCGGCCAGTCCTTTGGCATATACCAGGTCAACCGGTGTCCGGGTATTGTGCTGCTGAAACAGGCGGAACAGCTTTTCTGAATACTTATGGGAAGTACGCACATAGTGTCCGGGGAATTTATCGGCCGGGGGCCATTCCATCAGGTGCGAATGTATATAGGGTAACTCTTCCGCTGTAAAGCAGGAAGCAAGGTCAATGTCTTTTTTCTGCTTACCCGTATGGTACAGGTCCACATGCACTCCATTTCTTGCCAGGTAGCGACAGAGATAAAAAGAGTGTTTCTGCATTCCTCCAATTACGAACGGCCAGATACCGTCTGTTAATAAGGCAATTCTCATAGTTCAGTCAAAGGAGCCCAGCTGCTCAGGATTTAATAAGGAGGTTCAGTGTTTTATTGATACCAGGGATTCTGGCGGGTAACAGGTTATAGCTTTTTAACAGCCTGAACAGGATGGATTTTCCCGTTTTCAGTCCCTGCAGGATGCTGCGGTCAAGCAGGCGGGCCTCCAGCTCACTGAATTCCTGCCTGGTCAGCCGGCCCCTTTTATAGTAGATCAGCAACTGCATATAGGCGTGAAAGATAGTGCCGAGCAACAGCCGGTCCAATCCTTTCCGCCTGGCAGGCTCATAGAACTTGGCATAGTATAGCAGAGCGGATTGTACCCAGCGGGAAAGAAAATTATAGGGCGAAAAATTCATTCTTTCTTCTCCTATCCGCAAAAAACAATCCGGTTCACCGGATACCTGCCCGATAGTGAGCTGGTTGTCCATCAGCATCCTGGTATGTAGCTCTACATCCTGCAGTCGCGGAAAAGATTCATCGAAACCACCGGCCAGGCGCATATCCGCTGTTCTCCAGATCGGCTGCATGGTCTGCCAGGGTAATTCATGGGCTAAAAAGCTTTTCAGTGGCTCGGCGGCCGAAGGCACCCATTTTCTTTCCCTGTCCCCTATCTCCTGGTCAAAGACAGCCATGGTGAATACAGCAGCGTTCAGTTCCGGATGCGCCTTCAGGTAGTTCAGCCTGTTCTCCAGGCAGGCAGGCGCCAGCAGGTCATCTGCATCCATGAACAGGAGGTATTCACCCGCTGCAGCTTCCAGCCCCCTGTTCCGGCAATGGTTGGCTCCCCTGTTCCGGGAATTGGCCAGCACCCGGATGCGGTTATCAGCAGCACTATAACGTTCAGCAATAGATGCTGTATTATCAGTGGAGCAGTCGTCTACAAATACCAGTTCCCAGTCCCTGCAGGTTTGTGCCTGCAGGCTTTCCAGCGCAGCGGGCAGGAACCTGGCTTTATTATAGCCGGGCATTATGATGGATACAAGCGGGGTCATCATCAGGTAGTGTTAATCTTTGAGTCCCGCCAGCTCCAGGGTCAGACGGAAGTGTTCAGGGTTTATGAGCAGATCGTCCTCCACGCCAGCCTTTGAATGGGCTACGGCGGGCTTTTCGCCCATAATATAATAATAATCCAGTCCCAGGGAATTGGCCATATTCCAGTAGCACACGTTCACCCAGGCGGGCGGGAAGATCTCTATGATCTTTGTGCCGGGCCGGCAAAAGAGCAGGTTGGATTGCCCGGCGCCGTGCGGGGCAATGATAAGGTCCGCATGATGAAAAACGCTGGCCTGCTGCTCCACGCTCAGTTTTTCCGGCTCCACAATGCTGAAGCCCAGGGGGATCAGCTGACTGATCAGGGCATCTTCATTCAGCAGCCTTCTTTTTTTGGCCGTTCTCCGGGTGATATAGATCCGGCGGGGATGCCCGCCGTTATTGTCAAAATTATAGCTGATCTTTTTGCGCAGGTAATCCAGGGACCATTGCGGAATAAAATCGTGGTATTCCGGTATGGAAGGCACCACCAGGTGATCAGCCTCAATATGCGTATGCCTGCCGGCGAAGATCAGCTTCTCTTCGGGGATACCGAAATGGCTGAACAGCTGCCGGTGGAAAGGGAACCTGAATTCATTGATCACTATTTTATCAAACCGGTCCAGTCCGCCATCCATTTCCAGCAATCCCAGCCTGGGCAGCACATCAAAGATCCAGTGGAAATAATTGTATGCACCACCGGGATAGGCAACAGAGGCTACCGTGCCTTTGATACGTTGTACTCCAGGCAACTTAATGGACCTGAATACGGACATCCGGTGGAAGGCATCATTTATTTTGAATTCCCGCGACAGGCCACCTATCAGGCGATCATCCGGCGCCAGGATATAACCATTAGGCCCCAGTACCCGTCCATTGGGAATCTCCAGTACATATTGCTCCGGAATATTGTACTTCATATGAGCCGGAAAACCGGGATGGACAGGCTGGTGAATGGTTTGCGGCAGGGCTGCCACCTGAAGCTCAAGCGCTTCGTCCATAAGCTTCCGGTAAACAGGCCGCAGCCTGCCCGTATAATCATTTACAAAATGCGCTGTGGATCTGTAAAATCCTTTGGGCGGTCCTATTAATTTAGAGGATGGGGACACAACCCGGGCCACAGACGCTGTGGCCAACGCCATTGTATTCAATACAAGACGTATCGACTGCTTTGTGGTTATCACAAGAAGGTTTTAAGGTTATAGGGGTCAGGTAACCGGATTACAGGGGAGGGTTGTTGCTTTTTCAGGCCCCTGTCAGGGTGCTATAAAACCGGTACAGATCCTGGTTATGGTTTATTTTGTTGAAATACGCTTCTATTTTTTGCCTGTTTGCTGGCAAACGACCTATTTTCAGCGCATCCTCCATTCGCAGTGCATACTGCTCCACTTCCTTCTCGGGCACCAGGTAACCATTCACTCCTTCTTCCACCAGTTCGGGAATACCGGAATGAATAGTGCTGACAATGGGTAGTTCAACAGCCATAGCTTCCATAATAGCCGTAGGAATGCCTTCCATGTCCCCGTTAGGCGGGGTAATGCTATGATGCAGGAACACATCGGCTTTCCTGAGTAACGATACCGCAGTGAGCGGATCCACATTTCCCGTAAACTCCACTCGATCGGCTATTCCCAGCTCAAGGGCCAGCCTGCTCAGTATTTCTTTCCGGCTGCCGTCTCCCGTCAGGATCAGCCTGCTGTTCAGGCCGGGATTCCTTTGGGTGAACAGGGCAAAAGCTTTCAAGGTAAACTCATGGCCTTTTTTGAGCGCCAGGGAAGATACCTGTACAAATAGCCGCTCTTTCTTTTCGGTGCTGTTGCCACCGGGGCTGAAGAGCGTGGTATCTACCCCGCAATGCAGCAGCAGGAAGCGGGAAGGGGGTATATTCAATAAAGCGCTTAACTGTTGAATAAAGAACCGGTTCACGCTGACCGCGTATACATTGGGATGCTTCAGGATGGAACGCAGCTTGCGGATATAGGATTTTTTCCGGATCATCTGCGAGGCGTCGTATCCATGAAAATGAAGCACCACTTTATACTGGTCAATAGCTATATTGTCCAGCAGGGCAATGGCCTCATAGGCAAAATGACAATGAATGACATCAGGTCTGAACTCACTGAGCAACGCCTTTACCTTCCGGCCATATGCCGGATTGACAAAGCTGCAGAGCCTGTCCCATTGCCAGAGCTTCCAGCGGATCTTTTTGATCAGCCTGTTCTCCGTGAAGGGGATCTGCCTTACATAAGGATAATCGGCAGGATTGCCGTCCATCTGCTGGCAGAGGTACAGGAAATCATTTTCTTTGGTCAGGAAATCGATCTCGTTGCGGATAAAGGTGGTGGTGACACCGCCAAACACTCGTGTAAAAAATAGAATACGCATGACTTACTTGCCAGGTATGGATAGATGCTGGTTGATCTTTTCAATCAGTTTTGCTGATATGGGGTACTCAAATTTCCTGGCGAAGAGCTTTTCAGATCCACGGATCGCTTCCCAATCTCTTTCATCCAGTACTACCGGAACATTTCCATCCCGCTTTGCCCAGTCAATATACCGCAGGTTATCCTTCACCACTTTATCCTTAAAAGGAGAATTCAGCAATACGGTATGGACATATATTTCCTCTGAGCAGAACGTGTATCTGAACCGGTTGAACACCCGCTTGTTGTTCCTGGTAAAGCTGACCAGGTATTCTGTACATGCCCGGCTCAGGCTCCACCAGGTGGATCCGCCATGCATAGCCGGAAAAACAGCGGGCAGCTTTCGTTTTATACCCAGGGCTTTCTGCAGCCTGATCAGCCGGTCAATCATCTGGTAGCCGCGGTGCGTCCTGGCATTATATTGATCGTAGAAATTATAATAGCAGATCCGGTCAAAGCCACCGCCTTTCCAGAAGGGCGCCGGCATGGGCCAGTGATCCAGAAACTCTTTTCCCTCCGCTTCCCGCATGATCTTTTTGAATGCATCAGCGGACTGGATGGGATAATCACCCCCGCTGATGGAATGCACATAACCGACCTCAGGGTCCTTTACAGCTTCTTCAGCCAGCAACAGCAGGCTTTTCAGGTGATTGAAGCCACCCCAGTTGACCTCGTATTGCCGGCTCACAAAAGCAATCCGCGGATGGTTGAGCAATTGCTGTAATTCATTTTCCGGATAACTCATCTTTTTATCCAGGTGAATGAACAGCAGGAAATCATCATCAAAGAAATCAGCCATCAGCAGCAGGTGCTGCAGGTTCTTGTAGGCGGTAATGATTATGCCATGTTTCATTATCAGGATTTAGGCCTTTTCAGTATTTCGGTGCAGGATAGTGGCGGCCGCTTTTGCAGCCAGTTTCAGGTTCTGGTAAACGCCTGCGGGCTTCCGCAGAAAAGCCGGGGCGGCATAGTAGCGCTTCATCCGCCGGCCAAAGGGCAACCTGCTATGGTAACAGGCCTGGTACCATTTTTCAGCCAGGTTTTTCCTGAGCAAACCTTCGTTAAAGAAACGGATGCGCCGGTTGGCATCATCCAGCTCCTGCAGGTATTTCCCAAAAGCCTCCAGCTCTGTGGCGCTCAGGTCAAAATCAAACAGGAAGGATTTGGTGATCAGCTCATTCCTCAACTCATCAACAGGAATTTTCATCACCTGCTCCACATATTCTTTGGCCACTATTACGGCCCTGCCCACCTGTTGCCGCTTGGTACGGGTGGTGATCTGTCCTTCATGCTCAAAATAATTCAGCAGGGACTCGGGAATATTGGCAATGCGGGTATGTTTAATACAATCCGTAAAGATCTTATAGTCTTCCACTCCATTGAGGGCTGGCCTGTCCGTATAGGTAATATTGTTTGCCTTCAGCACGGCCATCCGGAAAATAGTAGTGGAATGGATCAGTGCAGATCCCCATAGCAGCCGCACCTGTATTTCCTCATGCGTCAGGGGATATTTCCAGGTGTATGTATATTTTCCGGGGTTGATCCGATCCCCATAGGTGCCGCTAACGCCCACCTCAGGATGTGCGTCCATATAGGCCAGCTGCTTTTCCAGCTTTTCTGCAGGCCACTCATCATCTGCATCCAGCACTGCCAGGTATTCCCCGGCAGCCGCAGCACAATACCTGTTACGTGTATAGGTAACCCCCTTGTTGCCATCGTTCTTTAACAGGATGATCCGGGGGTCAGTGAATTGTTCCAGCACACCAAGCGTTCCATCGGTAGAACCATCATTGACAATGATCAGCTCAAGATCAGTGATGGTCTGCCGGAGTACGCTGCTGACAGCCCTGGCAATGAACTGCTCTCCATTATATACAGCTATTCCTACGGAAACTTTGGGCATAGGGTTATTTATAGAACTGTTTTAAAAAGCGATAAGGGATGCCAGCCATCCTGTATCCCAGCATTTTCCAGAGGCGAAGCAGCAGGTATTCCCTGGAGCCCCTGAAACCAGCGGGCTTACGCAGGTATTTGCTGATCAGGCCCATGATCCTGCTGTCGGAAAACTTCAGCTGTTGTATCCAGTAACAATAGGTCAACAGTGCTTTGCAATTGAATTGATGGATCCTGGCCGGGTCAGCAGCTCCTATAAATACCGGCAGCTTATCCTGCCATTTATCGGCCAGCTTCTCTACGGACTCAGCCCAGACCTTGTTGATACTTCCCATGGAAAGATGTTCTATCAGCAGATCAAAGACCACTACTACCCTGGCTCCAGCCTGTAATACCTGCAGGCAGATATCCGTATCGTAACAATGAAATCCGTTGAATACGGTGGTATCGAAGCGGCAGGCAGGATAAAGTGATTTACGGACGCAGATAAAGAGGCCGTCCAGCGCAACAACATCGGCCACCAGCTTTTCGCCGGGATTCATGTATTCATGAATAATATTCTTCTCCCTGTCTATCACTTCTTTGATCCAGGAGGGATCAGGCTGCTGGTCCTTACAATGCTGGATAAGGTTTACCAGCGGCTGGTTCAGTACCGGGTTGCTCCACCAGGGAGCAGGACAGTTGGGAAACGCCGTACCGCCAATAGTACCCAGGGCGCCAATGGAAGGGTCCTGGAAATGCCGGATCAGCACTTCTCCCCACTGCTGGGTATGAAACAGGATATCCTCATGGGCGAATGCCACTAAAGGATATTTGCTTTCTTCAAAACCTTTATTGTAGGCCTGGAAAATATTGTATTGGTTGGAAGTATTATCAACTGCTATCACTTCATATTCCACGCCAATGGTAGCGGCGATATTGGCTTTCACCTGTGCCAGTAATTCCTTGTCCCGATGACAAATAACAATTGAGATCATGCTACAGCGCCGTTAATATTTTATGCCAGTTGTTTACCTGAACAGAAACATCAAAATCTTTGGCCCTTGCCGTGGCCGTTGCGGCATCAAAAGGCGTTTTGCCAGTAGCAATATCTTTCATGGCGGCCGCCAGATCACTGATGTTCCAGGAGTTGACAATGCTCCCGGTACCGGGTGTTACAATTTCAGCAACACCGCCCGCATTGAAGCTGACCACCGGTTTCCCAAGCAGCAGGGCTTCCACTACCACCATGCCAAAAGGCTCTTCCCGGGAAGTGAGCACAAAGCCATCCATTACATTCATATAGTGGTAGTAGTCCTCCACTTTTTTGCCGAGGAAACGGACATTATCGAGGCCTTTGTGCGCCAGCTCCTTCTCAATCATGAGGTCCATCCCGGAACGTGTATTATTGCCCAGCCATACCACCGCGGCGTTCTGCTCTTTGAGCAGCCCTGCCAGCTGGGGGACCATATCAACGCCTTTCCGGTGGATGGAAGTGCCTGACATCAGCCAGATAAAATCAAAGGATCCCAGTCCAAGCTCTTTTTTTATGGCAGCGGAGCGGGATGGGTCCGGGTTTATTTTGCTGCAATCGATACACTCGTATTGCAGGGCGATATTTTTAGCCCCCAGCACCTGCAGGCGTTCATATACTGCTTTGCTGTCTGCAATGCAAAGGGTTGCGTAGTCAATAGTATCTTTCAGCTGCTGGTAGCTGACCAGGCTGTAGTCCGTTGTCAGCTCATGAAAATGGGCAATGACCGGAATGCCCTGTTTACGGGCCAGCGCTGTTTTATCTGTCATCTGCACCGTATTGAGGTACCAGTAATCGGGTTTCACCGATCTGTGCAGTTTCATCAGGTGGTCCTCATATTTATTCACGCCCATGGCCCGGGAGAAGGAATGGGCTATCCTTGCCATTCTTCCCGGATATTTCAGGGTAACAAAAGTGCCGATATCCTCCGGCATCTGGTGTAACAGCTCGCCCTGGCATTCACTGATAAGATTGGCTTTGATCAATGTCCGGTCAAACCGGGAGAACATATACCAGAGGAACATTTCTGAACCAGTCCGGCCGGCATAAGGGGTAAAAAACAACAGAGACTTCATCCGGGGTTGTGTTAGATTTTGATCCATGAATCCAGGGCCACATTGAGGTCTTTATCACTGAACCACCTGGCAGGGGCAATTACAAGCTTATGGTCATTGTTGTTCAGCCAGGCAGACCACCAGCTGAAAGTGCTGTTGGCAATGATATTGTGCTTGCAGAGAGACATCAGCTGGAGATCCCGGTAGCTGTCGGCGCCGGTATTCCAGTCTACAAATACCGTATCCAGTCCTTTCAGGTTGGCTTTGCACCAGTCTATATCATTGGAGAAAATATAAAACCTGGGATTGTCCAGCTTTTCCGCCATCAGGCTGATAGCCTGGAGGTAGTAGTCGTCCCCGCAAACATGCAGGAAGTCGGGGTTATTGATATAGTCGCCCCGCCTGATATGTACCCCTACTGATGCTGTTTCATCCAGTTCCTGGGCAAGTCTGCTGTTATGGTTATCCAGCGGTATCTGAAAGAAGAAATCGCTTTTTATAAGGTCAGCAATTTTGGAGAAATATTGATCAGATTGCCAGGCGCCTATATAGTATCTGTTGCCGCTGGTCTGCAGGGCTTCCGGCTGGAAAGGACCTGTAGGTACGTCATGCAGGAAGGTTTGTTTGCTTCCCAGTAATTTCCTGACGGCCCGGCCTGTCAGGGTAGTGCCAACATTCCTGGCAGCCAGCACATCATTTTCCGTTGCATGCCGCAGGTGTACGCCAAATATTCTTTCCAGTTCAAAACCATTGTGAATGGTATTGGATGTGTATAGTGAAACATCAGCCAGCACGCGGTTACCCGGGAATTTTTTTTCCAGCGCCTTGTACAGGGCATAGTGGAACATCTGATTACCCAGTCCGCCCGAAAAGCGGATCACTTTGGTAGGCTTTTCTGAAAACATGATTATCCTGATTATTAAAGTCCGTTAATCCAATTAAAAGTCCGTTCTATTCCTTCTTCAAATGTTACTTTCTGCTGATAGCCGAGTGCGCTGATACTTTGAATATCAGCCCGCCAGTTCAGCGGATCTCCTTTTTTACCCTTTCCATTAAAGTTTGCTGTTGGAACCGGATCAAAGAATCTGATGAATTCGCTCACCGCCTCCCTGATCCTTATCTCCACTCCATTGGCTGCATTGTAAGCCTCTGCGGTCATGGGCGAATTCGTGATAAGCAGGTGTATGATCTGCACCAGGTCATCTATATAAATGAAGTCCCGGCTTTCATCGCCGGTACCAAAAAGCTCAATAGCTGTCTTTCCGCTGGTCCTGTGGTACAAATCCCAGAACAGCTGCTTGCGCAGACCGGGACCATATACGGAGAAGGGACGGATGATACAGGAGCGGATATTGTACAGTTCATAATATTCCCTGCACAGCATTTCACTCATCATCTTATGCCATCCGTAGGGAGAAAGGGGATGCAGCTTATCCTGTTCTGCAATAGGCAGCTTATCAGGATTGCCGTATACCGCAGCGCTGGAAATATGCAGGTAACGGGATTCTTTCCGGGACAGGCGCAGCGCTTCCAGGATCCTGGCGGTTTCAAAACAGTTGGCTTCAAAATCGCTGATAGGATGCTCCACTGAAAAGCCCACATTCCCACTGCCAGCGGCATTGATTACGTAGGTAAAGTTGTTATTGATGAACAGGTCAACAAAATCAATACCACTCAGCAGCTTTATGTAATGATAGTCTGCAGATGGATTATCGATCCTGTCTATACCACTTACCTGCCAGTTATTTTTCAGGTAGAATTTGACCAGGTGATGGCCAATGAACCCTTCAGAGCCTATAACCAGAATATGATTCATACCTCTACTCAATCTATTGTATTTAAGAAATCGGCGGCAAATTTCCTTACATGCGTCCTGTAGTCCGTAGTACTCCTTTCAGGCTGTACGGCGGAATACTGTTTCAATAATCCGGCCAGCATTGAAGGATCGTCGGGATTAAAGAAAACGCCATTTGGGGCCTGCTCCAGGTGTACGGGTATATCAGATGCCAGCACAAACTGATTCATTGCTTTGGCATCTTCAATCACTGTGCTCCATCCCTCAAATTTGGAGGGCTGGATAATGGCCCGTGCATGGTTCATCAGCTGCAGCTGTTCCTGCCGGTCAATAAAACCCAGGAAGCGGATATTCTTTTCCAGTCCATTGGCCTGGGTGAGGTCCAGCAATTCCTGGTAGTATTCAGGCTTCCGGCTGTCGTAAGGTTTGCCGGTAAGGGCAATCACTACTTCTTCACCTGCCTTTTTCAGTTCAGCTGCAGCATTGATCAGCACTTTATGGTTCTTATGTACCCAGAACTGGTTGGGACTCATGAAATATACCGGGGGCAGCTCATACTTTGCCCGTAATGTTTCAATAGACAGCTGATCATAGGGCTGGTGGGTTACGGCAAAGGGGACTACATAGTTAGTAGTACCGGCCCCTGGATACACGGAAACAAAATCGTTCCGGGCCGCTTTGCTGCTGAACAGGATCTTGCCTTTCTGATCAATCATATCCTGGTGCCAGGCTCTTCTTGCCGCCAGTTCTTCCTGTGTAAAGAAGGCAGGGAAGAAATGTTCCTGCAGGTCAGGGATCCAGAACAGGCTGGGCTGACCGGGATGAACAGAGGATTCCGCGCGGAAAAGCGGGAAAATAATGTCCAGCCCCCGCACCCGTTTATCAATCAACGGTTTTTTAAGCAGTATCCTGCCTATTTTGTTGATGATCCTTTCGGAGAGGGAGAAGCTGAAAACATTCAGCCATTGCAGATTGGGATAAGGCACTTTTTTCTGCAATGCTTCATAGCTTTCCTTCGATTTTGATACCACAAATACCTGTGGCCTGTCTTTTTCATCAAGGGTTCCCAGGGCGGCAAGCAGGTTTTCGATATAATAGGTCCCTCCTATCCAATTCTCATTGTAATTGTAAACAATACCAATTTTTTTCTTCCGCGCCATCCGTTATACTTTTTACCTTACTGAAAATGCCATCCGGGCTACTGATAAAGCTTATGCGTATGAAGCAATGACTTCCTTTAAGGTCTGGAAGTGGCCAATACTTTCTTTTTGCTGTTTTCTTATTTCTGTCCAGTCGGGCCTGCCGGCTGCTTCCTTTACCAGTGAATTTTTGAGAATGTATTTCCGGAGGTAACCTGCATCCGGAACAATTGTTTTTTCTGAATTAACGCTTTCCAGGAAATTCTTTGTTTTGTTCAGGCCACCCAATAACAGGAAAGGCACTCCATAAGCCACCGCTGTTACACAGGGGTGCAGCTTGGAAGCAACCACCACATCAAGGCCACTGATAAAATCAATGAAGGATTGCGGGTCTTCGTACTGGAAGTTCTTCCTTTTGGCATCTTCCTTCTCAAACTGCTGCTCGTAGGTGATGCCATATTCCGGCAGGTGGGTATGAATAAAATTATATTCAGCCGGATATAACCAGGAAACGGAATTAATGGTATTGGAGATCAGTCTGCCTGCGGGTCCCAGTACCTGCATCCCGATCCTTTTGCGGCGGGAAGGCGCTGTGTTTTGCGGGCTGGGTTTCCAGAATTCAGGAAGTGAAAGGACCACATCAGGGAAGAGTTTCACCTGCTTGTTAATGGACTGCATCAGTTGAACATCCTTTTCCAGGCGGACAGTCCCGCCTTTATAGCTGTCAGATGTAAAGATAGCCCGGCGGGCAGGCGTCAGCACAGCAGCATCTATATGCCCATCACCGCCAATGGAGAAGCTGTACAATGGGCAGTTATATTTTTCCAGGGTAGACAGCAATTCAGTCATATCCCGTTCAAACTCAAATTTCTTCTCGTCAAACTTGTGCTTTTCCAGCCAGGATCCGCCTGCAATCAGGGTAAAGGACGCATCACGGATCAGCTCATCAAGGGTAAAAACCGTTTCGATACCATATTTTTTTGCAAGGCCTTCATTAAGCCCATAGGCAACCGGGGTTGCACCCTGGTCCTTAACAAACCTGGAATACATGAGTACCATGATATCATCACCGTAGTTTCCAAACTTACAGGACCCCCAAACAGCAACTTTCATCTTAGGTTTTTCTTTTATTGTTTAGATAATGTATACTTAAACTATCTGTTCTCCATTAGCCCCTTCATTGTTTTCCTCATCCCTGAGCGAGTTAACGATCCTTGCAGGATTACCAGCCACAATTTTCCAGGCGGGAACATCTTTGGTAACAACGCTGTTACAGGCCACTATAGCCCCTTTGCCGATCCTCACCCCCTTTAATACTGCTACACCATAGCTGATCCATGCATGATCTTCTATAATGATGGGGGCAGATCTGATATTCCCCTTCTGCCTGGCCGGTCCTTCCGTGATCAGCTTTGTGAAATCGGCGGCCCGCTGCTGATGATCCATTTCATGGGAGTCCGTATCAATAATATTGACCCCATGGGATATCAGCACGTGATTCCCGATGCTGATATTTTCAGCAGACCATATTTTGGAATGTTCGCCCATGTATACATAATCACCAATGGTTATTTTGCCACCATACCCCATGACCATCAGCTCGCCCCTGAGATGTGAATGGCTGCCGATTGAAATGCCTGATCTGCTGGACTGCCTGTTGTTGATCACTGTTCCGGGATAAAACTTCGTCCCGGCCCCAGACACGCATTGTTCCTTCAGCAGGTCTTCTTCTTTCCGCCAGTACATAGACTTTAACCTTGCCATCAATGGCCGGTTATCAAGAATTTTTCTGGCGAGATATAAAACCAGTCTTGACATTGAACTCAGAATTTTGACTTATGCATCTATTGATGGGAATACTTCCATTTGCAGTCAATCATCACACATCCATAATCGCTGCCGGCGTCCTGGTAGAATTCAGAACCGGTATCCTCAATTTCGAAGCTGACCGGTGCTTCCAGTAAGCGAAGCATCTCCGTATTAGGTACATGCAGCGCTACCACAGGGAAGTACGCATTGGGAACAAGTATTCCGCCGGGGATCTCCACGGTGAATACATGTTTATCGCCAGGTCCGGCTGTATAGTCAGAAAGCTTTACTTGTGAGGAAAAGATATTCCTTTCCTTCTGGTCCTTTAACCTGAACCTGAGAACTATATTCTGATGCTGCAGTGCGGATTGAACAGTGAATTCGAGGAGGATCTTTTCTTTAAACTTGAAGACCTGGGTAGGCTCAACTACATTTTCCCTGAGTATGCGAATAGACAGGATATCAGTTTTGTTGGGCTGCTCATTGGTATATACTGCGTCACTGGCCTTATTCCCTGCATTTAAATAATACTCAATGCCTTTGTTTACGCTGCCGGTGAATGCCAGGCCTCCGTTCACCATGACAATGGATTTATTACAGAGAGAGGATACAGCGGCCATATTATGGCTGACAAACAATACTGTTCTGCCTTCACTCTTGGTTACATCCTGCATTTTTCCGAGCGCCTTTTTCTGAAACTCGGAGTCACCCACCGCCAGTACTTCATCCACGATCAGGATATCCGGCTCCAGGTGGGCAGCCACGCCAAAAGCAAGCCGTACGTACATCCCGGAAGAATATCTTTTAACGGGGGTATCTACATATTTTTCTACGCCGGCGAAGCTGATGATCTCATCAAACTTTCTGGCAATCTCTTTTTTTGTCATGCCCAGGATGGCTCCGTTGAGGTACACATTCTCCCGGCCTGTCAGCTCAGGGTGAAAGCCGGTACCTACTTCCAGCAGACTGGCCACCCGGCCCTTGATCTTGATCCGGCCAATAGTAGGCTGGGTTGTTCTGCTTAATATTTTCAACAGCGTGCTCTTGCCAGCTCCATTCCGTCCAATGATCCCAACAGCGTCTCCCTGGTTAATATCAAAGCTGATATCCCGCAGGCTCCATACATATTCACTGTCATCCTTGCTGGTCCGGTCATTGGTGGCCCCGATCTTCAGATACGGGTCCTCTTTACCTCTTATTTGATACCACCAGCGGTTTACATCATGCGCCAGAGATCCTGTACCAATCTTGCCTAACCTGTATTGCTTTGAAAGGTTTTCAACCTTTATAATTGCGTTGCTCATAAAAACTGAAGGGTTAATGATGGTGGATTAAACAGTATCCATGAAGCTCTTTTCCACCTTGTTGAAGAAGAATATGCCAAAAACAACAACAACAGCCATAAATACGATGCTGTATACCAGGGAACCTATCGGGAATCCGTTGTTACCAAACAGGCAGTAGCGGAATCCTTCCACCAGGGGTGTCAGGGGATTGAGCTCAATTACTTTTCTGGAAAAAGAGCCTTCCTTGAGAAAGGACAAAGGATAGGCGATGGGAGTAGCATACATACCCAGCTGGACGGCAAAGGTCAGCAGCACGGAGAAATCGCGGTACTTGGTGGTCAGCGAGGAAATGATGATGCCCAGTCCCAGGCTGATCCCGGCCATAATGATCACCAATACCGGAATAAACAGCCATTCAGCAGTAACCTGCATCGGAAAACCTTTGAAATGGAAATAGATCATGAAGCCCAGCAGCAGCAGGAACTGGATCCCAAAGCGGATAATATTGGAGATGGTTACTGACAGCGGTAATACCAGCCTTGGGAAATAGACCTTACCAAAGATATTGGCGTTGGTCACAAAAGTGCCGGAGGTGCTGGTTAAACAGGCGGAGAAATAGTTCCACAGGATGATCCCGCTCATGTAGAAGACGGTGGGATGAACATTCATGCCAATGGGGATCCTGGCAATCCGGCCAAACAGCAGCAGGAACATGAGCGTAGTTAACAGCGGCTGGATAATATGCCAAAGGGGACCAAGTACTGTTTGTTTGAACTGGGCTACAAAATCCCTTTTCACAAACAGCATCATCAGGTCCCGGTAACGCCATACCTCTGCGAGGTTCAGATTAAAAAAAGAACTGTGCGGCTCAATGACCATATCCCATTTTTCAGAGCCTTCTTTTTGCAAATTATTCATGAAGCCAACGTTTTTAAGCCTTTTATTTTTTTCGTTTTCTTTTCCAGCTAATCCTATCCCAGAAGCTTTTGCTTTCTATATCGTAGTAGTCTTTCTGTGAGCCGTAGCCATAACCATAGCCGTAGCCGTAATGACCGCCGTAGCCATAATATTTGGAAGCGCCTTTTGACACCACATCATTCACCACCAGTCCCATTTTCGGGAGTTTGTTCTGCTGGTACAGGTCGTCAATGAACAGCAGCTGGCGCTTGAAAGTGTGGCGTTGCCGGATTACGTACAAGGTAGCATCTGCATGCTGGCTGAGACTGATAGCGTCACTCACCAGCCCTACAGGCGCGGTATCAATGATGATGATATCAAACTCCGTTCTGAGCCAGGTGAACAGGTCCTGAATACGTGGGGTAAGCAGGATCTCTGCCGGGTTGGGCGGAACAGGTCCGCAGGAGATGGCAAACAGATTGGGCACATTGGGAACAGGCTGGGGCAGCTGCTCCAGCTTTGCCCCACCTACCAGGTAGTTGGTGAGGCCATGTCCTTTCTGCAGACCCAGCCCGGCTATTACTTTCGGTTTACGAAGGTCAAACTCAAGGATCACCGTCCGTTTTCCGGAAAGGGCCATGGCGGCGGCCAGGTTGGTGGTGATAAAGGATTTACCCTCACCACTGAACGAGGAGGTCACCAACAGTATAAAGCGGTCAAAGGATTCACCCAGTACAAAGCGAAGATTACTTCGCAGGATCCGGGTCTGCTCCGCTACCACTGTTCTGGATTTTTCAGGGAACAGCAGGGTCCTGTCTGAATAGTTATGGCCAATTTCACCCAGAATAGGCAGGTCCGTGGCCTTGGTAATATCACTCTTGGTGATCACCTTATCATTCATCAGCAGGATGATATAGATCACCACCAGCGGTATGAAAAGACCTGCCAGGGCGGCAATGGCATAAATACGCGAGGAAACCGGGCTCACCTTATAACTTAAAGGCAAGGCGGCATCTATGACCTTGGAATCGGAAATAGTGGAAGCTTCTGCAATGCCTGATTCTTCCCGCTTCTGCAGCATGAACAGGTAGAGGGTTTGTTTGATCTCCTGCTGCCGCAGCCGCTCCCTGCTTTCCCGTTCTTTCTGGGGAATGGCAGCAATTTCCGTATTGAATGAAGTGGATTGCGTTTCCAGTGAGACAATTGTTTTTCTGAAGCCGGCTTTGATATTGGCCAGGTTCAGCAGCAGACGCTGGCGCGCCGCTTCTATATCGCTCTCCAGGTTACGGATGGCCGGGCTGTTTACGGTGGCGCCTGTCTGCAGCTGCAGCGTCCGGTCTGCGATCAGGCGGTTATAGCCATTCACCAGGTCCATTAAGGTCAGATCCTGTAATCCCAGGGTAGAGGGCACCAGGGTAAGCTTCCGCTCCCCGTCCTTCAGGTAATCTTCCAGCAGCTCAGCAGTACCTACCTGGATCTGCAGCTTGCGCACATCCTCCCGTGTTGTCACCAGGTTCTCAAAATACCGCTGGGATTGTGTCGGCAGGTCAATGACCTGCTCCCTCGATTTGAATTGCTGTAGTTCTTTTTCAACACTATCCAGCTGCCTTTCCACAATATTCAGCCGGTCGTTGATAAAAGAAACGATCTTCCTGTTGGTTTCATTCTTATCCTCAATAGCATTCTGCCGGTATTGCTCCATCAGGGTATTGACAATATCAGCACCCAGCATAGGATTTTCTGTAACATAGCTGATCTGCAGCATACCGCCCATATCTGCGGCATTCTGGATATTCAGGCCACCCATATAGGCCATGGCGGCTGACTCACGCGGCATATAGGTCACGAGGAAATCCTTCACGGATAAATTGGAGTAGGGACTTTCCCTCAAAGCCAGCCGGAAATTAAAGCCGGCATAGTTCACTGGCTGGCCAACAACATACTTGGTGACGTCCATGCCCAGCGTGTACGTGGTTGACGAAAGAAAATGTACCTCCAGGCTCATGCCTCTGCCAGGCGGCGTCAGGAACTCTACCTGAAATGGAGATTCCTTATAAATATTGGTGGACTTTACGTTCCCTGTTACATAGTAGGAAAACTGCAGCCCCAGGGAGTCAACTACCCGTGCCATCATGGATCGGGACTTGAGGATCAGCATTTCATTTTGCTTATTGACATTCTCCTTGAACAACATCATATCGGAGAATATGTCTGTGCCTCCCTTGGACTCACTACGGATCATCATGGTAGCTGAAACACTGTATTTGGCCTTTGTATACCGCAGATAGATCCACGCGCACAAAAGCGACAAACCCATAGCTACAACAAAGATCCAGCTATAATGAACGTATTTGAAAAAGAGTTCTTTGATATTGAAATCAATCGACTCTGGTTTTGACGATTTACTAACTACTCTTTCGTTTTTCATGAAAGGATTACCAATAAGGTTGAAGATTATTTGGTGATATTGATAACAGTGGCGGTGATCGCTGCCAGAGCGGAAAGTATGCCCAGACCAAGGGATACGTTCCGCAGCGTTACCTGGTCAGTAACTGCCAGCTTACGCTTTTGCATTTTCACGTACACCACGTCATTTTGTTTGAGGTAGAAATAGGGCGAGTCAAAAATATTTCCGGCGTTCATATTCAGGGAACCCAATTCCACATGCCCTTCATTGGTCCTGATGATCATTACGCTATCCCGCTTGGCAAACATATTCATATCGCCGGCCAGACCAATAGCATCCAGGATAGTGACCCGTTCATTGGGTATCACCAGGGTACCCGGCTTGTTGAACTCACCCAGCATGGTGATGCGGTAGTTCAGTAACCGGACAGCCACAATGGGGGAATCAAGGTAATACCTCAGCCGCTCTGTAAGGTCAGCAGTGAAGCTGCGCTTGGTATGTCCGCTTACCTTCAACCTTCCCAATAATGGGAAAAAAATGGTGCTGTCCTCATCTACCAGGTAACCTGAGGGCCCGCCTGCTGTCCCGTCAGAAGGCATGGAAACAGGCTGATTGAACAAAGCTCCCATCTTCTCATTGGGTGTAACCACCGTGACATGCAGGATATCACCAGGTTGAAACCGTTGTTCGAAAGACACCGGCGGCAGGTTCTTGAGGCTATCCCCGATATCCTGGAAGTAAAGCGCACCCTGATAGGCCTTCCTGGAGGAGGCACAGGATACTCCTGCAATGGCAATAATCATTAGAAGAATACACCATAACGAAGGTTTATACATGGAAAGGAATTTCAATTGAGTAATTATTGATTAGTAGATACTATGCATTTTTCTTTGCCTGTAACGCCACTTTCGGGATCCGCGCCCTCAGCTGATAGCCCAGGCTCCGTATAGTGACAATGGCATATTTCTTTTTGATCCCGATCACTTTAGCCTCTTCGCCCATGAATACGCCGGCATTGATCTTCACATCCTGACCAGGCTCCAGGTTCGTGGGCAGGGCTTCCACATCTTCATATTCCTGGAGAAAAAGCCTGATGTCCCGGATCTCCTTATCCTTCACAATGGCAGGCTTGCCGAGCCAATATACAAAGTTCATGACGCCGCTGGTCATCCGGACGGCCACTTTTTCTTCATCGCTTACCCGCACAAACACATAGGACTTGAACAGGGGCTCCTCCACTACCTTCATCCGGTCACTCCATTTCCGATGTACTTTGTTCAAAGGACAATAACTCTCCACCTTCTTCTCCTCCAGCAGCCGGTGTACCTTTTTTTCCCACCTGGGCTTGGTGTACACCGCGTACCATTTACGAACCGTTCCATTGGCAGTCATAAGCAATCGCAATTATTTAGAGCCGGTCAGCAAGCAGACACCGGCAGCTGTTTGTTGGTACAATTCCCCGCTCCCGGCGCACCGGGCGTATCCTGCTGCATCAAAGTCCAGCTTCATACCCTGCACACTCACCCATCCAATCTGCCTGGCAGGGTTACCTGCCACCAGGGCAAACGCCGGCACATCCTTGGTCACTACCGCGGCGGCGCCCACCATAGCGTATTCTCCAATGGTATGGCCGCATATCACGGTGGCGTTGGCGCCGATGGAAGCACCTTTTTTCACCAGTGTAGGCCTGAATTCCTCTTTCCGTTCAATGGCCGCCCGGGGGTTGATCACATTGGTGAACACAACCGAAGGGCCCAGGAATACCTCATCTTCACATTCCACCCCACTATATATAGATACGTTATTCTGCACTTTTACCCCATTGCCCAGCACTACCCCTGCTCCCACAAACACGTTCTGGCCCAGTATACAATCCTTTCCGATACTGCTGCCTGCCATGATATGGCAGAAATGCCAGATCCTGGTGCCTTCACCCACCCGGGCGCCGGCATCCACAACAGCTGATTCATGGACAAAATGCAGGTTTGACATATATCAACAATTACGACTACCCGCTTTCGGGCAGGGCTTCGCCAGCTCAGTCACAGGAATTACTCCTAATTAGCTGACTAATAACCATTTAATTTTCCTCTCCTTCCCTGACCTACAAACAATAGAATAGGGTATAACGAAGGCAGGCAAGCTTTCATTATACCCTATATATGTAATAGTATCAATACACCTATCTGTCGGTGATTCTTCAAAGGAATTCGTTTCAAAGGTTAAATGATCGGTGATAAGAGAAGTTATACCTCTTTATCTATGGTTGTTTATCCTAAACTTCCCCGGGGTTTCCCCACCAACTTTTTAAGTGTGAACCCTGCAAATATAGGGGATTTTTAACGTGGAAAATCGTGCCAAATTATATGGTAATACATTATTTTTCAAAGAAAAATGTGCTTTATCCAGTCACAACCGTAGGTAATATCAACTTTTTGACTTATACAAATCGCAAAGAGCCAGAACCCCTTTTCTACGGTAAAATACCTCCCTGACACCCCCTGGTCATTACCATTTTTTCCATCATTTTTTTATCTTTATTAAAACCGCCAAAAACCCACAGTCTTGAATCAACGATTTTATGCATTGGACGTTTTCAGGGGTGCTACCGTAGCATTGATGATCCTTGTCAACAATCCCGGTAGTTGGTCGCACCTCTACAAACCTCTTGCCCACGCCAACTGGCATGGCTGTACGCCCACCGACCTGGTATTTCCCTTCTTCCTTTTTGCGGTAGGCAATGCCATGGCCTTTGTACTGCCCAGGCTGCAAGCAGCGGGCCAGCAGGCCTTTCTCAGGAAAGTGCTTATCCGCAGCCTGCTGATCTTTGGTATTGGTCTTTTCCTGAACTGGTTCCCTTTTGTAAAATGGACAGACAGTGGGCTGGCGTTCAAACATTGGGTGGACCCGCAACACCCGGAGAACGGCGTGCGCATCCTGGGCGTACTGCAGCGGATTGCGCTCTGCTACCTGTTTGCAGCACTTATTCTCTACTACTGGAAACCCCGTGGCGCCTGGCTGGCGGCCTGTATCATCCTGCTGGGCTACTGGGCCCTCTGCTTCACTCTGGGCAACCCTGCAGATCCTTATAGCCTCCAGGGATATTTCGGCAACAGCGTTGACCAGCAACTGCTCGGCATCCCACACCTGTATAAAGGGGAAGGAGTGCCTTTTGACCCGGAAGGGATCACAAGTACACTTACGGGTATCTGTCAGGTCGTATTTGGGTATTTCGTGGGACAATATATTCTACAAAAAGGGAAGACCTACGAAATGCTGTCCAACCTGTTTGTGGCTGCCGGGCTACTTCTGTTCACCGGCCTGACCTGGGACCTGCTATTCCCCATCAACAAGAAGATCTGGACCAGCTCCTATGTACTGTATACCACCGGCCTCGCCATCATGGTATTGTCCACCCTGCTTTTCCTGATAGAGTTCAAACAGGTAAAAGGCGCCTGGACCCGTTTCTTTGATGTATTCGGAAAAAATGCACTCTTTATCTTCATGATCAGCGCCCTGGTGCCCAAAGGACTTTCCCTGGTCAGGTTTACGGACGCCTCCACCGGAGAAGGCAGCAACCCGCTGGACTGGTTCTATACACATGTCTGCGCCCCTGTTTCTCCTGACCCCAGGGCCGGCTCTTTCTTATTTGCCCTTTGCATGATCCTCTTTTACTGGCTGATCGTTTACTGGCTGGACAGGAAAAAGATCTATATCAAAGTATAAAAAGCGTTGTGCATCACCGTGAAAATCTGCTGCTCAGCCAATAGATCAGGCAGACCAGCCCAAACAGCAGCGCCAGGATCACTACTGTAAACTTGGCGGCAGCCATATCATAGGTCAGCGCCACATTGAAAGCGGTGAGCCCATGGTTCAGGCTGCGCAGCATGAACATATTCTCTATTACATCACAGGCGCCGGCCACAATGAGCATCCAGCTCATCCCCCTGCCAAAACGGATCAGGATCTCATGGCCCGTGAGCCGGGAGAGGAATAAAGCAGCCACACTTAAAAAGGAGACATAGAGAAGTATAAACGCATAGTCAAGGTAGATAGCCCGCAGCGCCAGCGGCAGCTTGCCGGCTGTCAGCCAGTCCAGCAGGATAGGTTCTGCCTTTAATAATTTTCCCGCCGTCTCAAACGACAGGATATCGGCAGCAGAGAAAGGATATAACCAGGCAGTAGTTCCGGCAATAAACAGGATATTGCCGGTCAGTAACCACCAGAACCATTTTTGCAGCGCTGAAGGCGGGGCTGCAGCCAGTATTTTCACTTCCATGCGCAATTCTTGAAATGAACAACACCAAACGCTCCCGGAATGCACGCGAATCATTATCTTACTAAAATTAATCATTTTAACGGGGTCAGGAAAAGGGATTTTTGCACCATCAGCGCACAACCGCCAGGTAGCTGATGATCCACCATAATCAAAAGAACGGCACTATGAAAAGATTCCTGCAATGGCTGCTGCGCAGACCAGTGGTCTGGCTGGCGGATAAACTATCCTCCGCCGCCAGCGAGCGGGATGTATTCAGCTCCCTCAATAAGCTCTATGAAACCATTACCGAAGGCAAAACCAGCAAAGGCCCCACCCTGCCCTTTGACATCAACAGCGGCCGGTTCATTATTTTCTCTGATCAGCATAAAGGCGGTAAGGACCTGGCCGATGATTTCCGGCTGGCGGAAATGAATTACCTCAAAGCCTTACAGCATTATAACGAACAGGAATTTACCCTCATCAACCTGGGTGATGCAGAAGAGTTATGGGAAAATACCCCCTCCAGCGTAATTGAAAAGAACCGGCTCACCCTGCTGGAAGAAGCTAAGTTCCTGCAGCAGGACCGTTATTACCGGATCTATGGCAACCATGATCTGGAATGGAGCTATACCATCCAGCAGCAGCAATACCTGGCGCCGATCTTTGGCGATAAGCTCGCCATCCATGAGGGCTTGCGGCTCACCACCAGCCATAACGGCAAAGAATATACTATATTCCTGGCGCACGGACACCAGGGCGACAAGCGCAGTGACGGCAATGCTTTCAGCAAATGGGTGGTAGCCGCTATCTGGACGCCTGTACAGCGCTTCCTGGATATCAGCATCAATACCACCGCCGATTCCTTTGAACTGGTAGACCGGCACAATATCATCATGTACGAGTGGAGCGCTACCCAACGTAACCTGGTCTTTATT